>NZ_CP173255.1:1272500-1610238 GCF_044881195.1 Sphingomonas sp. MMS24-J45 | reverse complement strand
CCGATGCGGGCGCGCCGGGTGGGGCAGCGCGCGGCTGCGCTTGTGGCTGGGGCGGGGCATTGCCGCCGCCGGTGCCGGTCGAGACGCTGGTGTCGCCGATCCGCACCCCGCGTGCGGCGGCGAGTTCGGTAAGACGCGGTTGCGCCTCGGCGATCAGCGCACGCGTCGCGTCCTGCTCGGCGGTGAAGTGGACATGGACGCGCTCGCCCTCCTGCCGCACCGCGACGTCTATGCTGCCCAGCGCATCGGGAATGAGCCGCACGCGCGTGTCGCCCGCATCGGCGGCGTCGCGCAGCGTTTCGATCCGGTCGATCATCCGTTGCAGGCCGCTATCGGCGGTCAGATCGAGCGCCGGATTCGCGGTCTGCGCAGCGGCCTGGACCACCGCGCGTTCGCGCAGGTCGATCGGGGCGGCGGTCGCGAAGCTTGCCGGACCGTCCAGCGGATCGCGGCCTTCCCCTCGCGCACGGTCGCGCCACGATCCGGCGATCGCACGGGCCGAGGCGAAGACCTGGCCGGCGGGCTGTGGCAGCGTGCTGACGGTGATCGCTTGCGCAGGTGCGGCGACCGGCGCGGATGCAGAGACCGACGCGTCGGGTGTGCGTTGCGGAGCATCGACCATCGGCTTTGGAGCGACGATTCCCGCCGCAGGCCGGAGCGACGGCGAGATAGCATCGAGGATCTTGGTCGGCAGCGCTGGCCGGGTCGGCGTCGCTTCGGGAGCCTCGGACATCTGCGGCGGGGCGCTTTCCTGCACGGTCGGCGTTTCGCGCGGCGTCTCCGGGGCGGCGGCGGTGGCGGGCGGCGCGCTTTGCGCGGCTATGGGCGCGGTGGTCACGCCTTCAGGGGGCGAGGCGGTGACGGCGACAGGAAACGGTACGGGCGGCGTTAGCGCGGCCAGCCACGGGTTTTGCGCGGCGGGGTCAGCCGGATCGGCTTCGTCATCGGCCACGACAGGCAAATCCTTGCCGGGTTCGGCAGCGGCTTGCCGTTCGGCGATCAGCGGGTTCGCTGCTTGCGGCTCGAGCGCGGCCTCTTTGGCATCGAGGAACGCGCCCAGCGTCTGCGCGAAGCTCCCGCCCGACGCCACGGCACCGTCGCCCGCCACTACAAGTGGCGGCGCGGGCGGGGCAAGCGGTGGCAAAGCGGACGACAGGTCGATCATGCAAGCTCCAGCGGGGCCGAAGGCGGTACCCGTCAGGCTATAAGCAAGGATCATGCCGGATTTTGCGCGAGGGCGGTGCCGTCTCCAGCGCGCGAATTTCCTTGAGCGCGGCATCGGCTTGTGCGCGGGCGATCAGTTTCTCGATCGCGCTCTGGTCGCGGCGCGCCTCGCGCGTGGCTTCCGCCGCGCGTTCGGCGACGGCTTGAGCGGCGCGCAAGCGACCCTCGGCGGCTTCGGCGGATTGGTGCAAACGCTGGCGGAAATGCGCCGCCGCAATGAGTGAAAAGCCTGCGACCGGGGCTGGCGCGGGCGAGACCCCTTCGACCAGCTGCGCGATGCGCGACTTGAGCAGCGCCTCGCTCGCGGCGCGTTCCTGCGCGCGCGATTCCTCGGCCTGGACGAGGCCGAGCTGCAAGGTACGGACGCGCAGGATGCGGTCGAGCTTGGATTTAGCCATCCGCGAACACGCCGATCAGCTCGGCTGCGGCATCATCGAGCGTCACCATCTCGCCCGGGTCCTGCTTGATATATTCCATCACCGCCGGGTGGCAGGCGATGGCGGCATCGATCGCCGGATCAGCACCTGATCGATAGGCCCCCATCAGCACCAGATCGCGATTTTCCTCGTAAGTGGCGAGGTGGCGGCGCAGCACGCGCGCGGCCTTCAGATGCTGCTGCCCGACGATGTCGCTCATCACGCGGCTGACCGAGGGACCGATGTCGATCGCGGGGTATACGCCGCGCTCGGCGAGCTGGCGCGACAGCACGATGTGCCCGTCGAGAATCGAGCGCGCGCTATCCACGACCGGATCGTTGCCGTCGTCGCCATCGGCGAGCACGGTATAGATCGCGGTGATCGATCCGCCCGAATGGACATCGACCCCGGCGCGTTCGATCAAATTCGGGAGCATCGCGATCGCGCTAGGTGGATATCCGCGCGCGGACGCGGGTTCGCCCAGCGCAAGGCCGATCTCGCGCCCGGCATGGGCGACGCGGGTGAGCGAATCCATGATCAGCAGCACCTTCTTGCCCTGCGCGCGAAACCCTTCGGCGATGGCGTGGGTGCGCAAGGCACCGCGAATGCGAAGGACGGGCGAATGGTTGGCAGGCACCGCAACGACGACGGCACGCTTGCGCGCTTCGCCCGCCACTTTGGTTTCGAGGAAGTCGGCGACTTCGCGACTGCGTTCGCCGATCAGGCCGATCACGATGACATCGGCCTCGGCCGCGCGGACGATCATCCCGAGCAGCACCGATTTTCCGACACCCGATCCGGCCATGATGCCGATCCGCTGTCCCTGACCGACGGTGAGCAAGCCATTGATCGCGCGCACCCCGACATCGAGCGGTTGCAGCACGCGGCCACGGTCGAGCGGCGACTGGATCTTGCCCGCCAGCGGCCAGCGCGCCGCACCACGAATGGGCCCCAGGCCGTCGATCGGCTTGCCGGCACCATCGACCACGCGACCGAGCATGGCGGGGCCCACTTCGGCCTCGCCCGGTGCGCCCACCGGGCGAACCGGTGCTTGCGGCAACAGCGCCGCCGCGCCGCCGAGGTTCATCAACAGCGTGCGCCCGTTGCGGAAACCGATCACTTCGGCCTCGACGCCCGATGCACGGTCCCCGACCTGGCAGACGGTGCCGACGGGCAGGGTGAGCCCGACCGCCTCCATCAACAGCCCGTCGAACGAGGCGAGCCGCCCCGAAACCTTCGGGCGCGGGGTGAAATCGGGCAAGCCCAGGGAATCGAGATAGTCGCCGGTGAAGCGGTTCAGCATGACGAGAGATACCTTTCCCGTTCGCCCTGAGCCTGTCGAAGGGCATGTGCTGCGCGGGCATCGGAAAGCGTGGTTACGGGTGCTTCGACAAGCTCAGCACGAACGGTGGGGAACGCGCTCACGCCTCCGGCACCGCGACGCGGTCGATCGCCTGCGCCAATTGTTCGAGCCATTCCCCGGGACCGTCCTCGACGATCGTCGAGGCGCTTTCGAGCACGAACGCGCCGCGCGCGACGCTCGCATCGCCAATCGCAAAGATCTGGCGCGGCAATTTTCCTTCGAGCAACGCGACATCGTCCGGATGGACGCGCAGCATCGCCGATTCGGCGGCATCGCTCAGCATTTCGGCAGCGGCCTCGATCCGGCGCGCGAGGATTTCGGGGGAAATGCCGACCTCGCCGACCAGCCGCGTGACCAGAAACAGCACCGTCTCGCGCAGCCGTCGGGCGACCGCGTCGCGATCGATCCGGTCGTCGGCTTGCAAGGCATGGGTGAGCGAGGCGAGCAAGGCGCGGTCGCGCTCGGCGTTCGCGGCGGATTCGGCACGCGCGGCCTCGACGCCCTCGGCATAGCCCGCCGCATGGGCAGCCGCGACCGGATCGATAAACGGCGCGGGCGGCGCAGTGGCATCGAGCGGGTCCCAGCCAGCGGTCGGATTGCTACCCGGATTGGCCGGCGAGAAGTGTTTCGGGCTGGCGTCGCTCTCGCTTTGCGGCGCGAAATGAACGGGGCCACGCGTTGCGCGATCACGCAGATCGGCGGCGGCGAAGCCCGCAACGCGGGGCGCGAACGCGGCCTGGAGCGCCTCGGCGACGCCAATCCCGCGCGAGGAAAAACCGGCTGTAAACTCAGACATAATCGTCGTCACCGCCACCCATCTGGATCGTGCCGTCCTTGGCGAGATTGCGCGCGATCTGGATGATTACCTTCTGCGCATCGAGCACTTCGCTGAGCTTCATTGGCCCGCGCGCCTCCATCTCGTCGCGAATGCCGTCGGCGGCGCGGCTCGACATGCAGCCGAGGAAGCGCGCGCGAACGCTCTCGTCGACGCCCTTCAGCGCGCGCGTGAGAATGTCGCTGTCGATGTTGCGGATCAGCGTGCCGAGATTCTTGTCATCGAGCTCGAGCAGGTTGTCGAACACGAACATCGCTTCCTCGATCGCCTTCGCCACTTCGCGGTCGATCTTGAAGAGTTTCGGCATGACGCGCAGCTCGGTCGCCTTGCGCCCGCTCGACAGGATCTTGGCGGCGTCGCGCGTGCCGCCCAGCGTGACGCCGGTCTGCGTCTGCGTCGATGTCGTGCGGTTGGCGAGCATGGTCTTGAGCGTCGCGACCGCCTCGGGCGTGATCGGCCCCAGCCGTGCGAGGCGGTGGAGGATGTCAGGCTGCACCGCATCGGGCATCAGTTCGAGCACCTGCGCGCCGACCGCCGGATCGAGATTGGCGATCAGCACGGCGGCGATCTGCGGATGTTCCTTCTCGATCATCGCGGCGATTTCATTGGCATCGAGCCAATCGAGCAAGTCGATCTGGCACGCTTCATCTGCCGGGACGATCCGTGCGAGCACGCTGTCGGCCTTTTCCTGGCCCAAAGCGCGCGTCATCACCGCCTCGATGCGGGGGCGCGGATCGAAGCCGATCGCAGTGCGCTCGCGTGCCTTGCCGACGAAATCGTCGAGCACATGTTCGACCTCGATCTCGCTGACATCGGCGACCGCGAACATCGCCTTGCCGAGCTGACGGACTTCCTCAGGATCGAGCTTCTGCAGGATGGCAGCGGCTTCCTCCTCGCCAACGAGCATCATCAGCACGGCGGCGCGTTCGACGCCGGTATAGGTTCGCATTGGCGCGTTCATGACTTGATCATGTCCCGTACGGCGAGCGCGGCGCGCGCCGGATTGTCGCGAGTGAAGCCGCGGACCATGCCGATCCGATCGTCATAGCCGCGCGTCTGTTCGAGTGCTTCGATGCTGACCGGCTGGTCGCCAGGCGGGGGCGGCATCTGGCCGTTGCCGCTCGATTCACCGGCGAATTCCCGGCCCAGCGCGGCGCGCGGCTGCGGCGCCGAGTCGTCGCGCTTCTTGAGCACCGCCTTGGCGAGCGGGCGGATGCCGAGGAACAGCACGAGCAGCGCGATGACGATCGCGGTGACGTTGCGCGCCACGACCGGCAGCCAGCCGGCATCATACCACGGCTGCTTGTCATCGAGCGCGGTCGCACCGGCGAATTTGCGGCTGATGACCGTCACCTGGTCGCCGCGGCCCTGGTTATAGCCAACTGCGGTCTGCACCAGCGAGGTGATCTGCTGGATCTCGACCGTCCCGCGCGGCTTGCCCGTTTCGGGGTCACGCAGCAGCACGGCGACCGACAGGCGCTTGATGTCGCCGGGGGCGGTGCGGCTGACAGAGACTTCCTTGCCCAAGTCATAAGCCCGCGAATATTGGTCGCTCGCCTTCATCGCATCGCTGACCGCGCTGGCGGCAGCAGCGACGACCGGTGCCGCGGCGGCTGGCGTCGCGCCCGGGGTCGGCGTTGCGCCGGGCGTCGGGGTTGCGGCGGGCTGCGGCGCTGTCAGCGTCGAGGCGGGCGGCGGGGTATTCGACAGGGCGCCGGGGATGCCGCCGGGCGCCGCCGACGCAGGGCTGCCGTTGCCAGTCCACTGCCCCTGCTCGACCCGCAAAGCACCCTGCTTGTCATAGCTTTCGCGCGTCGCCTGGGTTTCGTTCAGATCGACATCGGCTTGCACTTCGGTGGTGAAATTGCCTGCGCCGACGAGCGGGGTGAGCAATTGCACGACCTGCGCACGATATTTCTCCTCGACCCGACGCTGGAACGCGATGCGTTCGTCGCTGGCAATGCCGAGCTGGCTTTCGCGCGCACCCTTGGTGAGCAGGCCGCCCATCTGGTCGACGATCGTCACACCCTCAGGCTTCATGCCGGGCACCGACGAGGCGACAAGATTGACGATCGACGACACCTGCGCGTCGCCGAGGCTGCGGCCCGGCTGCAATTTGACGATGACCGAGGCGGACGGCGCGGCATTGTCGCGGACGAACACCGACTGTTCGGGGGTGGCGAGATGCACGCGCGCCTCGGCCACCGCGTCGATTTCCTGGATAGAGCGGGCGAGTTCGGTTTCGCGCGCCTGGCGCAGACGTTCGCCCTCCACCGCGCGCGACACACCCATCGGCAGGCTGTCGAGAATCTGATAACCGCCAGGGGCCGCCTTGGGCAGGCCCTGTCCGGCAAGCAGGATGCGCGCGCGCGAATAATCGTCTTCGTTGACGGTCAGCGCACCAGTCGCCTCGTCGATCCGCGAGGTGATGTTGGCCTGTTGCAACGCGGCGGTGACCGACGCCTTGTCGGCATCGGCGAGCCCGGCAAACAGCGTCTTCTGCGTCGGCGTGGCGATCATCATCCAGGCGAGCGCAGCGGCCGCGATCAGGCCGACCAGCAGCACCATCGGCAAGCTACGCCGCACCGCAGGCTGCGCGAGCAGACCCTGCAACTGGCTGATGGGGTTGGCGAAGCGCTCCGGAAGGGCGGGGAGCGGGCTGGGAGTGAGGGCGTTGCTCATCGATTATACCGGCATGCTCATGATGTCCTTGTAAGCGGACAGGAGTTTGTTGCGGACTTGCAGCGTCGCTTCGAAGCCGACCGAAGCCTGCTGGCGGGCCATCATCACCTTGGCGATGTCGACAGTCTCGCCGCGCTCATAGGCTTCCGAGAGCTTGGAGGCTTCGACCTGCCCCTGGTTCACGCTTTTGAGCGCATCTTCCATCGTCGCGGCGAAGCTGGCTGGCTTGGCTTGCGTTGCCGCCGGGCCGTCGCTTGCCCCAGCTCGGGCGAGCGCCTGGTTGCGTTCGAGGATCTGCGCGCGCAGCGCCATCACGCGGTCGACGCTCATCGCGCCGCCACCACCGATTCCGTCGATGCTCATGCCCATGCACTCCGATTGGCAGCAGGCACGATCTCATCGCCCTGCTCGCGCGCCTTGGCGAGGCGGTAGCGCAGCGTGCGTTCGGAAATGCCGAGACGCTTGGCGGTCTCGATCCGGCTGCCGTTGCACGCCGCCAGCGTTTCGCGGATCGCCTGGAATTCGTGCATCTGCACGATATTCCCGAGTGTTGCAGGTGCCGACTGATCGTTCGCGGCACTCGCCTGCAGCGCGGTCGGGCGATCGAACACGATGTGCTCGGCCGAAATCGTATCGCCGCCAGCGAACAGCAACGCGCGCTGCACGACATTTTCCAGCTCGCGCACATTGCCCGGCCAATCGTGGCGCAACAGCAAGTCGATCGCCGACATGTCGGGCCACGGAATCGTCTGGCGGTTACCCGCGTGGCGCAGGATCAGCGTCGCGGCGAGCGCGGGAATGTCCTGCGGACGCTCGGCGAGCGGCTTGGTGGTGAGCGGGAAAACCGACAGGCGGTAGTAAAGGTCGGCACGGAAACGCCCGGCAGCAACTTCATCCTGCAGATCGCGGTTTGCACAGGCAATGACGCGCACGTCGATCGCTTGCGGGCTGGTCGCGCCGATCGGCACGACTTCGCGTTCCTGCAGTGCACGCAGCAGCTTGGCTTGAAGCGGGAGCGGCATTTCGGCGATTTCGTCCAGCAGCAGCGTGCCGCCATTCGCGGCGCGGAAGAACCCCTCGCCGCCCGCCGAGGCACCGGTGAAGGCGCCCTTCTGATGGCCGAACAGCATCGCCTCGAGCATCGTTTCGGGAAGCGCCGCGCAATTGATCGCGATGAACGGACCCGCTGCGCGGGCCGAGTTCAGATGGATCGCGCGCGCGAGCACTTCCTTGCCGGTGCCGGTCGGGCCGTTGATCAATACCGTGATGTCGGCGGCGGCGACGCGTTCCGCCAGTGCATAGAGCGCGAGGCTTTCGGGATCGGCGGCAGTCGGCATTTCGGGTTCGGCGAGCAAAGCGCGGACAAAGCCTGCGCCAACCGCGGCATCGGCTGGACCGAACGCAACGCGCGCCGGGCTGCCATCGCGCGAGGGGATGATGCAGCGCCCGTCGGATCCGATCACCACGGTGCGGGCGGCGGCGGGCGGGGTTTCCCCTTCCGCCACCAGATACAGCTCGCCGCTGCGCGGCTTGGCATCGGCACCGTTGGCGCCAGTGCTGCCAATCGCGAAACCTTGCGCCCGGAGCGCAGACACCAGCGGATAATGCTGGCGAAGGATGGCGGCGGATGGAACGATGGAACGCATGGATTTCCCCCTGGACGAACGGAGGAATGCGGCAGATTTGGTAAACGAGCCGTTAAACATACTGCCGCAGCGGCAAAGTTTTTCCGCTTGCCGCACCCCGGACGCGAAAAATCCCCTATAATGGCGCCGCAAACCCCTGGAAATCCGGTGGAAAACCGTCGGTGGAACGATGTGGTTTGCAAAAGCGCTTAATCTCCTCGCCGAGCGGTCGTTACCACCCTTGGCGGCTCGGCTCTCCGATAGGGGGCGGCGGGATTGCCGGACCACAATGGAGATACACCCATGACTGTTATCGGAACCAACGTCGGCGCACTTCGCGCGACCAACGCATCGAATTCGGCCAGCGCCGCGCTGCAGACCAGCATCGAGCGCCTATCGACCGGCAAGCGCATCAACTCCGCCAAGGACGACGCAGCTGGCCTGGCCATCGCATCGTCGCTGACCTCGCAGATCCGTGGCCAGAACCAAGCAATCCGCAACGCCAACGACGGCATCGCGCTGTCGCAGACGGCAGACGGCGCGCTTGGCGAAGTGACCAACATCCTGCAGCGCATCCGCGAACTGGCTGTCCAGTCGGCATCGGGCACGTATAGCGATGACGACCGCACCAACCTGCAGGCCGAAGTCGGCCAGCTGACCGCACAGCTCACCGACATTCAGGGCAAGACCAAGTTCAACGGCGTCGAGCTGCTGAGCAATGCCGCTGCCACCGTCACGATCCAGACCGGTTCGGCATCGGACGACACGGTCGATCTGGACGTCGGCGGCGTTGATCTGGACGATGCGATCGACATCGACATCAGCGACTCTGCCGGTGCGACCGGTGCGCTCGACACGCTCGACACCGCGCTGCAGACGGTCAACACCGTCCGCGCCACGCTCGGTGCCGGCCAGAGCCGTCTGGCTTCGGTGGTCAACAACCTGACCAGCAACGTCGCGAACCTGACCGACGCGCGCAGCCGCATCGAGGACGTCGACTTCTCGACCGAAACGACCAACCTCGCCAAGGCGCAGATCCTCAGCCAGGCATCGACCGCGCTGCTCGCCCAGGCGAACCAGTCGCAGCAGGGCGTGCTGAAGCTGCTCGGCTAAAACGAGACCGGCCCTGGCACCCGCCCCCCTATATCGGGTGTCGGGGCCGAGCGGGCTATCCTTCGTACCCGCGTGCGGGGGACGGTCTACGAGAACCCCGGCGGCCAATTGGTCGCCGGGGTTTTTCGTGTCTTTTGCGATGAGTGGAGCGTTTGCTCAGAAATCCGTGCCCAGCGTCAACGCCGCGCCGGATCCCGGCCGCGCCGCGCCCGCCACACGCTGCCGCCAGTCGAGCATCACGCGCACGCGCTGTTTGCCGAGCGGCACCGACACACCGACCGAGGGACCGAGATCAAGCCGCGCCGCACCGCGTTGCGCGCCACCCCATGCTCCCGCGCCGAGCTCGACCGGCACGCCGCCGATCGTACCGAGCGGGTGGACGATCCGCACCGCGCCATCGGCATAGGGTTCGGTGGTAGCGCGCCGGATCACCCCGGCCTGCGCATACGCCTCCAGCCGGAAATCGCGCGGCAACGCGACCGGGTCGATGCCGCCGACTACGCCAAGCGCCGGTCCGCCACGACCGCCATTCAAGGCGAACCGCTGCTCGGCAACGATCCGCACCGGCAAGCGCGTCGGTTGCCACTCAACCCCGACCGCCGCCTCGCGCAAGCCGGGCCCGAGCGGTGTGGTGGCACGCGCCGCAAGCGCGATCCGGCGGCGGCGGTCGATCAGATAAGCGAGCCGCGCGCCCGCTTGCGATCCGCCGAGCTGTCCGCCGAGGCCGCCCGGCGCGACCCCGGCGCCACCCCGCGCGACCAGCCATGCACTGCCCGACCAGCGCGATACCGTGCGCGGCGCTGGCGTGACCGGCACGGTGCGCGGCAGGCCGGGGAGCAGGGCCTCAGGCGGATCGTCGGGAACCAGATCACCGAAGCGCACCAGCCCGAGCAAGGCGAGCGCGACGCGCGTCGGATTCGGGGCGCGACGCGGGGTCGCCGGCATGGTCGCGCGCTGAGCGTAGATCGATGCTGCGCCGCGCGACACGATCGACGTGCCGACGGGCAGACGGGCGGCTTGCGGCGGCGCATGGGCAGCGATCGGCACCGGGGCGATTGCCCGCAGAACCGCCGCCGGGGACTCGAGCGTCGGCCACAGCAGGACGACCCGCACGCCGATCCAGCCGCCCAGCACGATCCCCAGGAAGCGCAGCGGGCGCCCCTGCCCGCTCATCCGGCATCGCCTCGCACCGGCACGCCTGCCGTATCGGGAAAGACATGACGGGTCTTGTCCCACGTAAGCGCACCGCCGCGCAGCAATCGGACATAGGCGGTGACCGCACGCCGCGCCGCCAGCAACGCGACGAGATTGGCCACCAGCGCGCGCGGAAACGACCACAATGCCTCGCGCCAGCCATAAGCGCGGCCCGTGCACAGCGCGCGCAACGTGAGCCGCCAGCCGAGCAGCGCGCCGTTGATCCGCAGCACGAGTGTCATCGACCACGACAGCGGCGGCGCCGGAGTTCCCATCAGCGCGTGACCTGCCAGCGACGCGCCCCACGCGACCAGCGCGACATAAGCGATTGCCAGCACCAGCACGGCCAGCGGCGCACGGCGATCGCGCATCCGCATCCAATGATCGCGCCAGTCGAGGCTGCGCGTCCACCCGATGCGATCCCAACCGGCGAGCGCGATACCCGTCATCCAGCGCGCTTTCTGCCGCACCGCCGTGTCGAGCGTCGCGGGGAAATAGGCGCGCACTGCCACCAGCGGTCCGCCGCGCCGCTCGCGCACCCGCGCCAGCACACCGCGCCCGCCGCGCGCCGCGATGCGCAAGCCCAGTTCATAATCCTCGGTCAGCGATCCGGCATCGAACGGCAGTCCGCCCTGCTCCGCAGCGATCCGCTCGAGCATCGTTCGTTCGATCGCGCATCCGACCCCGGCAAGCGGCAGGCCGGCACCCAATGCCGCACGCACGACAAGGCTTTTGGCATGGGCTTCGGCAAATTCATCGGAATAATGACCCGAAATCAACGTCGCGCGCGGATCGATCAGCGGCAGAACCGGCACCTGCACGACGGCGAAATCACCTATCAGCGCATCGAAGAGGCGGAGTTCGCCTGCATGCACGAGATCCTCCGCATCGTGCAGCACGATCGCCGCGGCGCGGACGCCTTCCTGCGCCTCGTCGCGTTCCAGCGCACGCCACAGCGTGTTGAGGCAATCGGCTTTGGTCGTCGGCCCATCCTGCGTGCCGATCACCAGCCGAACGCGCGGATCCTCCGCCGCGACTGATGCCACCGCAGCGATCGTCGCACGATCGTTGGGATAGGTGCCGACATACAGACGGTAGTCGGCGTGATCGAGCCGCGCGAGCGTGGAGTGCAGCATCGCGCCGATCACTCCGGCTTCATCCCACGCCGCCACGAACACGGCGATTCGGCGCGAGGGCGTTGCGTAATCGCGGAGATCGCCAGGCACCGCCTGCGCACGCCGTTTGCGCCACGTCAATACCCACGCCAGATCGACCGCGAGATCATCGATCCCGCCGATCAGGAAGCCGATCGCGGCGAACAGCATCGTCTCGCGCAGGACAGCATCGAGCGCAGCCAACACCCACGTCGCGGCCCACTCTGCCCCCACCGAACGACGCCCCCCTCGACCGTTCCCCCGAGTTGATCTAGACAGTCATCAACATCCCGCGCGAACACGCAAATTTGCGACGAGACGCTCCATTCGTCGCTATACGTGCACGCTTCGTCGCGATATAAGATTGTGGTTACCGCGCCTGGGAGGGCCTGATGAAGCTGGCGTATCGTCTCGCACTGCTTGCCCTGGCGATTGCCCCCGTCACCGCGTTCGGTGATTCGAGCCCGCAAGTGGTGCTTGCCACGCCCGGCGTTGGGGATGGCGCGATCGAACGCTTCACAGCGCGCTTCAACCAGCCGATGGTGCCCTTGGGCGATCCCCGCGCAGCCTCGCCGTTCGACGTAACCTGCGCAGTCAGTGGACAGGGGCGCTGGGTCGACCCGCAGACGTTCGTTTACGATTTCGCCAGCGGCCTGCCCGGCGGCACAGTGTGCAAATTCAACCTGCGCGATGGGTTGAAGAGCGTCAGCGGCTATGCCGCAACAGGCCAGCGCGAATTCACCGTCGATGCCGGCGGCCCGGTCGCGCGCGCGGTCTTGCCCGGTTCGGAATCGAGCGAAATCGAGGAAGATCAGGTCTTCCTGGTCGCGGCGAACTTGCCCGCCACCCCGGCTTCGGTCGCCGCCAACGCCTATTGCTCGGTCAAGGGCGTGGGCGAGAAGATCCCCGTCGACGTGCTCGCGCCCGATCTCGCGGGCAAGATTTGGGCGAGCTCGGCACCAACAGCTGGACCGTGCGCAGCTTCCTCGAAAACGGCGGTCTGCCCGCCGCGATCCCCGCACCCGCCGATCGCGCGAAGGCCTATGCCGGGGTAACCGCGCTGCGATGCCACCGCCCGCTCCCGCCGGGGACCGACATGTCCCTGGTGTGGGGCGCAAACATCGTTGGCGCGGGCGGCAAGACTGCCGGCACCGACCAGCGTTTCGATTACACCGTCCGCCAGCCCTTCACCGCCAAGTTCGAATGCAGCCGCGTCAATGCCGCCGCAGGCTGCAACCCGGTCGAAAAGGCGTGGGTACGCTTCTCCGCGCCAGTATCGACCGAACTCGCCAAACAAATCCGCATCCAGACCGCTGACGGCAAGCTGCTGACCCCGACCATCCTCGATCAGGAAAACGACGGCGAGCGGGGTGATACCAAGACCAATGCGACCGTCTCGGCGGTCGGCTTCAAGGCTCCGCTGCCGGAGGCGCAGACCGGCAAGCTGACCCTGCCGGAAGGCGTGAAGGACGAGAGCGGACGGCCATTGTCCAACGCCGCGCGCTTCCCGCTGGAGGTGCGCTTCGGCGCCGCCCCGCCGCTGGTGAAGTTTGCCGCGACCTTCGGCATTCTGGAATCGAAGCAGGGCGGCGTGCTGCCGGTGACCGTGCGCAACGTGGAACCTTCGTTGCAGGGGCAGAACCTCGCCATCACCGGCCAGGCGTTCCGCGTCGATGGCACCGACAAGGAGATCGCCGAATGGCTCGGCACCGTCGCCCGAGCCGGCGATTACGAAACGCACGAAGAAAAGCGCGGCAAGGAAGCGATCCGCATCAACGATACCGGCGCGAAGCCGATCCTCGCCAAGGGCGAAGGTGCGGCGTTCCAGGTTGGCCTGCCCGGCAAGGGCAAGGATTTCGAAGTCGTCGGCATGCCGCTCGGCGGGGGCAAGCCCGGCTTCTACGTGGTTGAACTAGCGAGCCCGGTGCTGGGCCAGGCGCTGCTCGGGCGCAAGGCGCCGCGCTATGTCGCCGCCGCCGCGCTCGTCACCAACATGGCGGTGCATTTCAAATGGGGCCGCGAGAAGAGCCTCGCCTGGGTTACCGCGCTCGACACCGGCAAGCCCGTCCCGGGGGCGGCGGTGCGCATCACCGACAGCTGCACCGGCGAAAGCCTCGCGCACGGCACGACCGATGCCAGCGGCGCGGTGTTCGCGCCGCCCGGCCTGCCCGCGCCGGAAACCTATGGCGATTGCAAGTACGGCCAGGCGCCGCTGATGATCTCGGCCCGCGTCGGCGACGATTTCAGCTTCACGCTGACCGAATGGGGCCAGGGCATCCGCCCGTACGATTTCGACCTGCCCTATGGCTATTCGGCGCGCGGCGAGATGCTGCACACGGTGTTCGACACCGCGCTGATCCGCCAGGGCGAGACGGTGCATATGAAGCACATCCTTCGCACCTCGGTCGGCGCGGGATTCGGCCTCGCCCCGGCACTGTCCGGCACGCTCCGCCTGCAGCATCGCGGTTCGGACACGCAATTCGACCTGCCGCTCACCATCGACGCGAACGGCATCGGCACCAGCGAATGGACCGCCCCATCGGGCGCGCCGATGGGCGATTACGATCTGTCGGTGATCGCAGAGGGCCGCACGATCGAGACCGGGCAGAGTTTCAAGGTCGACGAATTCAAGCTGCCGACGATGCGCGCCAGCGTCACCGGCCCGAAGGAGGCGGTGGTCCGCCCAACCACCCTGCCGCTCGACCTGTTCGTCGGCTATCTGTCGGGCGGGGGTGCGTCCAATCTCGCGGTCGACATGCGCGTCGGCTATTTCGCGCACGACGCCAAGCCCGAGAATTACGAGAGCTACAGCTTCGGCGGGAAGGCGATCGCCGAGGGCACGCGCCCGCTGAACGGTGATGGCGAGGAGGAACAGACGCCGCTGCCGCCGACGCAGATGCTGCCCGCGACGCTTGGCGGCGACGGCACCGCGAAACAGACGCTCAGCGTGCCACAAGGCCTCGACGGCACGACCGACGTGCTGGTCGAAATGGATTATCAGGATGCCAATGGCGAGGTTCTGACCGCCTCCAAGCGCATCCCGATCTATGCCAGCGGCGTGCAGCTCGGCATCAAGACCGACGGCTGGCTGATGAAGCAGGACGATTTGCGCCTGCGCTTCGTCGCGCTCGACACCAATGGCAAGCCGATCGCCAATCAGGCGATTTCGGTCGCGCTGTACAGCCGCCAGATCCTGACCGCGCGGCGGCGGCTGATCGGCGGCTTCTACGCCTATGACAATCGCATGAAAACGACCAAGCTGGCGCAGACCTGCTCGGCCACGACCGACGCGCAGGGGCTGGCGACGTGCAAGCTCGACCCCGGCGTGTCGGGCGAAGTCTATGCCGTTGCCACCACCAAGGATGCGAACGGCAACGAAGCGCGCGCGACGCAGAGCGTGTGGCTGGCGGGCAAGGACGATTGGTGGTTCGGCGGCGACAATGGCGACCGCATGGACGTGATTGCTGAACAACCCTCGTACAAGGCGGGCGACGTGGCGCGCTTCCAGGTGCGCATGCCGTTCCGCCAGGCGACCGCATTGGTCACGGTCGAGCGCGAAGGCGTGCTCGCTTCTTACGTCACCCAAATCAGCGGCACCGATCCGGTGGTCGAGGTGAAGATGCCGGGCAGTTATGCCCCCGACGTGTTCGTCTCGGTCATGGTCGTGCGCGGCCGCACCGAAAGCAGCGTGTGGACCTGGCTACACGGCCTCGCGCGCAGCGTCGGTCTGGCGAGCGATCCGCCCGAGGGGCAGGAGCCGACCGCGCTCGTCGATCTCGCCAAGCCGAGCTACCGCATCGGCATCGCCAAGGTGAAGGTCGGTTGGGAAGCGCACCAGCTGAACGTCGCGGTGAAGGCCGACCGCCAACGCTATGCCGCGCGCGACGTGGCGCAGGTCGATGTGCAGGTGAAGACCCCCGATGGGAAACCCGCGCGCAGTGCCGATCTTGCCTTCGCGGCGGTCGATGAGGCGCTGTTGCAGCTCGCGCCCAACGATAGCTGGGATGTGCTGACCGCGGTAATGGGCGAACGCCCGCTGTCGGTGCTAACCTCGACAGCGCAGACGCAGGTCGTCGGCAAGCGGCATTACGGCAAGAAGGCGGTCGAGATCGGCGGCGACGGTGGCGGAGCGGCGGACGGATCGGGCCTCAACCGCGAGAATTTCAAGCCGGTGATCCTGTGGCAGGGCCATGTCGCGCTCGATGCCAATGGCCATGCGCGTATCCCGGTCGCGCTGTCGGACGCGCTGACCTCGTTCAAGCTGGTGGCGATCGCCACCGACGGGGCGCAGCTGTACGGCACCGGCATGGCGAGCGTACGCACTGCGCAGGATCTGTCGATCTTCGCGGGGCTCCCGCCCATCGTGCGCAGTGGGGATTTCTATGCCGCAGGCTTCACGCTGCGCAACGAATCCGACAAGCCGATGACCGTCACTGCCAAGGTCGACGTCACGCCCGCCATCGCGCAGGGCAAGCCGCTGACCGTTACCATTCCGGCGGGCGGCGCGGTGCCGGTGGCGTGGAACCTGACTGCGCCGGCCAATCTCGACCGGCTGCGCTGGCATGTCGTTGCCAAGTCCTCGGACGGCAAGGCGGTCGATCAGATTACCACCGATCAGACCGTCCAGCCGCTCTACCCGGTCGAAGTGTGGGCGGGCACGCTGGCGCGGATCGGGGCCGATACGACGATCCCGATCCAGCCGCCGATGGGCGCGCTCGCGGGTCGCGGCACGGTCGACATCCGGCTGGACGACACGCTCGCCCCGCCGCTCGAAGGGGTGCGCGCGTTCATGGCGC
Organism: Sphingomonas sp. MMS24-J45; assembly: GCF_044881195.1. Lineage (GTDB taxonomy): Bacteria > Pseudomonadota > Alphaproteobacteria > Sphingomonadales > Sphingomonadaceae > Sphingomonas. Next base: position 1,593,836 of record NZ_CP173255.1, on the reverse strand, counting down.
GCTATCCCTACGACTGCTTCGAACAGCGGCTGTCGCGCGCGGTGGCGTTGGGCGATGCTGCACAGTGGCAGGCGCTGGCGGGCGAAATCCCGGCCTATCAGGCGGATGACGGGCTGCTGCGCTACTGGCCGTCGGGCAGCCTGAACGGGTCGGAAGCGCTGACCGCCTATGTGCTGGCGATGACCGCCGATGCCGGTCTCGCGATCCCCGAAGGCCCGCGCGCGAAGATGATCGAGGGGCTGAAAGCCGTGCTCGACGGACGTCTCCGCCATGAGGAGTATGGCGATGTCCGGCTCCAGCGCGTCTATGCCTTCAACGCGCTGGCCCGTGCCAATGCGGCGACCCCGGCGATGCTCGGCCAGTTGAGCATGACGCCCAAGGAAATGCCGACCGCACTGCTCGCCGATTATATCGTAGCGCTCGACCATCTGCCCGGCCTGGCCAATGGCCCCGCGCTGAAGTCGGCCGCGGCCAACACGCTGCGCACGCGGCTGGTCTATGAAGGCACCCGGCTCGACCTGTCGGACAGCAGCAACCAGCCGTGGTGGCTGATGTCTTCGGGCGACGAAGCCTCGATCAAGGCGGTCATCGCCACGCTCGGCCGCCCCGGCTGGCAGGACGATGCGCCGAAGATGATGGTCGGGGTCGCTTTGCGCCAAACCAAGGGCCGGTGGGACACGACCACCGCCAACGCGTGGGGCACCATCGCAGCGAAGAAGTTCGCCAGCCTCTATCCGGCAAGCGCGATCGTCGGCGCGACCACGATGAACCTGGGTGGGCAGACGATCAGCAAGACCTGGCCGCTCGCCCCGCAAGCGCGCAGCGCCAGCTTCCCGCTGCCATCGATGTTGACCCCGCTGAAACTGGTGCATGCCGGGCCGGGGCCGTGGGCGAACGTGTCGGTCTCGGCGGCGGTGCCGCTGACCAAGGCGCTGTTCGCGGGCTACGAAATGCAGCGCAACGTCGAGGTGATCCAAGCGCGGACCAAGGGCGTGCTGACGCGCGGCGACGTCGTCAAGGTGACGATCACGGTGAAGGCGAGCGCCGAGCGCAACTGGGTCGTGATCAACGATCCGATCCCGGCGGGTGCGACGATCATCGGCGATCTGGGCGGCCAGTCGCAGATGCTGGCGGGGCAAGCGTCGGCGGGTCCGGGCACCAAGTTCGAGGCGCGCGATGCGGACGGCAAGCTGTGGGACATTCAGGTCGGCGTGGTGCCCGCCTATGTCGAGCGGCGGAACGATGCGTGGCGGGCTTATTACGGGTGGGTTCCGCGCGGGGCATTCAGCGCGTCGTACATGCTACGCTTGAACGGGGCGGGGCGCTTCAGCCTGCCGCCGAGCCGGGTCGAGGCGATGTATTCGCCCGCGATCCGCGCGCAGCTGCCGCTTGCGCCGGTAACGGTGGTGCAGCGGTAACCTCTATCCCTGATGCCCCACCCCGGCGCACGCCGGGGCCCAGTCGCGAGCCGTTGAGTTGATCGAGTACCGCGCTCTCTTACGCCGTGTGTCGCGACTGAGCCCCGGCCTGCGCCGGGGTGGCGCGGGAGTGTGGGCGCGCCTTGAAAGGCTGAATGGCAGGATCGGCGACGGCGGAGCGGCCATCTGGGCCAAACTCCGCACCAAACGCGGCGTCACCCTCTCCGCCCTTGTGCTCGCCGTCATCGCCTTCGTCGCAGTCGATTACGCCACCCTGCCCCCGCCGCTACCCGGCTATGCGCAGGTGCGCGCCAGTTGGCACCCGTCCGAATCCTGGCTCTACGACCGGAACGGAGCGCTTATCGACAGCGCGCGCGTCGATTTCACCGCGCGACGGCTGGGGTGGACCGAGCTTGCCGCGATCGCGCCGGTGACGCGCGACACGATCGTCGCGGTCGAAGACAAGCGCTTCCGCAGCCACGGCGGGGTCGACTGGATCGCGCTGGCAAGCGTCGCACGCGACAAGGCGCGCGGGGAACGCGCGCGCGGCGCGAGCACGCTGTCGATGCAGGTCGCCGGCTTCCTCGCGCCCGATCTCGCCGCACCGGGCAAGCGGCATATCTGGGACAAGCTCCGCCAGATGCGCGCGGCGTGGAGCCTCGAATCCAGCTGGTCGAAGGACCAGATCCTGGAGGCCTATCTCAACCTCGCCGGTTTCCGGGGCGAGGCGCAGGGCATCGGCGCGGCGGCGCTCGGCCTGTTCGGCAAGACCCCGGACGCGCTGTCGCACGACGATGCGGTGTTGCTCGCCGCCCTGCTGCCCGATCCGCAGGCGAGCCCCGCCACGGTCGCGCGGCGGGCCTGCGCCGTCAGCCACGAAGCCGATTGCACGCGCTTTGCAGGCGAAGCGGCGTCGATGCTCGGCCCGGCGCGCAGCCTGGCGCTCGATCCCGGGCTTGCGCCGCATCTGTCGGATCGATTGCTGACCAAGCCGGGGCTCAAGATCACCACCACGCTCGACCGCCGCATCCAGACACTGGCGATCATCGCGTTGAAGCGGCAGTTGCAGGGCCTGGCGGTGCGCGCGCCCGCGATGGCGCGGTGGTGGTGGTCGACAATGCGAGCGGCGACGTGCTGGCCTATGTCGGCGGGATCGGCGGGGCCTCCACCGCGGCCTCGGTCGATGGCGCAAATGCCTATCGTCAGGCGGGGTCGACGCTGAAGCCGTTCCTTTATGCCCAGGCGATCGAGAAGGGCTATCTCACCCCGGCTTCGATCCTCGACGATTCGCCGGTGCAGCTCGACACGGCATCGGGCCTGTACGTGCCGCAGAATTACGACCGCGGGTTCAAGGGGCCGGTGTCGGCGCGCACCGCGCTCGCCGGGTCGCTCAACGTGCCGGCAGTGCGTACGCTGCTGCTGGTCGGGGTCGAGCCGTTCCGCGATCGTCTGTGGGACAGCGGTTATCGCGGGCTAGTCGAGGATGGGGCCTATTACGGCTATTCGCTCGCGCTTGGATCGGCCGAGGTGACCTTGCTCGAACAGGCCAATGCCTATCGCAGCCTGGCCGAGGGCGGGCGCTGGTCGCCGCTGCGCCTCACGATGAATGCGCCGAAAGAGGCGACGCGCGCCGTCACCACGCCGCAGGCCGCCTGGCTGGTCGCCGATATGATGGCCGACCCCAACGCCCGGGTCGCCACCTTCGGGCTCGATTCCGCGCTGCGCCTGCCCTTCTGGGCCGCGGTGAAGACGGGTACGTCGAAGGCGATGCGCGACAATTGGTGCATCGGCTTCACGCAGAAATACACCGTTGCCGTCTGGGTCGGCAACTTGGAGGGCGATTCGATGCGCGCGGTGTCGGGCGCGAGCGGCGCCGCACCGGTGTGGCGCGACATCATGCTCGCGTTGAACGCCGCCGATCCAAGCGGCGCACCACCCCGCCCGGCCGGGGTGGAGGCAAAGGCGATCAGCTTTACCGGCGGCATCGAACAACCGCGCATCGAATATTTCCTGACCGGGACCGCGCAGACGCGCTTCGCCGCAGCCCCGGCCGAATCCCGCCGCCCGCGGATCACCAACCCCGTGTCGGGCAGCGTCTATGCGATCGACCCGGATATTCCACCCGACCGACAACGCCTGTCGATCGACGTTTCGGGTGCCGCCACCGCGCACCGGCTGTGGCTGGACAAGACCGAGCTCGGCGCGGCGGACTCCGCCCCGCAGATCCTCCCTGCGCCGGGGCAGCACCGGCTGCGGCTGACCGATGCGGGCGGGCGCGTGGTCGATCAGGTGGTCTTCACCGTCCGCTGAAACGAACGACGGCCGCGCCCCCGGTGAGGGAGCACGGCCGCCGCCCGTGACGAACGCGAGAGGTTTAGCGGTAGAAACCGCGAATCACGTCGATCACCACGCCACGCCGCGTATCGACCAGGATCACGTCATTATAGTGCCGGACCCACTGCTGGCCCCAGGCCGGGCGACGCAGGTGATAGCGCCACGGATCGGCGATGATGTAGCGCGTCCCGTAGTAAGGCGCGGCGATCCGCAGGCCCGGGCGGAACGTCGTGTACCGGAACGGCGCGTTCCAATTGCCCCGGTTGTAATAGGCCGGGTTGCGATCGCGCCAGCCGCGCCAGTCGTCGCGGCCATAGGCGCGGTTGCGGTCGCGAATGTCCTCGCGCAGTTCCTGCCGCGCGTCGCGCACGTCCTCGCGCTGATCGCGGATTTCGCGGCGGTCGCCGGTGCGATAGGCTTGGCGCAGGTCGCGCTGTTCCTCGCGAAGCTCGCGCCGGTCGCGGCGCACTTCGGCATTCGACTGCGCGTTTGCGGCAACGGGCATCAGCGTTGCGGCCATCAGCGCGGTGACAATCAGTTTGCGCATCATATCCTCCATGTCTGGCCAGCCGAGGTGGCCGGTCCATGCAAAGGGATATGCACCGCGCGCCCTGAACGCCCCGCGAACGCCGTCGTCAGGATTCGGTCAGGGTTGTAACAAAGTGTAGCAGGCCGCCGATCAGGGCGTGTCGCGCCCGCCGCCCGTATTGTCGTTGCCGCCCTGCGCACCACCGACCGCGCCGACGGTGCCGATGTTGCCGAACAGTTCGTCGAAGAAGCTGCGCTTCTTGCCGAGCGTCGGCGTGGTCTTGCTCGACGGGCTGATCGACGCGACTTGCTCCACGCCCGAGCGGCGCACCGCGGTAACGACGCCCTTTTGATCGAAGCTGATGCGCAGCGTCATCTGATCGCGCACGCGCGGATTGTTATACGCGAAGTTCCGCGAATCGCGGGAGATATAGTACCAATCGCCCTGGTTGAATTCGGAAGTGAAGGTCGGCTTGCCCAGCACGGCAAGCACGGACTGGCGCGTATCGGTACCCGCCTGAACCGAATTGACCAGGTCGGCATCGACGACATACCCCTGGTGCGAACGGAGCGGCGCACACGCGCTGGCGCCGATGGCAACCACGGCGAGCAGGGCGACAGCCGTCATCTGGCGGACGGACTTCAGACGCATCGACACTCTCCGTTCAGGGCACGCAATCGTAACAGGCTATTCTGGCCACGGCGCATTGCATCGCGGGCCGTCTGCCTCAATATGCCGGGAAACGCGGCCAAACAAGGGCGCGACCATGATGTGACCGAGGACAATCGGATTTTGGGCTGGATCGACAGACTTTTGGGCCGCGAGCGCGACGAGGTCGCCTTGGCGCTGTACAACGGCGTGATCGCGACCGCGCGCGCGCCGCATTGGTATGAAACGGGCGGCGTGCCCGACACGCTCGACGGGCGGTTCGACATGGTGGCGGCGGTGCTGTCGCTGGTGCTGCTGCGGCTGGAGAACGATCCCAGTGCCGCTGCGGCCAGCGCGCGGCTGACCGAGCGCTTCGTCACCGACATGGACGGCCAGTTACGAGAGAGCGGTGTCGGCGACATTGGGGTCGGCAAGCATATCGGCAAGATGATGGGAATGCTTGGCGGACGGCTGGGCGCGTATCGCGACGGGCTTGCGGCGGGCGATCTGTCGGCGGCGCTGAAGCGCAACCTGTATCGCGGCGTAACGCCCGATGCGGCCGCGCTGACACACACGCAGGCGGCGCTGTTCGCCTTGCGCGACGCTTTGGCCGCGATTCCCGCTGCTGCCTTGATCGACGGACGGATGCCGTGATGTCGGCTGTTCCTCCACCCGAATTCTCGCGAATCGAGCGAATCGACACGATCGGCGCGGGCGCGCGCACCGTTTCGATCAGCGCCGACGAAGCCGAACGCGCGGCGTTGGCGACGCGCTTCGGCCTGCTGGCCGTTGATCGGCTGGAGGCGACGTTTTCGGTCCGGCGCGAGGCGGCCGGGATCGTGGCGCAAGGACGGGTCGATGCCATCGTCGTGCAGGCCTGTTCGGTGACCGACGAGCCGCTGCCGGTGACGGTTGCGGAAGAGGTCGCGCTGCGCTTCGTGACCGATCAGGAAGTGGCCGCCGAGGACGAGATCGAGCTTGACCCCGATGCGCTCGACACGATGGCCTATGACGGGAACGGCGTCGATCTGGGGGAGGCGGCGGCCGAGACGATGGCGCTGGCGCTCGATCCCTTTCCGCGTGGACCGAATGCTGCGGCGGCTCTGCGCGCAGCGGGGGTGATCAGCGAGGAAGAGGCGAAGCCGGCGGGTGCTTTGGCGGGACTGAAGTCACTCCTCGGAAAGGATTGATCGCGCTTCATTCCTCATCCGGGCCAAGACTCGGATCGAGATCGCGCGGCCGAACGAAGCGCGTCAGGCGGGCAGCTCCCGGTGCCAGATCGCCCCAGCCGCCGTCAAAGCTCAGTTCGGCGACCGTCGCGGTCGGATATTTCGCCTCCAGCGCGACGCGCAGTGGATCGGCCGATTGTGGCACCAGCCACAAAGCGAGATCCTCCAGCCCCGGATTGTGCCCGAGGAGCAGGATTCGGGACACGTCCGCGGGCATTTCGTGGACGAGATCGAGCAGGGTCACCGCCGACGCCAGATAGATACGGCGGTCCCATGCCGGCGCGAGCGTTTCGCCATAGGCCTGTTCGACCTGCTCCAGCGTTTCGACCACGCGGACAGCGGGCGAGGCGACGACCGAATCGAACATCATTCCGCTGCTGCGCAGATAGGCCCCGATCACCGCCGCCGCGCGCCGACCCCGGCCGTTCAGTCCGCGATCGAAATCGCGCTGCGCCGGGTCGTTCCAATCCGATTTGGCATGACGGAGGAGCGTGAGCGTCTTCACCTGTTCGTCTCCGTATCCGCAGTCGCGCGCGCCTCATGCCCAATTTGGCCGGGCGAGGGAAGCGCCGACGCGCGGATCACCGCTTCGTCGAGCGTGACACGGCGGATCGAGACGCCGGGCGGGAAGGCCGTGAGCAAGCGTGACGGCATCGCGGCGGACAGCAATACGAAGACACCGCGATCATCGGCGCGGCGGATCAGCCGTCCGAACGCCTGCGCCAGGCGGGCCCGCACGATGCGATCGTCATAGGCGCTCCCCCCGCCCGCCAGCCGCCGCGCGGCGTGCAGCACCGTCGGCTTGGGCCACGGCACGCCCTCCAGCACCACCAGCCGCAGCGATCGGCCGGGCACATCGACCCCGTCACGCAAGGCATCGGTGCCGAGCAAGGACGCCGCCGGATCGTCGCGGAAGATATCGACCAAGGTGCCGGTGTCGATCGGGTCGACATGCTGGGCGTAGAGCGCCAGCCCATCGCGAGCGAGCCGGTCGGCGATGCGGGCGTGGACCCCACGCAAGCGCCGGATCGCGGTGAACAGGCCGAGCATCCCGCCGCCGCTCGCCACGCCGAGGCGCGCATAGGCATTGGCGAGCGCGCCCATGTCGCCGCGCTTGACGTCGGTGACGATCAGCACCTCGGCCTGGGCGGCATAATCGAAGGGTGACGCCGCTTCGAACCGGCTCGCGCCGCGTTGCAGATGATGCGCGCCAGTGCGGGCTTCGGCGACGTCCCATCCGCCATCCTGCGCGCCACCACCGCGCAGCGTGGCAGAAGTGACCAGCACGCCGTGGGCCTGCTTGAGCACGGTTTCGGCGAAGGGCCGGGTCGGATCGAGCCAGTGGCGGTGCAGCCCGATATCGTACTCGCGCCCCTCGACTCGGTCGACCGCGAGCCAATCGACGAAGTCGGGCGAGGCCGGGCCGCCGATCCGCGCCAGCAGCGACAGCCATGCCGCCACCGTCTCGGCGCGCCAGCCGACCGAGGCGACCGCGCCCTCGATCCGGGCGCGTGCCGGGCCGTCCATCCAATCGGGCCCTTCGTCGAGCACCGCCTCCAGCCGCCGTCCGAGCGCGACGAGCGGGCGGACCAGCGCATCGAGCGCCTCCGCGGCCGGACCCGCCGCCTCGATCAGCGCGGGGTCAGGCTCAGCGAGTTCGGTCTCCAGGCCATAGCCCGCCTCGCCATCCTTCTCGGCGCGGGCATAGGTCAGCCCGCGCACCGCGGCGAGCAATGCCTCGATCGGCCCGAACGGCGCGCCTTCGCCGATCCGTTGCAGCCAGCCGTCGCTGGCGAGGGCCTGCGCCGCCGCCACCGCATCGCTGATCGCGCGGCCGCCTGCCTCGTCATAGCTCGCCACGTCGGACAGCCGCGCGGCAAGCCCGCGCCGCCGCCCGCGCCCGCCCGATTCGGGACCGATCACCCAGCGGCGCAGCTCGATCGTCTCGCTCCCGGTCAGCGCGGTCGAGAACATCGCGTCGGCGGCATCGAACAGATGATGCCCCTCGTCGAAGACATAGCGTGTCGGGCGGGTGGTCGATTCGCGGCCGCGCGCGGCGTTGACCATCACTAGGGCGTGATTGGCGATGACCAGATCGGCGTCGGCACTCGCCCGGGCGGCGCGCTCGATGAAGCACTTCCGGTAATGCGGACAGCCCGCATAGACGCACTCGCCGCGCCGGTCGGTCAGCGCGGTGGCACCATTCCGGCGGAACAGGGTGGTGAGCCAGCCGGGCAGATCGCCCCCGACCATATCGCCATCGGCGGTATAGGCCGCCCAGCGTGCGACCAGTTGCGCAAGGATCGCGGCGCGCCCGGCGAACCCGCCCTGCAGCGCATCCTCGAGGTTGAGCAGGCAGAGGTAATTCTCGCGGCCTTTGCGCGTTACCACCTTGGCGCGGCGCACGGCGGGATCGGGGAAGAGCCGCGCGCTTTCCTGCCCCAATTGGCGTTGCAGCGCCTTGGTGAAGGTCGACACCCAAACCGCGCCATCGGCCTTCTCCGCCCAGAGCGAGGCGGGCGCGAGATAGCCGAGCGTCTTGCCGATGCCGGTGCCTGCCTCCGCCAGCACCATGTTTGGCGCGCCCGCCGTCATGCGCGGCCCGAACGCCTCGCGTGCGGCCTGGGCATAGGCGCGCTGGCCCTGACGTTGCTCGGCGGCGCTGCCGGTGAGCGCGGCGAGGCGGGCCTGCGTTTCCTCAGGGTCGAGCGTCACGGTGCGCGGCTGCGAGCGGGCGGCGCCCTCGGACCATTCGGGCAGTTTGGTATAGAGCCAGCGTTCGGCCACCGCAGGCTTCTGCAGGCGCTGCGCCAGCACCGGCGCCCAGGTCCAGCGCAACCGGAACAGCGATTGCGCGGCGGTCCACGCCCCCTCCCGCTCGGGCCAGTCGCGTGCCGGATCGGTCAGGTCGAGCAGCGCCGCCGCTGCTTGGCGCAGGAAGCCCGCCACCTCCGCATCCTCGCGCGGGGCGGGGAGCCCGGCAACGCGCGCGAGGCCGCGCGGCGTCGGCACCATGAAGCGCGCCGGACAGAGGAAAGCGAACAGTTCGAGCAGGTCGAGCCCCGACAGATCGGCATAGCCCAGCCGCTGCCCGATCAGCGCGGCGTTGAGCAGGATGACCGGCGTATCCGCCGCAATCCGGATCGCCTCCCCCCGCCCGATCGGCCGCGTGCCCTGCTCATCCGCGATCCAGATGCCGCTGTGGCTGGCGTGGAGGGCGGGATAGGGGAGCATGGGATGGAGATAGCGCGTTGGAACGGAATGGCAACGGCGGGGTGGGGTGGACGGCCGAAAGTTGCGAAAGTTGCGGTCAGAAAGGATCGTGCGCGGGGGCTTAAAGTCGCAGTGAGTCACACCAACGAGGGTAGTGCGCAGGACGTCAGGGTTAGGGACAGCGGTTCGCTCTGCACGCGCGATAGGGTGCGGAAAGTTAGCCTAGGGTTAGGCCAAATGCGTGTCTTACATGCCGCCACTGCGGGTGCGGTCGCGCGCAAGAGGCTCGCTGAAAACGAGCGCGGTCAACGATTTGAAAGAGCGATGTTCCCCGCGAGTGTCGCACAGGCTGGCGATGTAGGACAGGGGGCGGCAGGACGACGGCCTCCTCCGCCCTGCCCCCAGGAATCATCTCTTAGGGTCCGAGCCCCGCCCGCTATTTGCCGACTTCAGGCCGCGCCCCCGGCGGCAGCACCCAGTTGCGATCCGCGCTTGGGTCGATCACCAGCGTGACCCGGCGGATGATGGGGAGACCGATGTTGGCGAGCGTGCCCAGAAACGCGACCTTGGGGTTTTCGAGCGTCACCGGGCCGATCTTGATCGTGCCCTTGATTTGCCCACCGTAAAACTCGCCTTCGGTATTGATCGATTTGAAACGGCCGGCGATCTTGGCGGGGGCCATCAGCGGCACCTTGTCCATCATCGCGACCGGCAGGCTGAGCGCGCCATTATATCCGGTATCGAAATGCGCGGGGATCGTGCTGCCGTCGGGCAGGACCAGATCGACGCTGGGGATGCTTTCGACATAGGCGGTGGCCGGGCCCGCCGGGGTCTGCGCCGTCGCGCGCGGCACGAGCAGCGCCCGGCTGGCGCCAAGGTCCAGGTACAACAGGCTGTCGGTGAACATTTCCGAGGAAACGATGCCCATCGCGTCACGCCGGTCGTAATCGACCGAGGCCGCCTCGATCAGCGGCACCTTGAGACCGCCCAGGGTAACGTCGCGGATCGCGACCTGCGGCAGGAAGCGCTCCTTGCCGGTGGTTCCGTCGATCTCATGGACTTGCCCCACCGTGCGCATCTTGAACCGACGCGCGAGCGAGGCGTCGATGGTCGCGCCGTCCGAACCCGTGTCGAACACCATCGGCACGAGATCGCGATTGTCGATCTGCATCATCACCAGAACGCGATCGGGCGATTGAAACAATCTGATCTCGCCTGCCGCGGGCGGTTTTGCTGCGGCATCGGTGCGGGCTGCCGCCGCGCCCGCGGTCCAGGCGCTGCCGACCAGCAGCAGAGATTGGACAATCCGTGTAATCCGACGCATTTAACGGCTCCCTCGTTCGATCGACCGCATTGACTACAGTTGTAGTCGGTGTGTCAACGGCCTTCGTGCCGGGCATTGTTTCGCGCGCGATACCGTCGCCTTTTGGGTGACGAAGCGGATGCGTGACGCTAGGCAAGCGGCATGACCACCGAATTCCGCACCGCCGCTCTCGCATCCAAGGCCTGGCCGTATGAGGAGGCGCGCAAGCTGCTGAAGCGCTATCCCGACGGCAAACCCGCCAAGAACGGACAGCCCGCGCCGATCATCTTCGAGACAGGCTATGGCCCGTCGGGCCTGCCGCATATCGGCACGTTCAACGAAGTGCTGCGTACGACGATGGTGCGTCATGCATTCCAGATGCTGTCCGATGCGCCGACGCGGTTGATCGAGTTCAGCGACGATATGGATGGGCTGCGCAAGGTGCCGGACAATGTGCCCAACCAAGCGATGCTGACCGAACATCTCGGCAAGCCGCTCTCCCGCATTCCCGATCCGTTCGGGAAGTTCGAGAGCTTTGCCGCGCACAACAATGCGATGCTGCGCGACTTTCTCGATCGCTTCGGCTTCGAATATGAGTTCATCTCTTCCGCCTCGCAGTACGAAGGCGGCGTGTTCGATGACGCGTTGAAGGGCGTGCTGCGCCATTACGACGCGATCATGGGCGTGATGTTGCCGACGCTGCGCAAGGAGCGCGCGGCGACTTATTCCCCCATCCTGCCGATCAGTCCGAAGACCGGCGTGGTGCTGCAGGTGCCGGTCGAGGTGGTGGATGCGGAGGCGGGCACGATCCGCTTCACCGACAGCGATGGCGAGGTGCTGGAGCAATCGGTGCTCGGCGGGCAGGCCAAGCTGCAGTGGAAGGTCGATTGGGCGATGCGCTGGGTCGCGCTCGGCGTGGATTATGAAATGTATGGCAAGGATTTGATCGACAGCGGCATCCAGTCGGGCAAGATCGCGCGCGTGCTGGGGGGACGCCCGCCCGAGGGCCTCGTCTATGAGATGTTCCTCGATGAAAAGGGCGAGAAGATTTCCAAGTCGAAGGGCAATGGCCTGACGCTGGAGCAATGGCTCGATTACGGGACGCAGGAGAGCCTGGCGTTCTTCGCCTATCGCGAGCCGAAAAAGGCCAAGCAGCTGCACATCGGCGTCATCCCGCGCGCAGTGGATGAGTATTTCCAATTCCGCGGCACCTATCCGACGCTGCCGGTCGAGCAGAAGCTGGGCAATCCGGTCCACCATATCCATAACGGGGCGGTGCCCGCCGAGGTGCCGCCAGTGACGTTTGGGCTGCTGCTCAATCTGGCGGGCGTGCTCGGCGCGAGTGCGACGGCTGAGCAGATGCGCGGCTACCTCAGCAATTATATCGAAGGCGGCGCGGTGAGCCCCGAGCTCGACGCGCTGATCGACCATGCGCTGGCCTACAACCGCGATTATGTCGCGCCGACGCTCCAGCGGCGCAAGCCCGAGGGGATCGAGATTCCCGCGCTCGAACGGCTCGACCGCGAGCTGGCCGCCGCGCCCGCCGATGCCAGCGCAGTGGATTTGCAGAACATCGTTTACGCAATCGGCAACGAAGGCGGGTTCGATCCGTTGCGTGCCTGGTTCGGCGCGCTGTACGAAACGCTGCTGGGCTCGACGCAGGGGCCGCGGATGGGCAGCTTCATCGCGCTCTATGGCATCGACAATACGCGCAAGCTGATCGCCGAGGCGCTGGCAACCGGATGAGCGATACGCCGCCGCCCACCACGCCCGCGGCGCCGATCGTCGCGCTGAGCCAAGTGCCACGGGTGATCGTCCGCCGCACGCGGTCGACGCTGCGCGGCTTCCTCGTCAACGAGGCGTCGGGCGGAATCGTGCTGATCGCGGCAGCGGTGCTGGCGATGGTCGCGGCCAATTCATCGATCGCCGAGAAATACTTTCACTTCCTGCATCTGGCGACCGGCCCGGTGCTGCTGAAGCAACTCGGCCCGATGACGATCCATTTGTGGATCAACGACGGGCTGATGGCGATTTTCTTCCTGCTCGTCGGGCTGGAGATCAAGCGCGAGTTCGTCGATGGACGGCTGGCGAGCTGGGACCGGCGACGCTTGCCGTTCATCGCGGCGGCGGCGGGGATGATCGTGCCCGCGCTGATCTACCTCGCGGTGGCGGGCGGCAATCCGGCCGTGGTGCGCGGCTGGGCGATTCCGGCGGCGACCGACATCGCCTTTGCGATCGGCGTGCTCGCACTGCTCGGGTCGCGCGCGCCGCCCGCGCTGAAGCTGTTCCTGACGACAGTGGCGATCGTCGATGACATGGGCGCGGTGGCGATCATCGCGGTCGCCTATACCGACCATCTCGATCTCGTCGCGCTGCTCGGCGCGGGGGTGGTCGTCGCGATTCTGTACGGCCTCAACCGCGGCGGGGTGAAGCACCTCGGACCGTATCTCGCCGGGTTTGCCGTGTTGTGGCTGCTCGTGCTGCTATCGGGCGTCCATGCGACGATCGCGGGCGTCGTTGCCGCCTTCATGATCCCGATCGCCAAATCCCCCGGCGCGCCGGATTCGGTCGAGTCGCCGCTGCATCGGCTGGAGCATGCGCTGCATCCCTATGTCGCATTCCTGATCGTGCCGCTGTTCGGCTTTGCCAATGCCGGCGTGTCGCTGGCGGGGACGAGTCTCGCGTCGCTGGCCGAGCCGTTGGTCCTGGGCATTACGCTCGGACTGTTTTTGGGCAAGCAGGTCGGCATTCTCGGCAGCATTGCGCTGGCCGAGCGTTTGGGCTTCGCGCGACGGCCGGGCGGGGCGAGCTGGCTGCAGATCTATGGCGTCGCGCTGCTTGCCGGGATCGGCTTCACAATGAGCCTGTTTATCGGTGGGCTCGCCTTTCCGGGGGAGGAAACGCTGGTCGATCAGGTGAAGATCGGCGTGCTGGGCGGATCGATCCTGTCGGGTCTGGCCGGCTATCTCGTGCTGCGCTTTGCGCCGCGGCGGCGGCCGGTCCCGGGGGTGTGATGCGGAAATTTTTCTCGAGCCGTCAACTGGCCCACGCCCCCGCGACCGAGCTGCACAATGGCGGGTTTGCCGCCCATGCAGAGACACCTGCCCGCGCCGAAACGGTGCTGCGCGCGATCGGCGGGGCGGAGGAGCCGAGCGACCGGGGCATGGCGGCGATCGGGGCCGTGCACAGCGCCGACTATCTCGCCTTCCTGCAAGAGGCCCCCGCGCGCTGGGCCGCGGCGGGGCGGCCGGGGGACGTGATGGGCTATGTCTGGCCAGTGGTCGGGCGGCGGCCGCTGCGACTGGAGCGGATTGATGCGATGATCGGCCAGTACAGCTTCGATGCCTCGACCCCGCTGACGGCGGCGACGTGGGACGCGGCCTATTGGAGCGCGCAAAGCGTGCTGGCGGCGACGCATGCGGTGCTGGGCGGCGATCGTTCGGCCTTCGCTTTGTGTCGCCCGCCGGGGCACCATGCGGGGGCGGATTATCTTGGCGGCTATTGCTATCTCAATACTGCCGCGATTGCGGCGCAGGCGGCGATCGACGCGGGGCGCGCGCGCGCCGCGATCCTCGATATCGACTATCACCATGGGAACGGCACGCAGGATATCTTCTGGGAGCGCGGTGACGTGTTCTACGCCAGCATCCATGCCGATCCGGCGACGGACTACCCGTTTTACTGGGGCCATGCCGATGAAATGGGCGAAGGGGCCGGGCTGGGTACCACGCTGAACCTGCCCTTGCCGCAGGGGGCGGGGTTGGAGCCGTTCCGGCGCGCGCAGGGGGCGGCGCTGGAGGCGATCACGCGGTTCGCGCCAGACCTGCTGATCGTCAGCCTGGGGGTGGATACGTGGGAGGGCGATCCGATCTCGCACTTCAAACTGACGACCGCGGATTACGCGGTGCTGGCGGCGGATATCGCCGCGTCCGGCTGGCCGACCGTGGTGGCGATGGAGGGCGGCTATGCCGTCGATGCGCTGGGCGCGAACGTCGCGAGCTTTCTCGGCGGGTTTTAGGACGCGGCGTCAGGACCGCGTTTTGCGGTCTCGCCCGCGGCGGGATCGGGATAGTCTTCCGGGGTGACGGTCGACTGGTTCTTGACCGCCTGGCGGTCTGCCGCCGGGCGCGCCTTGCCGTCTTTATCGAAATCGCCGGCGGGTTTGTTGGGTTGCGGCGTCATGGTGCATTCCTTCGGGAGGGAAACGCACCAGTCGAGCGGGGGTTGCCGGGGGGATATCATCCGCATCGGCCCGACGCGGGAATAAATCCCGCGTCGTCGGTCGGCGCTGGAGCGCCGCCGGCCGTGCCGACGCGTGCGACGGCGCTTTGCGCGTCGCAGCGGCGGGTAGCATTCGCTACGCGCCTCGCGTCGTCATAGCTTCTCCGTCAGCTCCGGTACCAGCTTGAACAGATCACCCACCAACCCAAGGTCCGCGACCTGGAAGATCGGCGCGTCTTCGTCCTTGTTGATCGCGATGATCGTCTTGCTGTCCTTCATGCCCGCGAGATGCTGGATCGCGCCCGAAATGCCGACCGCGACATAGACTTCGGGGGCGACGATCTTGCCGGTCTGGCCGACCTGATAGTCGTTCGGGGCATAGCCCGCATCGACCGCGGCGCGCGACGCGCCGACGCCTGCGCCGAGCTTATCGGCGAGCGGATCGATGATCGCGTGGAACTGCTCGTCCGAGCCGAGCGCGCGGCCGCCCGAGACGATGATCTTGGCCGAGGTCAGCTCGGGCCGTTCCGACTTGGCGATTTCCGAGCCGACATAGGTCGACAGACCCGCGTCGCCGGTCGTGGCGACGGCCTCGATCGTGCCCGACCCACCCTCGGTCGCCGCCTTGGCGAAGGCAGTGCCGCGCACGGTGATGACCTTCTTGGCGTCCTTGGTCTGGACCGTGGCGATTGCGTTGCCGGCATAGATCGGCCGCGTGAACGTGTCTTCGCTCTCGACCGAGAGGATGTCCGAAATCTGCATCACGTCGAGCAAGGCAGCGACGCGCGGCGCGATGTTCTTGCCGTTGGTGGTGGCGGGCGCGAGGAACGCGTCGTGATCGGCCATCAGGCCGGCGATCAGCGGCGCGACATTCTCGGCCAGCGCGTGCGCATAGGCCGCGTCATCGGCGACATGCACCTTGCCGACGCCCGCAATCTTGGCGGCTTCGGCGGCAACGCCGGCCACGCCTTGCCCGGCGACGAGCAAATGCACTTCGCCCAGTTGCGAAGCGGCGGTGACCACGGCGAGCGTGGCATCCTTGACGGTGGCACCGTCATGTTCGACCCAAACGAGCGTCTTCACTTCGCGACTCCCATTGCCTTCAGCTTCGCAACCAGTTCATCGACATCGGCGACCTTCACGCCCGCCGAGCGTTTGGCCGGCTCGACCACTTTCAGCGTGGTCAGACGCGGCGCGACATCGACGCCGTAATCGGCAGGCGTCTTTTGCGCGAGCGGCTTCGACTTCGCCTTCATGATGTTGGGCAGCGAGGCATAGCGCGGTTCGTTGAGGCGCAAATCGACCGTGATGATCGCGGGCAGCTTGAGCGTTTCGGTCTCCGCCCCGCCATCGACTTCGCGCGTCACGGTGACGCTATCGGCGGCGAGGTCTACCTTGGAAGCGAACGTCGCCTGGCCGACGCCCATCAACCCGGCGAGCATCTGCCCGGTCTGGTTGTTGTCGTCGTCGATCGCCTGCTTGCCTAGGATGATCAGGTCGGGATTTTCCTCCGCGACGATCGCCTTAAGCAGCTTGGCGACGCCGAGCGGCTCGACCTTGTCCTCGCTGACGACGAGGATCGCGCGGTCGGCACCCATCGCGAGCGCGGTGCGGAGCGTTTCCTGCGCCTTCTGCTCGCCGATCGAGACGACGACGATCTCGGTGACGCCCTTGTCCTTCAAACGGATCGCTTCTTCGACCGCGATCTCGTCGAACGGGTTCATGCTCATCTTGACGTTGGCCAGATCGACCCCCGTCCCATCCGCCTTCACGCGGGGCTTTACGTTATAGTCAAGCACGCGCTTGACGGGGACCATTACCTTCATTGCAAACTCTCCGTTCGTCCTGTCGCGCTCCTGGGGAGGAAAGCGCTCAAGCGGCCGCCTTTACCTCGGCGACGATCTTCTTCGCGGCATCGCCCAAATCGTTCGCTGGAACGATCGCGAGGCCGGAATTGGCCAGGATATCCTTGCCCTGCTGGACATTGGTACCCTCGAGCCGAACGACAAGCGGTACGCTCAAATTCACTTCCTTCGCCGCGGCGACGATGCCCTCGGCGATGATGTCGCACTTCATGATGCCGCCAAAGATGTTGACGAGGATGCCCTTCACGTTCGGATCGGCGAGGATGATTTTGAACGCTGCCGTCACCTTCTCCTTCGAAGCGCCACCGCCGACGTCGAGGAAGTTCGCCGGGAACATGCCGTTCAGCTTGATGATGTCCATCGTCGCCATCGCAAGGCCAGCGCCATTGACCATGCAGCCGATGTCGCCGTCGAGCTTGATATAAGCGAGGTCGTACTTCGACGCTTCGAGCTCGGCCGGGTCCTCCTCGGTCTCGTCGCGCAGCTCCATCAGATCCTTGTGGCGGAACATGGCGTTGCCGTCGAAGCCAACCTTGGCGTCGAGCACCATCAGCTTGCCATCGGCGGTGACGGCGAGCGGGTTGATCTCGATCTGCTCGGCATCGGTGCCGAGGAAGGCGTCGTACAGCTTCGATGCGACGTTCGCCGCCTGCTTGGCGAGATCGCCGGTCAGTTCGAGAGCGGCGGCAACGGCGCGGCCGTGGTGCGGCATGAAGCCGGTGGCGGCATCGATGTCGATGCTGTGGATCTTCTCGGGCGTGTCATGCGCGACGGTTTCGATGTCCATGCCGCCTTCGGTCGAGGCAACCATCGACACGCGACCGGTGGCGCGATTGACCAGCAGCGCCAGGTAGAACTCCTTGGCGATGTCGACGCCGTCGGTGACGTAGAGGCGGTTGACCTGCTTGCCATGCTCGCCGGTCTGCACCGTCACCAGCGTATTGCCGAGCATATCGGTCGCCGCCGCGCGGACTTCGTCGGCGCTCTTGGCGAGGCGGACGCCGCCCTTCGCATCGGGGCCGAGTTCCTTGAACTTGCCCTTGCCGCGCCCGCCGGCGTGGATCTGCGCCTTCACCACATAGAGCGGTCCGGGCAGCTTTGCGGCGGCGGCAACGGCTTCCTCGACGGTCAGCGCCGCAAAGCCTGCGGGGACCGGAACGCCGAACTTCGCCAGCACTTCCTTCGCCTGATATTCATGGATGTTCATGGGGCGGGGCCTTTGCCAGAGAGGGGAATGCGCTGGCCTTAAGCACAGCGCGAACTGCGAATCCACCCCCTCAGCGTGCGATCCCCGTGGCGCACAGCGCCGCCGACGAGCCGGTTACGGCGATGATCTCCGGGTCGCGCAGCGATCGGACGCGGTACAGGAACTGATCGAGGGTGCGCGACTGGTCGGCCTTGGCGAGGCCCGACAGGCGGCGCAATTGCAGGATCGACAGGCGATCGACCATGCGCCCCGCCATGCACGCGGCGATCGGCTTGGGGATTCCGCCGCTGACCAGCCCGGAGCGGGTGAGCGTTTCGGGGGTCGAGCAGGCGGCGAGTGCGGCGCACGCAAAAAGGGCGAAGAAGGGTCGCATATCGTGTCCGCGATGCTATATCGGGGCCATGTCCTGGACAACCGGCCTCCTGACCTTTTTCGCGACGATCGCGGGCATGGAAGTGTTCGCCTATGTCGTCCACCGCTGGGTGATGCATGGCCCCGGCTGGTTCCTCCACGAAAGCCACCACCGCCCGCGCACCGGCTTCTGGGAGCTGAACGACTGGTATTTCGTGATCTTTGCGCTGCCCTCGATCGTGCTGCTGATTTTGGGGACGAGCGGCACGACCGGCGATTGGGCGACGTGGATCGGCGCCGGGATCGCGGGCTATGGCGCGATCTACCTCGGGTTTCACGACGTGATCGTCCACCGCCGGGTGGAAAGCGGGTACGTCCCGCGCTGGAGCTACATGAAGCGCATCGTCCAGGCGCACCGGCTGCACCATGTCGTCGGTACCAAGCACGGCACGGTCAGCTTCGGTTTTATCTATGCGCCCAAGCCCGAGGTGCTGAAGGCGGAGTTGAAGCGCCGCGAGATGGCCGGCGTCCGCGCGGCAGGCGCGCAGGACGGGTCGGGGCGTGTGGTCGAGCGGGTTTAGGGTTTGCATTCGGTCGATGCCGATCAAAGCGATTATGGTCGATATCGACGGCGTCTTGCTCGTCCGCCCGGACCCCGGCGGCTGGAGCGCCAACCTAGAGCGCGATTTGGGCGTATCCGCCGCGACATTGCAAAGTGCGTTTTTCGAACCGCATTGGGACGATGTGGTCCACGTTCGCGCTGCGCTGCGCGAACGGCTCGAGCCGGTGCTGGCGGATTTCGCGCCCCTTTTGCCGTACCGGACGTTGATCGACTATTGGTTCAGTAATGACGCGCATGTCGATAGCGTTCTGCTCGCTGAACTTGCCGAATTGCGCGCGGGCGGAACGCAAATCCATCTCGCCACCGTTCAGGAACGTGAACGCGCGCGCTATCTCTGGGAGGATCTCGGCTTCTCCCGAGCGTCTGACGGCCTGCATTACACCGCCGCACTGGGGTATTCGAAGCCCGATCCCGGCTTTTGCCAGACGATCGAAGCACGCACCGGTTTCCGTTCGAAGGACCTGTTCTTCATCGATGACACGATCGCCAATGTCGATGCCGCGACTCGATGTGGCTGGGCGGCCGCGATGTGGACCGGGACCGAGACGCTAGGTTCGCTGCTTTCGGGGCAGCGACAACACGTCCGATGACGGTCTCGCCAGAGACGGCTTGATCTATCCACCGCTGTCAGCCACAGCCTACGAAAAAGGGGGGCGACATGGGTGGCACAATGTCGAAAGCTGAGACCAATCGGCATGTTCGCGCCACCGGGTGGGCGAGCGCGGCGACCTGGGGCATAGCCTTCCTCACGGCGCTGATACTCCTTGCGTCAATCAATCGCGGCTTTAGCGGGCTGGACGAATCCTATTATTTGGCGCTGATCGTCGATCCGACGCGATTCAAGTCGAACCTGCACGCTTTCGGTTTCCCCTTTCATTTGTTGTTCCTGGGTCTTGGCCAATCGATCGTCGCCCTGCGGGTGACCGGACTTGTGTTGCTGACCTGCTCGGGGGCACTGCTCGGCTATGCCGTGAAGCGATACTGCAAGCCCTATCTGCCTAATGATGCCAACCCGCCCTTAGTGCTGCTTGGCGGACTGTTCAGTCTGACTGAGCACGTCATGTGGATCCCGACACCCGCGTATAACGCGTTGCTGTCGATAAGCGGGTGCGTCTTGCTGGCCGGTGCGCTGTCCTGGCTTTCGAACGATCGCGATCGGCAGTATCGCTCCGACTGGATCGCCTCGGTAGCCGTTGGCCTTGGCGGATGCTTTTCGTTTTTCGCCAAACCGCCTTCGGCGATGCTGTTCGCGATCGGCGTCGCGCTGTTGCTGGGATTGTCACGGCGGTGGACCAGCCTCCGGACGGTGATGGGCCGTGTCATAATTGTCGGCACGACCTGCGTGCTGCCGCTGATCTTGATCCTGCACATTACGGTGGGCCTAGGGCGATACCTCGAAATGGTGGATCAAACGCTCACCGTTCTCCATTTCAATAACGGCCCGCTGGAACTGCCGGGCCGCACGCTTGGAGAACTCGCCGCCAGCCCGGCCGTACTAATGGTCAGTTTCGCTGCCCCTGTCGCCATGCTGGTATCGATGCGACTGCGGCGCGGCGGAGCCACGGCGCCCGTCGTCGCGCGCTGGATTACGGGCCTGTGGCTTGGGGTGACCCTTGCCTTCATGGCGGCGCGTATCGCTTACCGGGCCGCGCATCACGCCACGCCGTTTCTTTATGTCGGCATGCCGATGCTTGCCGTGACCTTCGCCACGATGGCCTTTGCGTTCAGCCAAAACCGCGACAAGCCCGCTCCGGCCTTTATCGGGCTCCTCGGCATCCTGATCGCTATTCCGTTCATGTCCGCATATGGCAGCGCGAACCCGATTCTCGTGCAGATTTCAATGTGGCTTTACGGCCCCTTGTTTGCGCTGGTCCTGGCGGGGCGCGCCTTCTTTTCTGCGCGAATCGCGCGTGCCGTTGAAACGATGGGCGCAGCCTATGTCCTGTTCGCGATATGTCTGTCGGCCGCGCTTACCTGGGGGTTGCCCGAACCCGTCTATCGCCAGACCGAGCGGATTGCGCTGCCCTTCACCAGCGATACGCTGCTGGTCGATTCCCAGACCGCGCGGTACGTCGCCGATCTACGGCGCATTGCCGATCGTGGGCAGCTTGGTGCAGACACGCCGGTGCTTGATCTGACCGGCAGCAGTGCATCAACCGCACTGCTGCTGAACGATCGGGCCCCTTTCCTGCCCTGGGTTTTCCCGATGTTCGAACATTCGGCAGAGATTGCAGATGCGATCTGGGATTCGATGACCCCGGCCGAACAGCGCAGCGCTTGGATCATCGCGCCGATCGACCCGCGCTTCGGCAGGACGCGGGTTGCGACCTATCTAACGCACCACCGCCACGCCTACCGCATCGTTGGCACAACGCAGATGAATTTCGGTTATATTGACGGGGCTACGCAACGCATCACGGTCTGGCAGCCGCTTACGGAGGTTGCGCGACCCGGACGCTAGTCGAACAGCGACGACACCGAGCTTTCATCCGCAATCCGGCGGATCGCCTCGGCGAGCAGTGGGGCGATGGTCAGGTGGCGGATCTTCTTGGCCGCGGCGACAACCTCGTGGCTGCCGATCGAATCGGTGATCACCAATTCCTCGAGCACCGAACCCTCGACGCGCGCGACGGCGCCGCCCGAGAGCACGCCGTGGGTGATATAGGCCGCGACACCCGCCGCACCCGCTTCCTTCAAGGCGGCTGCGGCGTTGCACAGCGTGCCGCCCGAATCGACGATATCGTCGATCAGGATGCAGAAACGCCCCTCGACCTCGCCGATGATGTTCATCACTTCGGATTCGCCGGCGCGCTCGCGGCGCTTGTCGACGATCGCGAGCGGGGCATTGTCGAGTCGCTTGGCGAGCGCGCGCGCGCGCACCACGCCGCCGACGTCGGGCGAGACGACCATCAGATTGTGGCGGCTGTAGCGCGTCTGGATATCCGCTGCGATAACCGGCGCGGCGAACAGATTGTCGGTCGGGATGTCGAAGAAGCCCTGGATCTGACCGGCGTGGAGATCGACCGAGAGCACGCGATCCGCCCCCGCGACGGTAATCAGATTGGCGACGAGCTTGGCCGAGATCGGTGTACGCGGCCCAGGTTTACGGTCCTGCCGGGCATAGCCGAAATAGGGGATGACGGCGGTGATGCGCTTGGCCGAAGCGCGTTTCAGCGCATCGATGCAGATCAGCAATTCCATCAGATTGTCGTTCGCCGGATAGCCGGTCGATTGCAGCACGAACACATCCTCGCCGCGGACATTTTCCTGAATCTCGACGAAAATCTCCTCGTCCGCAAAGCGCCGGACGAGCGCGTCGGTGAGTGGCAGCTCAAGATACGCCGCGACATCGCGCGCCAGCGGCAGATTGGAATTGCCGGTCATCAGTTTCATGCGTGTCGCTCCCCGCAGTCGTTGCGCCCTTTAGGCGCGCGCTTTGCAAGCGGTAAAGGGGCATTGCCGCGTTCGGGCGTGCTGCCTAGAGCAATCCGATGACCATCCGCACCCGTTTCGCTCCCTCGCCCACCGGCATGTTGCATGTCGGGAACATCCGCACCGCGCTGCATTGCTGGCTGTGGGCGCGCAAGCAAGGCGGGGAGTTCTGGCTGCGGATCGACGATACCGATGCCGCGCGCAGCGAAGAGCGTTTCGTCGAGGGGATTCGCGCTGATCTTGGCTGGCTCGGGTTGGTACCCGATGGCGAGGAGCGGCAATCGGCGCGTTTTGCGCTGTACGAAGCGCGTTTCCAGCAACTCCGTGACGCGGGGCGGATCTATCCCGCCTATGAGACCGGGCAGGAGCTCGACCTGAAGCGCAAGATCGCGGCGGGGCGCGGGCTTCCGCCGATCTATGACCGCGCCGCGCTGACGCTCAGCGACGCCGATCGCGCGGCGTTGGAGGCGGACGGCGTGCTGCCGCACTGGCGCTTCAAGCTCGATCATGGCGCACCGATTGTATGGGACGATTTGATTCGCGGGCCCCAGAAGCTCGATCCCGCCACGATGAGCGACCCGGTCATCCGCCGCGCCGATGGATCGTGGCTCTACATGCTCCCGTCGGCGATCGACGATATGGAGATGGGCATCACCCATGTCGTGCGCGGCGAGGACCATGTGTCGAACACCGCGCTGCAATTACAGATGTTCGACGCGATGGGCGCCACGCCGCCCGCCTTTGCGCATGAAGCGTTGCTGGTCGGGACCGAGGGCAAATTGTCGAAGCGGCTGGGGTCGCTCGGCGTCGCGCATTTCCGTGAGATCGGGATCGAACCGGCGGCGGTGCGGGCGTTGCTCGCGCGGATCGGGACGAGCTTGCCGGTCGAACCGCTGGTGGAACCCGCCGCGCTGATCGAGAGCTTCGATTTCGCGGTGTTCGGGCGCGCGCCGGCGCGGTTCGACGAGGCGGAACTGGCCACGTTGAACGCCAAGATCGTCCACCAGCTCGATTACGACGCGGTTGCGGCGCGCTTGCCCGATGGCATGGGGACTGCGGAATGGGCGGCGGTGCGGCCCAACCTGGCGACCGTGGCCAATTCGGCGGAGTGGTGGAAAGTGATCGAAGGCCCAATCGCGGCCGAGCGCGATCCGGCAGACGCCGATTTCCTCGCCACCGCCGCGCGCATCGCCAGCATCATTCCGTGGGACGGCGACCCGTGGCACGCGCTGACTGCCGCGCTTAAGGCCGAGACCGGGCGCAGCGGCAAGGCGCTGTTCCTGCCACTGCGCCGTGCGCTGACCGCGCACGATCATGGCCCCGACATGAAGACTTTACTGCCGCTGATCGGGCGGACACGCGCCATTTCGCGCCTGTCTGCTTAGCCTTTTTTGGCATGATACTTTGTCTCTTGCGCAGATAATGTAATGATGTAACATCTTTCTCACGCCCGGCGCACGATCGGGCGACAGAGATGGAGATGGACGATGTATGCAGATCGGTATTCCCACCGGCGCGGGCTCGATCCGGCCGGTGTCACGCTGTCGCTTGCCATGTGTGGCGTCATCGTTTTCGGCCTGACGCTCGCGACGCCCAACCTCGCGCGGCATATCGAAACGGTGCTGACAGGCGTCAACATTTCGCTTCCCGAAGATCCGCCGCCCATCGAGAAGCCTAAGCCGCAGCCCCGGATCAAGGACACCAAACCCATCCCGACCCAGCAGCGCGATCCGATCGACATGACCAAGCCGACCGTAACGCCAGCGGCTGGCGCAGAAACCGGCCCGCTGGTCGAATTGCCCCCAACGAACACGCTGACCGCCGGCACCGGGGGCGAGACCGGAACCGTCATCCCGCCGCACACACCGGTATTGCGCGATCCGACGCTCGACTCGCGCTACATGGACTCTTTCCAGCCCGCTTATCCGAGCGACATGCGGCTGGGCGAACGCGAAGGCCGCGTCGTGGTGCGCGTGCTGATCGGCACCGACGGCCGGGTGAAGGCGGTGGAGCAGGTCAGCGCCGCCAGCCCGTCCTTCTTCGAGGCGACGCGCAAACAGGCGCTCGCCAAATGGCGCTTCAAGCCCGGTACCAAGGACGGCGTTGCGATCGAGGCATGGCACACGATGGCGGTCCGCTTCGTGCTGGACGAGTCATGAACCGCGGGCGCGGCGGGGGTGGCATCGCACGCCCGCCGCGCCTATCTTTCACGCCATGAACCTTCGGCAGTCTTTCTCTCCGATCCGCGCGTGGCGCGATCTGCGGACCTATCTCGTCACCCGGCGGCCGCATCAGCTCGGCTTCATGGCGCTGTCGCTCGTTCTCACCTACACGATGATCCTGGGCACGCTCGACGTGTCGCGGATGCCCAAGCCCGCCTATCACCGCGACATCATCTATGTGCAGCAATGGCGCGCCGACCGGACGATTGCCGAAATCGTCGCGCAGCAGAAGATCGACGGGGTCGAGCAAACGCGGCGCGAGAAGGAGTTGAAGCGGCTGCAGGACGAACGCAAGGCGCAGCTGAAGAAACTCGACGATACGCTGAAATCCTACGGGATTTAAGCGTGGACGACGCACGCTGGATGGCCGCCGCACTGGCGCTAGGCAGTCGCGGGCGCGGGCGTGCCGCGCCCAATCCCAATGTCGGCTGCGTGATCGTGAGCGATGCGGCAGCGGGGGGCGCGTCGTCGGGCGCGGCTGGACTCAGCCGGGCGGACGACCCCATGCCGAGGCGATGGCGCTGGGCGAGGCTGGCGCAAAGTCGCGCGGCGCGACTGTCTATACGACCTTGGAACCCTGCGCGCATGTCTCGGTGCGCGGTCCTGCGTGCAGCGATTTGCTGCAACTGGCGAACGTCGCGCGCGTCGTCATCGCGCTGGGCGACCCCGATCCCCGCACCAATGGCAGCGGCATTGCGCGACTGCGCGCGGCGGGGATTGCGGTCGATGTCGGGCTGCTTGCGGACGAAGCGCGATCGTCGATGGCGGGGTTCCTCATGCGGCGCGAGCGCGCGCGGCCGCACGTAACGCTGAAACTCGCGCTTTCGCTCGATGGCGCGACGGCGCTCGGATCGGGCATCAGCAAATGGATCACCGGCCCCGAATCGCGCGCGCACGCGCACCTCGAACGCGCGCGGCATGAAGCGATCCTGGTCGGGCGCGGCACGATCGAGGCGGACAATCCGACGCTCGACGTACGGCTGGCCGGGCTCGAGTCGCAATCACCACGCCGCATCGTCCTGTCGCAGACCGATGCGGACGGTTGGGAGCGGATCGCCAGCCCGCACGACATCGCCACGCTCGACGGCGTCGATCATCTGCTGGTCGAAGGGGGCGCGACGACTGCCGCTGCCTTCCTCGCCGCCGATCTGGTCGATCGCCTGCTGCTGTACCGCGCACCGATCCTGATCGGTGGTGGGCGCACCCTGCCCGACATCGGGCTCACCAATCTGACAGAGGCGCATGGCCACTGGCAAATCAGCGACGAACGCACCCTTGGCAGCGACCGGCTGCAGGTTTACGAGCGCGTCAGGGAGTAGGCCAGAACGCATGTTTACAGGCATCATCACCGACGTCGGCCAGATCGACCGGATCGAAGCGCGCGGCGACCTGCGCGCGTTCATCACAACGGCTTATGACATGGCGAGCGTCGATCTGGGCGCGTCGATCGCGTGCTCTGGCGTGTGCCTGACCGTCATCAACAAGGGGCCGGGCTGGTTCGCGGTCGATGTCTCGGGCGAAACCGTGTCGCGAACCCCGGCCGAGCAATGGACCGCGGGCCGCCGGCTCAACCTGGAACGCGCGCTGAAGCTGGGCGAGGAATTGGGCGGGCATATCGTGACGGGTCATGTCGACGGGATCGGCACGGTCGTCGGCGTCTGCCCCGAAGGCGATTCGCGCAAGATCGGCATATCCGTGCCGTCCGACTTGGCGCCCTTTATTGCGCCCAAGGGATCGGTCACGGTCGATGGCGTTTCGCTGACGGTCAATGCCGTGGCCGACCATGGCGACACGTCGCATTTTTCGGTCAACGTCATCCCGCACACTCAGGGCGCGACGACCATCGGCGCGCTTGCCGTGGGCGACACGGTCAATATCGAAATCGACGTCCTCGCCCGCTATTTGAAACGCATGGAGCATTATCGTGCAAAAGCCTGAAGTTGCGCGCCCCGAACTTGCACGGCTGCGCCACGGTTTCCTGTCGTCGCCCGAAGATCTGATCGACGAGGCCAAGAACGGCCGCATGTTCATTCTGGTCGATGACGAGGACCGGGAGAATGAAGGCGATCTGGTCATCCCGGCGCAGATGGCGACACCGGAAAAGATCAATTTCATGGCCAAGCATGGCCGCGGCCTGATCTGCCTCGCCATGACCAAGCGCCGCGTCGACGAACTCGGCCTGGGGCTGATGAGCCGCAACAACGGCACGCGGCACGAAACCGCCTTCACCACCTCGATCGAGGCGCGCGACGGCGTCACCACCGGCATTTCCGCGGCCGACCGCGCACGCACCATCGCGGTCGCGATCGATTCATCGAAGGGCAAGGACGAGATCGTCACGCCGGGCCATGTCTTCCCGCTGGTCGCGCGCGATGGCGGGGTGCTGGTGCGGGCCGGGCATACCGAGGCGGCCGTCGATGTGGCGCGGCTGGCCGGGCTGAACCCGTCGGGCGTGATCTGCGAGATCATGAACGAGGATGGCACGATGAGCCGGCTCGACGATCTCGTCTCCTTCGCGCAGCTGCACAATCTCAAGATCGGCACGATCCGCGACCTGATCGCCTATCGCCGTCGCCACGATCATCTGGTCGAGAAGCGCGCCGAAATGGCGTTCGAACTCGCGCTGGGGCGGGCAGTGGAAGGCGATGACCTTCTTCAACAAGGCGACCGGCGAGGAAACGATTGCGCTGGTGAAAGGCAAGATCGACCCGGCCAAGCCGACGCTGGTGCGGATGCACACCGCATCCTATTTCGTCGACATGTTCGGCGAAGTGTCGGAGCGATCGGGTCTTTTGTCGCGCTCGATGGAATTAATCGCCGAGGAGGGCGCGGGCGTGATCGTCGTGATCAACCGCCCGATGAAGGATTCGGTAACGCGCTTCATGAAGCTGCGCGGCGAGGGCAAGGGCGCGGGCGCGCCCGAAGTCGAGGAACTGCGCGATTACGGTGTCGGCGCGCAAATCCTGGCCGAGCTTGGCGTCGAGGAGATGGTCTTGCTGACCAACACCCATCATGCGCTGGTCGGGCTTGAGGGCTATGGCCTGTCGATCGTCGACGAGCGCGCGATTCCGGGGACCGGCGGGGAGTAATGCTACACCCCCCGTTCGTGCTGAGCGTGTCGAAGCACCTCTTCTTCTAACTCTGCCCTTCAATCGGCCCTTCGACAGGCTCAGGGCGAACGGAAAGTCTTACGATGGCCAAAATCCTCATCGTCGAAGCGCGTTTCTACGAACATCTCAACGACATGCTGCTGGAGGGCGCGCGCGCGGCGATCGAAGCCGCAGGGCATACCCACGAGACGATCACCGTGCCGGGGGCCCTCGAAGTGCCAGGTGCGATCGCGCTGGCGGCGGATAGCGGGGCGTATGACGCCTTTGTCGCGCTCGGCGTAGTGATCCGCGGCGAAACCTATCATTTCGAAGTCGTCGCGGGCGAAAGCGCGCGCGGGATCATGGCGCTGACGATGGACGGCCTGTGCATCGGCAACGGCATCCTGACCACCGAGAACGAAGCGCAGGCGATCGTCCGCGCGGATAGCAAGCAGCTCGACAAGGGCGGCGGCGCGGCCGAGGCGGCGCTGGCGATGCTGGCGCTGAAGCAGCGCTTCGGCTGAACCGCCGGATGGCAGGCGCACCGATCCTGTTCACCCCGCGGCTGATCCTGCGCCTGCCCGAGCCGCAGGATTTCGAAGGCTATGCCGCCTTTGCCGCCGATCCCGAAACGATGACGCATCTCGGCGGAGCGATGTCGCGCGCGGTCGCCTGGCGTGATTTTTCACTGCGCGCGGGTGCCTGGACGACGCGCGGCTTCTCGATGTTCTCGGTGATCGAGCGGGACACGGGCCAGTGGGTCGGGCGGATCGGCCCGTGGCAGCCGGAAGGGTGGCCCGGCACCGAAGTCGGCTGGGGCGTGTCGCCGCAGTTTGCGGGCAAGGGCTATGCGTTCGAGGCCGCGACGGCAGCGATCGATTATGCCGTGGACATACTCGGATGGGACGATGTGATCCACACCATCGCGCCGGACAATCTGCGCTCGATCCGTCTGGCCGAGCGGCTCGGATCGAGCAATCGCGGGCCGACGCAATTACCGCCGCCGCTCGACTCTTTCCGCGTCGATGCCTGGGGCCAGAGCGCGGCCGATTGGCGGGCACGACGGGGTCAGGGTTAAAGGTTGTGAATTAAGGGTTTGAGCCTGGGGGCCAAGGCCCCCTTCCTTTGTCGCATCCGCTTACTTATACCAATGTCAGTAAGCAGGGGAGCGATCATGGCCTACGCCCATACCCACAAAGCGAATCCGCACTGGCTGCCACCGCAGAAGTCGTCGGAGATCGCCGACATCCCCGGCGAGAACGGGCTGCCCTTCATCGGCAACACCTTCCGCATGCTGAAGGACCCTGTCGGTTTCGGGCGGCGCATGATCGACACCTATGGCCCGGTGTTTCGCAACAACGCGTTCGGCGGGCCCACGGTCAGCCTGATCGGGCCGGATGCCAACGAACTTGTGCTGTTCGACCGTGACCGCGTCTTTTCGTCCGAACAGGGCTGGGGCCCGCTGCTCAACCTGCTGTTCCCGCGGGGGTTGATGCTGATGGATTTCGACAAGCACCGCGCCGACCGCCGCGTGATGGCGGTCGCGTTCAAGCCCGAACCGATGCGCCATTATGCCGAGACGCTGAACGCCGGTATTGCGCGCACCGTCGCGGATTGGGGCAACCAACGCCTGAATTTCTACGACGCGGTCAAGGAATTGACGCTCGATCTCGCCGCCGAGAGCTTTCTCGGGATGCCGCTCGGCGAAGAAGCGACGCGGATCAACCAGGCGTTCGTCGATGAAGTGCAGGCTTCGATCACCCCGATCCGCATCCCGCTGCCGGGATCGCAGATGCGAAAAGGGGTGAAGGCGCGTGAGTATCTGATCGACCTGTTCAAGCGCGAAATTCCCGCGCGGCGGGCGGGCACGGGGCAGGATTTCTTCTCGCAATTCTGCCGCGCGACGGGCGATGACGGACAACCGCTCGATGCTGACGCGATCGCCGATCACATGAATTTCCTGATGATGGCGGCGCACGACACCATTACCTCGTCCGCGACGAGCCTGATCATGCTGCTGGGGCGCAACCCGGAATGGCAAGAGAAATTGCGCGCCGAGATCGCGGAGCTGGGGCTGAACGAAACCGGCGGCCTGCCCTACGGCCAGCTCGACCGGCTGGAATTGACCGACATGGCGTTCAAGGAAGCGCTGCGGCTGATCCCGCCGGTGCCGTCGCTGCCCAGGCGGGCGGTCAAGGCGTTCGATTTCGGCGGCTATCACATTCCGGCGGGCAGCACGGTCAGCGTCAGCGTCGCCTATACCCACACGATGCCGGAACTGTGGCCCGATCCCTACACCTTCGATCCGATGCGCTTCACGCCCGACAAGGTGCGGGCGCGGCACAAATATGCCTGGGTTCCGTTCGGCGGGGGCGCGCATATGTGTCTGGGGCTGCACTTCGCGACGATGCAGATCCGCATCCTCGTCGCGCAATTGCTCAGCCGGTATCGCATCGAGCTCGAACCCAATGCGGGCGCGGACTGGCAAGCCTGGCCAATTCCGCGCCCGAAGGATGGGTTGCCGTTGCGGTTCGTCCCGCTCGACTGATTATTCCGCCGCAACCTGCTCCAGCGTCGGGTAGTCGGTATAGCCCTCTGCTCCCTGGCTATACCAGGTGCGCGGATTGCCGGGGTTGAGCGGCGCGCCGGTGCGCAGGCGTTCGGGCAGATCGGGGTTCGCGAGGAAGGTGCGGCCGAACGAAATCGCGTCCGCCGTGCCCGCGTCGAGTACCGTCTGCGCTTCCTCGAGCGTGGTATAGTCCGAGTTCAACACCAGCGGCTTGGAGAAGACCTCGCGAATCTGCGGGCTGACCTTGGGCACGTCGGTGCGGCCGAAGGTGCCGTCCGGGCCGGGTTCGCGCAGTTCGAGAAAGGCGATACCGATCTCGTCGAGCGCCTTTGCCGCAGCAGTGAACAGCGCGATCGGGTTGCTGTCGTCCACGCCCTGCGATTCGCCATTGGGCGACAGGCGGATCGCGGTGCGCTCCGGCCCCGCGACCGACGCGACCCGCTCGGTCACTTCGCGCATCAGGCGAATGCGATTCTCGATCGACCCGCCATAACGGTCGTCGCGGAAATTGGCGTTGTCGCGCAGGAACTGGTCGATCAGATAGCCGTTCGCGCCGTGGATCTGCACGCCATCGAACCCGGCACGGAGCGCGTTCTTCGTCGCCAGTTCGTAATCGGCCAGCAGGCGCGGAATTTCGTCGAGCTCGAGCGGGCGCGCGACTTCGAAATCCTGCTTGCCTTCATAGGTATGCGCCTGGCCCGCAGTACGCGTGGCCGAGGACGACACCGGCTGCCCGCCGATCACCGAGGAATGCACTTGGCGTCCCATGTGCCACATCTGCACCATGATCTTGCCGCCCGCGGCATGGACCAATTCGACCACCGGCTTCCACTGTTCGACCTGCTCGTCGGTCCACAGGCCCGGCGCGAACGGCCAACCGAGACCTTCGCGGCTGATGCCGGTTGCCTCGGAGATGATCAGCCCGGCGCTGGCCCGCTGCGTATAATAGTCCACCATGATGTCGGTCGGCACCGCTTCCTTGGTCGCGCGCCCGCGCGTGAGCGGGGCCATCAGGATGCGGTTGGACGCGTGGATCGCGCCAAGCTGAATCGGATCGAAAAGGGTCGGCATAGAAACTCCGTTTTGTTTTGCTACCTGACGCCTAACAGATAGGGCGCTAAGGCGTGCCATGCACGATGCCCCGCCCACAAGAAAAACTGTCTCACCCGAAACGACATCCGTTCTGCCGCTGCTCGCGCTGATCGCGGCGAACGCGGCGCTCGCCTTCGGGCCGTGGTTCGTGCGGCTGTCGGATACCGGGCCGGTCGCCTCGGCCTTCTGGCGAATCACGCTGGCCGCCCCCGTGCTGCTCGCGGCCGCGCTGGCGACCGGGTGGCGGCCGAATTGCGGCGAAGGCGGTGGCTTGTCGCGCGGGATGTGGCTGATGATCGCGCTCGGCGGATTGTGCTTCGCCGCCGATCTGGGGAGCTGGCACCTCGGCATTTTGCGCACGACGCTCGCCAATGCGACGCTATTCGGCAATTCGGCGACGTTGATGTTCCCGATCTACGGCTTCCTGATCGCGCGCGCCTGGCCGACGCGGCTGCAGGGGGTGGCGCTGGCGCTGGCAACGGTCGGCGCGGCGTTGTTGATGGGGCGGTCGTATCAACTCGATCCGCGCAATCTGACGGGCGATCTGCTGTGCCTGCTCGCAGGGATCCTCTACACCGGCTATTTCATCGTGATGGCGCGCGCGCGGGCGACGATGGCGCCGTTGCCCGCGCTGGCGCTGTCGACGCTGGCGAGCGTACTGCCATTGCTGGCGTTCGCGCTGCTGCTCGGCGAAAAGCTCTTCCCGAGCGATTGGACGCCGTTGCTGGGGCTGGCGCTGGTCAGCCAGATCATCGGGCAGGGGCTTATGATCTATGCGCTCGGCCGCTTGCCGCCGCTGACCGTCGGACTTGGGCTGCTGACGCAGCCGGTGGTGGCGGGGACGATCGGATGGGTGGTGTATAACGAGCGGCTCGGTCTTCCCGATCTGGTCGGCGCACTATGTGTCGCGGTCGCGCTGGTACTGGTCAGCCGCCGTCCGCGCGCCTAAATCGGGGACATGACCGACTCCGCACCCCCCGCCCCGCTCGCCGACGGCACGCTCGACGAAATCCGCCTCGGCCTTGCACCCGCGATCGCCGCCAATGCCGGGTTCGACGGCTGGGGCGACGAAGCGCGCGATCTGGCGGCGGATAGCGCGGGCGTCGATCGCGACGTTGCGCGGCTCGCCTTCCCCGGCGGCGCGGTCGACATGATCGATGCGTGGTTCGCCGCGATCGATGCCGCGATGCTCGCGCAGCTTCCGCCGGAGCGGCTCGCGACGATGAAGATTCGCGCCAAGATCACCGCCTTGGTCGAGGCGCGCCTGACCGAGACCGCGCCCAATCGCGAGGCGTTGCGCCGCGCGCTGGCGATCCTTGCACTCCCGCAAAATGCCCTGCGCGGGGTGAAGCTAGGCTGGCGCGCCGCCGACGTGATGTGGCGCGCGGCAGGCGACACCGCGACCGACTACAACCACTATACCAAGCGCACGATTCTCGCCGGTGTCTACACCGCCACGCTCGCCGTCTTTCTCGACGACGAAAGCGACGGCCATGCCGATACCAGCGCTTTCCTCGCCCGCCGGATCGAAGGCATCATGCGGTTTGAAAAGGCCAAGGCCAAGCTGGTCGGGCAAAGCACGCTGCGCCCGAGCTTTTCGCGCTTCATCGGGCGGCTGCGCTATCCGGCGGTGTGAGAACGGTTCGCATTTAACGCTGGCGCGGCCGTCGCGGTATTGATAATCACTCGCAGCATGAACATGTCGAGTCCCGTGAAGCCTTCGCTCAGCCTCGAATCTCTGCCGCAGCGGCAGTGCGCGACCGTCGCCGCGATCGATTGGTCGCATCTGTCGACCCCCGAAGCACGCCGCTTACGCGAACTCGGCTTCGATGAAGGCGTCGGCGTCGAAGTGCTGCACCGCGCCAGCCTCGGCAAGGGCCCGATCGCGTGCCGGATCGGGCGGATGACCGTGGCGCTGCGCCGCGCGGTCGCGGGCGCGATTTTCGTCTCTCCCGTCGCGCAGTAAATGGCCGATACGCCGCTGGTGGCGCTGGTCGGCAATCCCAATGCCGGCAAGAGCGCGCTGTTCAACGCGCTGACCGGCGCGCGGCAGAAGGTCGGCAATTATCCCGGCGTCACGGTCGAGCGGCATTCGGGCAAGCTGGTCCTGCCCGATGGCCGGATCGTCGAACTGGTCGATCTGCCCGGCGCGTACAGCCTGGAACCGTCCAGCCCCGACGAACGCGTGACGCGCGACGTGGTGACCGGCGCGCAGATCGGCGAGCGGCTGCCCGATGCGCTGGTGGTGGTGGTCGATGCGTCGAACCTCGACAATCATCTGCGCTTTGCGTTGCAACTGATCGCGCTTGGGCTGCCGGTGGTGGTGGCGCTCAACATGATCGACCTCGCCGCGCGTGATGGGCTGACGCTCGATCCCGACCTTCTTGCGCGCGAGCTGGGCGTGCCGGTCATTCCGACCGTGGCGGTCAGGCGGCGTGGGCTGGATGAGGTCAAGGCGACGCTCGCCTCGCTGATCCTGGAAACCGCCGCGATCCGGCTGCGCCCGAGCGAAACGGCGATCGGCGAAGACATCGTGACGTTGCAACGCCGCGCGCGGAAAATCGCACAAAGTGCGACGGTATCGGAGGCACCGACCCGACGCTGGGCCCATGCGCTCGATTCTGTCGCGCTGCACCCGGTGTGGGGCGTGTTGCTGCTGATGGTCATCCTGTTCACGATGTTCCAGGCCGTGTTCAGCTGGGCGACGATTCCGGCCGATGCGATCAGCGCGGGCTTCGCCTGGGCGCAGGACTGGATTCGCGGCGCGATGCCCGATTCCTGGCTGCGGTCGCTGATCACCGATGGTCTGATTGCCGGGGTCGGCGCGGTGATCGTGTTCCTGCCGCAGATCCTGATCCTGTTCGCCTTCATCCTGGTGCTGGAGGCATCGGGCTATATGGTTCGCGCCGCGTTCCTGATGGACCGTGTGATGGCGAGCGTCGGCCTGTCGGGGCGGGCCTTCATTCCGCTGCTGTCGAGCTTTGCCTGCGCCGTCCCCGGCATCATGGCGACGCGCACGATCGAGGATGAGAAGGACCGGCTGACCACGATCCTGATCGCGCCGCTGATGACCTGTTCGGCGCGATTGCCGGTCTATACGTTGGTGATCGGCGCGTTGATTCCCAACACGCGCGTGCTGCCGTTCGTCGGGCTGCAGGGGCTGGTGATGTTCGCGCTGTATGTAATGGGCCTGGTCGGCGCCTTCGTCGTCGCGCTGGTGCTGCGGCGGACGGTGACCGCGGGCGTGTCCTCCGGGTTCATGATGGAAATGCCCAAATATCAGATGCCGCGGCTGGGCGACGTGGCGATCGGCCTGTGGAGCCGCGCCGAGATTTTCCTGAAGCGCGCCGGCACCACTATCGCGCTGACCATCGTACTGCTCTGGGCGCTGGCCAGCTATCCGGTCGCGCCCGCCGGGCAGAAGCAGAGCGATTATTCGATCGCCGGGCGGATCGCGTCGGGGATCGAGGTCGTGGTGCGCCCGATCGGCTTCAACCACGACATCGCCCTCGCGCTGCTGCCCGCGATGGCCGCGCGCGAAGCGGCGGTGGGGGCGATCGCGACGGTCTATTCGATCGATAACCCGGATGATCCGCGCGGGGACGGACAGTTACGCCGCAACCTGCAAGCGCGCTGGAGCCTGCCCACCGCGCTTGCCTTCCTGATGTGGTTCGTCTTCGCGCCGCAGTGCATTTCGACCATCGCGGTGACGCGGCGTGAGACCAACGGTTGGAAATGGCCCGCCTTCATGGTTGGCTATTTGTTCGCGCTCGCCTACATCGCTGCGGGAGCGACCTATTGGGCCGCGATCGGACTCGGACTGTAGGGACACGCGATATGGCGGGCAGCGTCAACAAGGTTATCATCGTCGGCAATCTCGGCCGCGACCCGGAAAGCAAGAGCTTTCAGAATGGCGGCAAGGTGGTGAACCTGCGCATCGCCACGTCCGAATCGTGGAAAGACAAGAATAGCGGCGAGCGCAAGGAACAGACCGAATGGCATTCGGTCGCGATCTTTAACGAAGCGCTGGGCAATGTCGCTGAACGCTATCTGCGCAAGGGCTCGAAGGTCTATATCGAGGGCCAGCTCAAGACCCGCAAGTGGCAGGACGCCCAAGGTCAGGACCGCTATTCGACCGAGATCGTGCTGCAAGGCTATAATGGCGTACTGACGATGCTCGACGGCGCACCGGGCTCCGGCGGCGGCGGCGGCGGCGGGTCGCGCGACGATTTTGGCGGGAATGACGATTTTGGCGGCGGGTCAGGCGGCGGCTATGGCGGCGGCGGCAATCGCGGTGGCGGGCGCGGAATGGGCTCTTCGTCCGGCGGTGCGCCGCGCGGCGGCTTTGCCGATGATCTCGACGATGACGTGCCGTTCTGAACCCAAATCGTAAGCACGGCGTTTCCCCCCGCATGACCGATTTCAAGACCCCCGCCCAGGCGGACGCTTCCGACTGGCCGGGCGACGAGGCGGCACGCATCGCGGCGCTGGCCGAGCACGATCTGCCGTCGCTGCGCGATTGTTCGGGTTTGCGCGACATCACCGATTTCGCCGCCGCGCTGTGCGACACGCCAACCGCGCTGGTCAGCATCGTCGAGCAGGTGTCGCAGACCTTCCTGGCTCGCACCGGGTTCGCGGCGACCGAGACCGCGCGCGAAACTTCCTTCTGCGCCCATGCGATGCGGCAGAGCGAGATCATGGTGGTGCCGGACGCCACACGCGACCCGCGCTTTGCCGACAATCCGCTCGTCACCGGCGAGATGAACCTGCGCTTTTACGCCGGCGCGCCGCTGATCCGCGAGGATGGCGTGCCGCTGGGCGCATTGTGCGTGATCGATACCAAGCCGCGCGAAGGTCTTACCCCGTTGCAGGCGCAAGGGCTCCGCGTGTTGGCAGCGGACGTGATGATGCGGTTGAGCGACAATCGCTCCACCGTCGCCTCGCGCGCCGCGATCAGCGACAGCGAGCTGCGGTTCCGCACGCTGGCCGACACCATGCCGCAAATGGTGTGGTCGACGCTGCCCGATGGGTTCCACGATTATTACAATGCGCGCTGGTACGAATTCACAGGCGTGCCTGCGGGATCGACCGACGGCGAGGCGTGGAACGGCATGTTCCATCCCGACGACCAGGAGCGAGCGCGGGAGGTGTGGCAGCACTCGCTCGACACCGGTGAGCCGTATCAGATCGAATATCGCCTGCGCCGCTATGACGGCCAGTATCGCTGGACGCTTGGCCGCGCGCTGCCAATCCGCGACGATTCGGGCGCGATCGTGCGTTGGTTCGGCACCTGCACCGACATCCACGAACAAAAGCAGGCGAGCGAAGAGCGCGAGGTGATCGCGCAGGAGCTGAGCCACCGCATCAAGAACATCTTTGCTGTGATCTCCGGCCTGATCACCTTTTCGGCGCGCGGCAACCCGGCTTTTGCGGATGTCGCGTCGAACTTGCGCGACCGCGTGACCGCACTTGGCCGCGCGCATGATTTCGTGCGCCCGCATAGCGCGCAATCGCGCCCGACCGCGTCGCCGACCAGCCTGCACGGCCTGCTCGAACAATTGTTCCTGCCCTATCAGCCGCAGGACGGCGCGCGCATCCTGGTCGAAGGCGAGGACGTGCGGATCGACGATCGTTCCGCAACGCCGATCGCGTTGCTGTTCCACGAACTTGCCACCAACGCGACGAAATATGGTGCCTTGGCCAGCATCAATGGCACCGTCACCGTCGCGATCCGATCCGATACCGATCGACTGGTCTTGGATTGGCGCGAGCGGGGCGGCGCACCGATCACGCCACCCGAAAAGACCGGCTTCGGATCGCAGTTGATTGAACTGAGCGCCGTGCGTCAGTTGGGCGGCAGCGTCGCGCGCGATTGGGATGTCGACGGGTTGCGCGTCGAGGTTGCGATCCCGATGAGTGCGCTCAGCCGAAGCTGATCAGACCAGCGGCACGAAATCGTGGTGCGGCGGCTGCTTGACCGGCACGCCCTGCACGGCGACCGACGCCGCGGCGAGAATCGCATCCGCGCTGAACGGCTTGCGGACGTACCCGAGTGCACCGCTCGGTTCGGCGATCTGGCCGGGATTGGCGGTGACGAACACCACCTTCAGCCCATAGTCCTGCGCCAGCGTGCGGGCGACCTCGGGCCCGGTCGGCCCGTCGCGCAGGTTGATGTCGACCAGCGCAAAGCTGCATTCAGGCGCCGCCTCGATCGCGCCATCACGGTCGGCGGCGATGGCCTTCACCGTATAGCCCGCCTCGGTCAGAATCCGCTCGAGATCGAGCGCGACGAAGATTTCGTCTTCTACGATAAGGGCGGTGGCGGGCATGGCGGTAACAATGTGGTCCTAGGGGGAAGGTGTTGCGCTAACCCCGGATCGGCCCCTTTGGTTCCACCACCGCGCCGCGCTTGCACAGACGGAAGACGGCATGTTCGGCGAAGAGATTTGCCGCTGCCGAGGTGGTACGCTTGTCGCCCGACAGGAACCACGCACCCTCCACCGCGATGCCGCGTTCGGCGACGAAACGGCGGAAATCGTCGATCGTGACGTGGTGGATGTTGGGCGTGTCGTACCAGCGTTCGGGCAGCAACCGCGTCACCGGCATCCGCCCGCCCCACAGCAGCGACAGCCGCACGCGCCAATGCGCGAAATTGGGGAAGGAAACGAACGCGCGCTGGCCGATGCGCAGCAGATGATCGAGCACGACATCGGGACGATGCGCGGTCTGCAGCGTCTGGCTGAGGATCGCATAGTCAAAGCTCGAATCGGGATATTCGGCAAGGTCGGTATCGGCATCGCCCTGAATCACCGACAGCCCGCGCGACACGGCGGCGGCGACATTGCCCGCGTCGATCTCGAGGCCCCGCGCGTCGACACCCTTGGTATCGCGCAGCGCCGCCATCAGCGCGCCGTCGCCGCAGCCGACATCGAGGATGCGGCTGCCGGGCGCAATCTGTTCAGCGATGATCGCAAGATCGGGGCGGAGACTCACGCGCCGGCCTTCAGGAACCCGTCGACCACGCGGTTCATCTCCGGCGCGTCGAGCAGGAAGGCGTCATGGCCATAGGGACTCGACAGTTCGACGAAGCTGACCGGCGCGCCCGCTGCATTGAGCGCATGGACGACGGCGCGCGATTGCGCGGTCGGATAGAGCCAGTCGGTATCGAAACTGACCAGACAGAAGCGTGCCTTGGTCGCGCGAAACGCACTGGCCAACTGTCCGCCATGCTCGCTCGCCAGATCGAAATAATCCATCGCGCGCGTGATATAGAGGTAGGAATTGGCGTCGAAGCGGTCGACGAAGCTGATCCCCTGATGCCGCAAATAGCTTTCGATCTGGAAATCGGCGTCGAACCCGAAGCTGATCGCGCCATCGGGTCGGTCGGGCCGGGCTTGCAGGCGGCGACCGAATTTCTCGGTCAGGCCAGCCTCCGACAGATAGGTGATGTGCGCCGCCATCCGCGCCACCGCTAGACCCGCGGCGGGCGGATCGCCGAGATCGTAATAGGCGCCGCCGCGCCATTTCGGATCGGCCATCACCGCCTGGCGCCCGACCTCGTGAAAGGCGATGTTTTGCGCGGTGTGCCGCGCGGTCGAAGCGATGACGACCGCAGCGCGCACGCGCTCCGGGAAGGTCGCGGGCCAGCTGAGCGCTTGCATCCCGCCCATCGACCCGCCGACTACGGCTTCGAGCGTGGCGACGCCGAGATGATCGAGCAGCATCGCCTGCGCACGCACCATGTCGCGAATCGTGATGACGGGAAACGCCATGCCCCACGGAGCGCCGGTGGCGGGATTGCGCGCCGATGGGCCGGACGAGCCCATGCAACTGCCCAACACGTTGGAACAGATGATGAAATGCCGATCCGGATCGACCGGCTTGCCCGGGCCGACCATGCGCGTCCACCAGCCGGGCTTGCCGGTTACCGGATGCGGGCTGGCGACGTGGTGATCGCCGGTCAGCGCGTGGCAGATCAGGATCGCGTTGGAGGCGTCGGCGTTCAGCGTGCCATA
Organism: Sphingomonas sp. MMS24-J45; assembly: GCF_044881195.1. GTDB lineage: Bacteria > Pseudomonadota > Alphaproteobacteria > Sphingomonadales > Sphingomonadaceae > Sphingomonas. The sequence continues at coordinate 1,554,477 of NZ_CP173255.1, read as the reverse complement.
GGTTTCATAGGCGATGTCGACCGGCGACAGCAGCGCGCCGCCATCGAGCCGCAGCGGCCCGGGCAGGGTAACATGGCGGGCAAGCCCGAAACGCGCATCCTCGGTCATTGCGCGCGGGGTTAGGATCAAGCGCCGCTCAACTCAAGCGCCGCGCATTCGCCCGGCTACCGATGATCACCCCGGCCGCGAGCCGCCCGGTCTGCGCCGCGCCGTTCATATAGCCGGGATAGGCGTCCGACAGGTGCTCGCCCGCGAACAGCACCGGCCCCGCGCCAAGCGGCGCGCGCGCGATCCCGTCCACCTCGGTCCAGATCAGTCGGCCGAAGCGCGTCAACTGCCCCGGGCGGAAATTGACATAGGCCCCCATCGCCATCGGATCGCGATGCCAGTTGGTCCGGCGGGCAAAGGCGCTGGTCGCGGCAGTCATGCCGGGAATGCCGCTTTCCACCTGTCCAGCGAATTTCCGCGCGAGCACGTTCGGTTCGGGCACGTCCGCCGCGGCCACTTCCGCGCCGCCCAGGAACCAGGTCCACACGTCGCCCGATACGGTGCCGCCGCGCACGCTGCCGTCCCAGCCGCTGGCAAGGCCGGTGCCGGGCTTGGTCTGCCAGACTTCTCCGCCGCGCCCGATCGCCTTGTCCCACGGGCGTGCGCTCATCCCCGCCTGCACCTTCATGTTCGCACCCAGCCCGACCTCGGCGATGAAGCGCCGCCACAAGGGGGGCAGGGGCACGCGGAAATCGATCTTCCGCGTGATCGAGGCGGGCGTGGTGACGATGACGTTGGGGGCGTCGACCGTCTTGCCATCGGCAAAGACCAGACGCACCCCGGGCCCGAACGGATCGACGCGGACGACGCGCCGATTGGTCTCAATGCGGTCGCGCAGGCGTGCCGCCATGGCGTCAACCAGCGCGCTGCTGCCGCCCGAGATCAGATAACGCTCGTCGCTGCGGCTGAGCACGTCGATGCGTCGTCCGTTGATCGCGGGCAGGTTGAACACCAGTTCGATCGCCGAGGCGGCACCGGGCTCAACACCATATTCGGTGCGCGCGGTCGCCTCCATCAGATGGCGAACCCAGGGTTCGGGCATCAACGCGGCATGTTTGTCGAGATAGGTGGTGAAGCTCATCCGATCGAGCTCGGCGGCGACGGTCGCGTAATCCTGGTCGAGCCGCACCGAATCCGCATCGATCTGCCCGGCGATGCCGCGCAGCGCGCTGGCGAGCTTGCCCTCGGGCACTTCTTTGCCATCGGCCAGGATCATCGTGCGGTGTGGCGCACCCTTGCGGTCGACCAGCGGGGTACCGAATTCGCGCGTCAGCGCCTTCATGTCGGCATGATCGGTGTTGACGAGTTGCGCCCCCGCCTCGAGCGTCGGACGCCCCTTCTCGCGCGACGTGTAGACTCGCCCGCCGAGCCGGGCGCGCGCTTCGTAGAGCCGCGCATCGATCCCGGCTTGTGTCAGGTGCCACAAAGCGGTGAGCCCCGCGATCCCGCCGCCGATGATCGCGATCGGTCCGGCTCCCGGCGCGGCCGCAAAGACGGGCCGGGGCAGCGCCGCAGCAACCCCGCTCGCCCCCAGCGCCAGCAAAACCGCGCGTCGCGTCTGCCCTGTATCGCCCACCACCGGTGCGGTATGACCGCTTGCCGTCAGATTGGCCCGCCGCGCCTGTTCCAGCGCGCGCCAGACCGTATCGCTACCCCGCATTCCCGTCTCCTGCTGCTGCGTCCTAGGGTCGAAAACAGCGAACGGCAACGGTCGTGACGGATGCGATTCGGCATCGATCGAACCCCGGACAAAGGCGCGCCCGCTTGCCATCGGCGGGAGCATCCGCCACACGGCGCGCCATGTTGCCTTTCGCCCGCGTCACCATCATCGGCATCGGCCTGATCGGATCGTCGATCGCGCGCGCGGTGCGGGCGCGGATGCCGACGGTGCGGCTGACCGGTTATGACGCCGACCCGCAGGTGCGCGCGACCGCAGATGCGCTGCACCTGTTCGACGATGTCGCCGACAGCAGCGGGGCGGCGGTGATCGACGCCGACCTCGTCATCCTGTGCGTGCCGGTCGGCGCGATGGGCGCGGCGGCAGTCGATTTCGCCGCCGATCTACCCGCAGAAGCGGTGGTCAGCGACGTCGGGAGTTGCAAGGCCGAGGTCGTCCGCGCCCTCTCCGAAGCGCTGCCCGGCGCGATCATCGTACCCGCTCACCCCGTTGCCGGGACCGAACGATCCGGTCCCGAGGCTGGCTTCGCCACGCTGTTCAACAAGCGCTGGTGCATCCTGACGCCGCCCGAGGGAGCCGACCCGCTGGCGGTCGAGCGCGTTGCCGAATTCTGGCGCAGGCTGGGCGCCGATGTCGAGACGATGGCGCCCGATCATCACGACCGCGTGCTGGCCATCACCAGCCATTTGCCGCATTTGATCGCCTATACGATCGTCGGCACCGCCTCCGACATGGAAGAGGTGACGCAGTCCGAGGTGATCAAATATTCGGCCGGCGGGTTCCGCGATTTTACCCGCATCGCCGCATCCGACCCGACGATGTGGCGCGACGTCTTCCTCGCCAATCGCGAAGCCGTGCTGGAGATGCTGCAACGCTTTTCGGAGGACCTCTCGGCGCTGCAACGCGCGATCCGCTGGGGCAAGGGCGACGAATTGTTCGAGCTGTTTACGAAGACCCGCGCGATCCGCCGCGGCATCATTGAACAGGGACAGGACGATCCCGCCCCCGATTTCGGCCGAACGCACGATTAGGGCCGTGGCACGTCCAGCGCGTTGATCGCGGCGTGGACGCGCCGTTCGGCTTCCTCACGCGTCAGGCCAGGCGGGATCGGCTCGCCGAAGCGGAAGGTCACCGTGCCGGGCACCTTGGGCCCATGCTTCGGCCACACCATCCCGCTATCGATCGCGACCGGGACGACCGGAATCTTCAGCATCTGGTACAGGCCGGCAAACCCGGCGCGCAGCGGCGGTTGTTCGCCCGGGGCGACGCGCGTGCCTTCGGGAAAGATCAGGATCGAGCGATTGGCGGCAAGGGCGGCGCGCGCATCGCGCAGCATCCGGCGCAGCGCCCCGGCCGAAGCCTCGCGATCGACGACGATGACGCCATAGCGTTTCGCCGCCCAGCCCCACACCGGGATCTCGGCCAGTTCCTGCTTCATTACGATCGCCGGATTGCGCAGCATCCGCCCGAGTTCGAGCGTTTCGTACATCGACTGGTGCTTGGCCGCGTACAGCACCGGCGCCCCGCCAAATTGCAGGTCGCCGAAGCGCGCGCCTTCGATCCGCTGATCGATGCGGAGGATGTGGCGCGTGGTCCAGCCGTGCCAGCGCGTCCAGAAATGGGTGTGCGCGACCAGCGCGCGCCATCCGATCAGCGCCGAGATCGGCGTAGTCAGCACGATCGGCACAGATCCGACATAGAATAGCAGTGTAAACAGCCAGTTACGTACTGCAATCATGTCGCGCGCCCGATCAGCAAGGCGACCTTGCGCACGATCAACTTGTTATATTCCCGCAGCAATGCGGCCCAGCGCGGGCTGCTCGTCACGCCGTCGCCTATCACCGTCGCATCGCCGTCGAGCGCGCTGACCAGTTCGAGCTTCGCGCGCGCCAGATGCCAGTCGGAGGTGACCAGCCGCACCGTCTTATAGTCATGCGTGCGTAGCCAGTCGGCCGTCTCGTCCGCGTTGGAACGGGTATCCACCGCCTCATGCCCCAAATCGATGCAGCAGCGGAACAGGTCGGCGCTGACCTTATATTCGTGCGCCAGTTCACCCGGCCGGACCTCGGGCGCGACGCCGCTGATCAGCATCCGCTTGGCCTTATGCGCTTCCAGCAAGCGCAATCCCCGGTCGATCCGCCCGGCACCGCCGGTGAGCACCACGATCGCATCGGTCTTCGGCCCATCGACCGGCGCGGGCATCGTCATCAGATAGATTCCGAACCCCGCCAGATAAAAGAGCGCCACCGCCACAAGGAAGCGGATGATCACAAATAGCGACCAAGCGTAGTGAGCACCGCCTGGCGCGCGGCGAAGGTCGCGAGCAACGCGAAACCGACCGGCAGCGCAGCGAGCACGATCCAGTCGCGCGTCCCGAGACTCAACCCGGCGAGCAGATCCGACCCCAGGGCCGCGATCTGCATCCCGACCAGCGCGATCACGCCGATCGCCAGCACCGTGCCGATCACGCCACCGAGCAGCGTGTCGATCGCGATGCGCCGCTGGAACAGCCGTGCGACCTGCACGTCGGTCGACCCCAGCATATGCAGCACCTCGATCGTATCGCGGTGCGTCTCAAGTCCCGCGCGCGCGGCGAGAATGACCACGGCCGCCGTTGCTGCAGCCATCAACAGCACGAGCGCGGCGGCAAGCCACGTCACCATCCCCATGAAATCGCGTACCGGCGACATCCAGCTTTCATGCCGGTCGATCCGCGCCGCAGGTGCTACCGCGCGCACGGTGTCCCCAACCCGCGCGACCGCCGCCGCGCCGGTGTCGCGCAGATCGACGTCGATCATCGCCGGGATCGGCAGATCGGGGTCCGCCCCGTCCGCTCCGAGCCAGGGGCGCAGCAAGCTGGCGAGCTTTGCCTGATCGACCGCCGTCGCCCGCCGGACGACGGGGTTCGCGCGCAAGGCCGCCAGCGCCCGCGCCGCCTGCTCGCTGCGCTGCGCTGCGTTCGGCTCGACGATCTGCACCGTCAGCCGCCCCGCCAATTGCCGGTCGAGCAGCGCCGCGGCACCGAGCGTCGCCAGTCCCAGCGACGCGGCCAACGCGGTCAGGAAAAGCATGATCGCCATGATCCACGTCATAGCGCGCGTGCCGCGGCTTTCATCGAGCAAGCGCCGGTCGGCCGCCGAGGCGATCATCGCCACGCTCATTCTTGATGTCCCGATTGCGCATGGGGTGGGGGAAAGCGCAGCGACCCGGTCGGATCGAGCAGCCGCCCCTTGTCGAGCCGCATCATGTGCGCATTCGGAATGCGCCCGAGCAAATGGAAGTCGTGCGTCGCCACCACCACCGTCGTGCCGAGGCGGTTGAGCGAATCGAACAAATGCAGCAACCGCTCCGCCATGTCCGGATCGACGTTGCCGGTCGGTTCGTCCGCGACCAGGATTTCCGGACGGCCGATCACCGCGCGCGCAATCGCCACACGCTGCTGCTCCCCGCCCGACAACGTCGGTGGCTTGGCGTCAATCCGGTCGGACAGCCCGACCCAGGCGAGCATTTCGCGCACCGGCGCATCAACGTCGCTTTCGGGCACGCCCGAGACCCGTAGCGGAAGCGCAATGTTGTCGAAGGCCGACAGATGCGAGACCAGCCGGAAATCCTGAAACACCACGCCGATCCGCCGTCGGAAGCCGGGCAAGCGCGAGCGCGGGAGCGTCACCGCATCTTCGCCGAACAGCCGGATGCTGCCGCGCGTCGGGCGCTGCGACAGGTACAGCAGCTTGAGCAGCGAGGTCTTGCCCGCACCACTCGTGCCAGTCAGAAAATAAAACGCGCCCGTCGACAGCGTGAAGCTGACGTCGGACAGCGTTTCCTGGCCGTTGCCGTAGCGAAGCCCGACATTTTCGAACTGGACGATATTCGCCATGCGGCGCGCAATGCTCGCTTTAGTGTCTGATGCCCCGCCCCTGCATCGCACGATCCGAGCGGCTGCGACAAGCGCGCAGGTGTGTGAAACACTTGCCTATCGATTGAGACAGCGCGTAGATTCACCATGTTGCCAGCGCTCGCGAACGGAGCCAAGACGCACCGATGATCCTCGAATGCACCGAGTGCCACACGCGCTATCTCGTCCCCGATGCCTCGATCGGGCCGGACGGACGGACGGTGCGCTGCGCCAGTTGCAAACATAGCTGGTTTCAGGCGGGCGTGCCGGTGCTCGATCTGGTGGCGCAAGCCGAGAGCGCCACGCTCCCCCCGGCGCCGCCGCCGCCCGCTCCCGCGCCAGCCCCCGCCGAGGCCGCACCACCGCCCCCGCCATCGTTTCAGAGCGGGCCGGTCGCCGACATTGCCCCGCCCGGCTCCTATCCCGATTACGACGCCTTCGCACACGAACCGCCCTTCCGCCCGCGCCGCAACCCGGCGCGGCGCTGGACGGTGGCGGCATTTGCGGCCGGCGCGGCGATGCTCGCTGCCGTCGGCGGGCTCGCTTATTGGGATGCGCCGGGCTTTGCGCGCGACCTGTTCAGCCCGGTCGCGCCCACACCGCTCAAGCTCGTGACCAAGCCGGTCGACCGCCACACCTTCAACGGCAACGAGATTTTCGCGGTCAGCGGCATCGTGCTGAACCCAACCGACACGCGCCAGCCGATCCCGGACATCCGCGCCGATCTGCGCGATGCGCAGAAACGGATCGTGTTCAGCTGGATGATCCGGCCTGAGGCGACGACGCTCGCCCCCAAGGCGCAGATCCAGTTCAACAGCGCGAAGATCGACGTGCCGGTCAACGCGCAGGAGCTGGTGCTCAGCTTTTCGAGCGAAGCCGCAAGCTGACCTGGGCGAAGCGCGCGCCGTGGAGCACGGTCGCCGCAACCATGCCGACGCCGGAGGCGTAGACCAGGCCAATCGGCCCGACCCCGCTGTGCACGAACAGCCAGCCCGCCCCGCCGGTCACCACGAAGAACGCGACAATACCGTTGACCCCGGCAACGATCTGATCGCCGAGCGAGCGCAGCGCATAGACGAACACGACCTGCACCCCGTCGAACAGGATGAACGGTGCCCATACCGGCAGCATCGCCAGCGCAACGGCGTGCACGCCCCCCGCCGCCGGAAACGCCGCCACGATCGGCCAGCGCGCAACGACGATCACCACCGCCAACAGCGCGGTGAACAGCGCCGCCAGCCCGGCCGCAATCAACGTCCGCGGCAGTGCGAGGGCGGGATTGCCTTCGCCCACCGCATTGCCGACCCGCACCCCCGCCGCCGAACCGAGTCCCAGCGCAACGCCAAAGGTGACGTTGTGGACCGAAAAGACGATCTGGAAGGCGTGCGCCGTCACCGGGCCGAAATCGGTCGACAGCGCGATCAGGATCGAAAAGCCGGCCAGCTCGAGCGCCGAGGCGACCGCAGGGATAAACCCGAACCGCGCCAGGCGCACCGCGCCGGGCCACGCCGCGCGCCACGCCGCAGGCGAGACGTCACAGACCCCGCGTGCCCGCGCCCGCGGCGTGGTCCAGGCGGCGGTAAACATCAGCACCGCGCCGATCGCCGACGCCGAAGCCGTAGCACTCGCCGCGCCGACCGCGCCCCAGGCCGGAAAGCCGAGATTCCCGCCCGACCAGGCCCAGGCGAGCAGTGCGTTGAGCGGCAAAGTCGCGAGGTTTACCGTCATCACCCGCCTGGGTCGGGCGATCCCCTCCAGGAAATAGCTGGCTGCGATCATGGTGAGCTGAAACGGATAGGACAGCGCCATCACCCGAACGACGCGCGCGGCGGGCACGACCAGGACCGGCGCCACCCCGATTCCGCTCAGCAAGGTCTCGGCGAAAAGCCCGAACCCAAGCGCGCCGATCAACCCGAGCAGCAGGGCGAGCAGCAACCCCTCGCGCAGCGTCGCGCCGGTCCTGGGCAAATCCCCCGCCCCATCGGCGCGCGCGGTGAAGACCAGCGTCCCCGACAGCCACGCCAGCCCCGCGACGATCGTGACGAAGGTCAGCGCGCGACTCGCGCCCAGGGCCGCGACCTGATCGGTGCCGGTGAGGCCGACCACGACGATGTCGGTGACGCTCAGGATCGTCCAGTTGAGGCTGGTCAGCATCACTGGCCACGCCAACGCGAGCAAGCGGCGGGTCTCGGCGGACCAGGGCGAGCGGTGCGTTGCGGACATGCCGCGCGTGCTACCCGGAACACATCGTTGCCGATAGGGTACGATTGGCGTTGCGCACCGCCCAAGCCTTTGCTAGGGGCGCTCGCCTACCAGCTGCCGGGCGTGCCCGGTGATGTTACGTGCGGCCGTGGCGGAACTGGTAGACGCGCAACGTTGAGGTCGTTGTGGGCGAAAGCCCGTGGAAGTTCGAGTCTTCTCGGCCGCACCATTTTTTTCTGGATCGTCAGCACTGCAGCCCGCGCAGGATTGATCACACGCCAAGCGGCGATGAGCGATGCCCGTTCCGCGCATAACTGCTGTGTCAGCAGGTGGCGCCGACCGCCCTGGATGGTGCTGCGACTAAGTCAGCAGCAAGACGAGCGCCAACACCACCGCAATTGCGGAAGCGCTCATGGCGCAATGCAGCCCGAAGCTGCACGTCTCGATATGCGGGTGTACCCGTTCCATCGATCGCTCTCCTGACGGCAGGATAACACCGAATCGCGATTGTACAAATCGGCCCGATGTCGCCACGTCCACGCGTCCGTCACCTGGGATTTATGCGCCCCGCTATGCCATAGTCGGGCAAACCACGCCTTTCACAGGAGAGCCAATCATGACCGACTCGATCCCGCAACACGGCCTGCAATTGCTGTCGCGCGTCACTGCGGAGGGTAAGCTCGAAGTGTCGCTGGTCGATCAGCCGGTCGCGGAGCCGCGCGAGGATCAGGTCGTGGTCAAAGTGCTGGCGACCCCGATCAACCCGTCCGATCTTGGTCTGCTGTTCGGCGCGGGCGACCTGTCCACCGCGAAGGTTTCGACGCGCGACGGGCATCCGCTCGTCACCGCCGACGTGCCGGCGCCGGGAATGCGCGCGATGGCGGGGCGGATCGGCGAGGCGATGCCGGTCGGCAATGAAGGGTCGGGCGTGGTGATCGCGGCGGGCGCTTCCCCGGCGGCGCAGGCGTTGCTCGGCAAGACCGTCGCGATGCTGGGCGGAGCGATGTATGCGCAGTACCGCACGCTGCGCGTCGCCGAGTGTATGGTCCTGCCCGATGGCACCGCGCCCGCCGATGGTGCGTCGTGCTTCGTTAACCCGCTCACCGCGCTGTCGATGACCGAGGTGATGCGCCGCGAAGGGCATAATGCGCTGGTCCACACGGCCGCCGCATCCAATCTCGGGCAGATGCTGGTCAAGATTTGCGCGAAGGACGGCATTCCGCTTGTCAATGTCGTGCGCAGCCCGGCGCAGGCCGAGCTGTTGCGCGGCATCGGCGCGGTGCATGTCGCCGATTCGAGCGCACCCGACTTCCTCGACACGCTGACCGCGATGATGGTCGAGACCGGCGCGACGATCGCCTTCGACGCGATCGGCGGGGGCAAGCTCGCCGGGCAATTGCTGAGCTGCATGGAGGCGGCCGCGGTCAAGCGCATGACGAGCTACAGCCGCTATGGCTCCGACACGTTCAAGCAAGTCTATATCTATGGTGGGCTCGATCTCGCGCCGACGACGCTCAACCGCAATTTCGGCTTCAGCTGGGCGCTTGGCGGGTTTCTGCTGACGCCGTTCCTGGTCAAGATCGGACCGGAGGCGGTGCAGGCGCTGAAGGACCGCGTCGTCGCCGAGCTGACGACGACCTTCGCCAGCCATTACACGCACGAAATCTCGCTGACCGAAGCGCTGCAGCCGGAGATTTTCGCGGCTTATGCCAAGCGCGCGACGGGGTCGAAATATCTGATCTGCCCGCACAAGGGCTGATGCACGAGCGGCGGCGGCTAGCCGAAATCGGCGGCCGTCGCCATCGCCCCCATTCGCGCGCAGATGCCGTGAAATTCGCCGACCATGTCGTGGATGATGTCGCGCGCGCTGCGGACTTCGTCGATCAGCCCGGCGCTTTCGCCCGCCAAGCCGACCGAAGCCTCCATGTCGCCCTTAAAATACAATTCCTGAATCCGCGCGAACGTGTCGGCGGGCATCAGCCCGGCTTCGTGAATCGCGGTGGTGCGCGCGGTTTTCAGCGCGCGGATGCACGGCGTAGATTTGGTATTGAGCATGAAGGTGCCGGTTTCCTTGGCATCCAGGATCGCTTGCTTGAAGCCGTGATGCACCGGGCTTTCTGCTGACGCCACGAAGCGCGTGCCCATCTGCACCGCTTCGGCCCCCAAAGCGAAGGCGGCGGCCATGCCCTTGCCATCGCAAATCCCGCCCGCCGCGACCATCGGCACGTCGGTGACGCGGCGGATCGCCTGGAGCAGGACCAGCGTCGACACTTCCTCGGGATTCTTGAAGCCCCCGCCCTCGCCGCCTTCGACGATCAGGCCGTCGACGCCCGCCGCAACGCTCTTCAGCGCGGCGTCGACCGTCGGGACGGCGTGATACACCACAATCCCCGCCGCCTTGAGCGGTCCGACGAACTTCGCCGGGCTGCCCGCCGAGGTCGTCACGAACTTGACGCCCGACGTGCAGATGAACTCGAGCATCGCCTCATCCTTCAGGAAGCGGATCGGCAGGTTCACCCCGAACGGCGCATCGGTCAGCGTCGCCATTTTCAGGATTTCCGCCTGGCAGATCGCGGTTTCGCCCGAGGACGTCTCGATAATCCCCAAGCCCCCCGCCTCGCACACCGCGGAGGCGAGCGCCGAGCGCGCGATCCAGCCCATCGGTGCCTGGATGATCGGATAGCGCGCGCCGGTATGGCTGAGGAAACGATTCATGATGGGCACCCTCTCAATCTGTTTGCTTGTTTGTAGCGTGGAATAGCGGCGGTGCTATAGCGGCGCGGCATGCCGGTATGATCCGGTCTTGCGCGTTGAGGCCAAAGGCTCCGTGAAACCCCCTATCCCCCGCAGTGGAAGCGCCGTCCCGACCGGTCGCCTGTCCCGGCTATCGCGCTTCGGCGGGCTGGCGGCAGGCGTTGCAGGCGGGATGATCGGCGAGGGCGCGCGGCAGCTCGCCAGCGGAAAGCGTCCGGCGATGGGCGACCTGTTGCTGACCCCCGGCAATATCGTGCGCGTGACCGACCGTCTGGCGAAGCTACGCGGGGCGGCGATGAAGCTCGGGCAGCTCGTCTCGCTCGATTCGGGCGAACTGCTGCCGCCGGAATTGAGCGAAATCCTCGCCCGGCTGCGCGCCGATGCCGAACCGATGCCTGATCGGCAGCTGGGCGCGGTGCTGGCGGCGGAGTGGGGCCCCGATTGGAAGAGCAAGCTTTCCGCCTTCGACGCGCGCCCGATCGCCGCGGCCTCGATCGGTCAGGTCCACCGCGGTCGCACCCGCGACGGGCGGCCGCTGGCGATCAAGGTTCAATATCCCGGCATCGCCAAGAGCATCGACAGCGATGTCGACAATGTCGCGACCTTGCTGCGCTTGTCCGGGCTGGTGCCGAAGCAGCTCGATCTCGCGCCGCTACTCACCATCGCCAAGGCGCAATTGCGCGAGGAGGCGGATTATGGGCGCGAAGGGGCGTGCCTCGCGCGCTTCGGCGAAGTGCTCGCGGGCGATCCCCACTTCCATGTGCCCGATTTCCTGCCCGAACTGTCGACCCCGACGATCCTGACGATGACCTATGCGGCGGGCGTGCCGATCGAATCGCTGACCGATTGCCCGCAGGCGGAGCGGGATGCGATCGCAGGGCGGATGCTCGACCTGGTCCTGCGGGAGCTGTTCGAATTCGGCCTGATGCAGACCGATCCGAACCTCGCCAATTATCGCTACGATGCGGAGACGGGGAAGATCGTGCTGCTCGATTTCGGCGCGACGCGTGAGATTTCGCCCGACATCGCCGACCTCTACCGCCAGATGCTGCGCGCGGTGCGGGATAATGACCGGGCGGCGGCGCTTGGCGCGCTGGAGGCGTTCGGGCTGTTCGATGCCGGTACGACCGCAGCGCACCGTGACGAGGTGCTGGCGCTGTTCGACATGAGCGTTGGCATGTTGTTGCAGGAAGGCACGTTCGATTTCGGCGATGCGAGCTGGATCAAATCGATGCGCGGGCGCGGGATTGCGCTCGCCTCGGACCGGACGATGTGGCGCGTGCCGCCTGCGGAGACGCTGTTCGTGCAGCGCAAGCTGGGTGGCAGCTATTGGCTCGCCGCACGGCTGAAGGCGCGCGTCGATCTACGCGCTCTGCTCGATCGTTACCTTTAGCGCGCTACCACAAGCGGCTGCCCGGCACGCCCTTGAACGGCCCGGCAAACTTGCTGGTGATCCACCCTCCATAAAAGCCGCCCGGCTGCGGCACGACGGTCTCGCCATCGACGCTGCACCGATCGAACGCTTGGGCGTAGAAGGCGACATGATCGCGCAAGGCCGCGAAGCTGCGCGATGGGTTGGGATAGCTCCACCCCACCGACGAGAGCGTCTCGCCGTCCAGGAGCGCATCCCAATAGACCGCCTGCCCCTTCCATTCGCAGAAGGACGACCCCGCCCCGCGCCGCAGGGTGCCGGCGCGGATGTCGGCGGGCGGGATGTAATAGCTGGGCGGGTGACTCGTCTCCAACGTGCGGATCGCGCGGCGCGTGTCGGCGAGGATGATCCCGCGATGCTCGATCACGATATGCGCGCTGGTCGCTTCGCAGATGGCGGGCCGCGGGAAGTCCCAAACGCTTTCCTGCCCCGGCAGAACCGGATCGGGGCGGGCCAGTTCATGCGCGCTCCCATTTGCGTGCCAGACGCTGCATCCCCGGCCGAACGCGCAGGAACAGCAGATAGAGCCGCTCCAGCCCCGCCAGCACGAACGGAAGGCGCGCCGCAAGCCCGAGCGGGCGCAGCAGCGGGATCGCGCGCCACATCGCGGCGAACGCCGCCGCGCCCGACAGCAGCACGCCATTCTCGCGCGCGTGGAAGCGGGCGAGCAGGTCGCGCCGGTCGATCGGGCAGGTCGCATGCTGGTCGGCGACATCGATGAAGTCGATCGCCCCCGCACGGTCGAGCCGCCGCATCAGCGCGATCTCGCGCCGACACAGCGGGCAATCGCCGTCATGCCAGACCGTGAGCCGCGCGTTCGTCATGCGCGCTGTATCGCACGCGCGCGCGGCTAACCCAAGGCGTCGAGTGCGCTTCTGTGATCCGGAAAGTTGAGTGCGACGCGGCGCAGGAAATCGTCGACCGCCGCCATGTCCGCCGCGCCCGACCCGGCGGGATGCGGCGCGCCCTCGGGAAACTGACCATAGCCTGCGAACAGGCAATGCCATGACGTCGCGGCGTAAAAACCCGCGATCCCCTGCCGCGCGACCTCCTCCGCCAGATCGCCGCCGGTGAACCAGCAGGTGATCAGGCCCTTCAGCGACTCCGACAGCCGGTCGTTGGCGGCATTGTCGCGCCAATAGGCGGTGTCGCTGCGCCGATTCATCCGATAATGGCAGACGATGTAATCGCGGATCCCGTCGTAGCGCGCGGCGATGCGGGCATTGAACGCATCGCGATTGGCGGGCGTGAAGCCGCCCGCCTGATAGGCGTTGAGGAACCCCTCGACCGTCGCCTGCACGATATGCAGCGCGGTTGCCTCCAGCGGCTCGATAAACCCTTGCGACAACCCCACCGCTAGGCTGTTGCCCGACCAGCTTTCCGCGACCCGCCCGACCTTCATCGACAGGTGCCGAACGCTCCCCGCATCGCCGACGCCGAGATGCGCGCGCAGCTCCGCCTCGGCGGCGTCCTTCGACAGATAGGAGGAGGCATAGACGTAACCATTTCCGGTGCGGCTGGTCAGCGGAATATCCCACGCCCAACCCGCTGAGAGGGCGGTCGCGCGCGTGGCCGATGCCGTGCCGGTCGGGTCGGCGGGGGTGGGCATCACCACCGCGCTGTTGTTGAACAGATTCTCTGCGAACGACACGAACGGCACGCCGAGCGCATCCTGATGGATGACCGAGCGAAACCCGCTCGAATCAACGAACAGGTCGCCCGAGATCCGTTCGCCCCCCTCGGCGACGAGATGCGTGACCGCGCCCGCATCGACCGCCACCGCAACGATCCGCCGTTCCAAGTGCGTCACGCCGCGTTTGACGGCATGGTCGCGCAGAAACGCGCCGACCAGATGCGCGTCGAAATGGTAGCCATAGGCCGGGCCAAGCGGAAACGACTCCGGCGCGATCGGAGCGTGACGCGCGGCGGCCAGATAGGCGGGGAGGAAGAACCGATCGGGATGCGCCCAGACATCCTGCCCGTGCCGCCGCCGCCGCGTCGCATCGAAGAAGGCGGGCGCGGTGTGCAGGTCGAGCGGGCCGGGGAAGGGGTGGAAATAGGATTCAAAGCCGGGCCGGTCGGACCAGCCATGAAACGCGATGCCGTTCTTATAGGTCGCGTTGCAGGCGGGCATCCATTCGGCCTCGGCAATGCCGAGCCGGTCGAAGAAGGCCTTCAATTGCGGCGTGGATCCTTCGCCGACGCCGATGATCCCGATCTCCGGGCTTTCGATCACGGTGATGTCCGCTGCGGGCCAGGCATGCGCGAACAAATTGGCTGCCATCCACCCCGCCGTCCCACCGCCGAGAATGACGATGCGCAAGCCCGCGGGCGGCTTTGTCACTTCAACAGCCAGCCGAAAATCTCGTCAAGCCGCGCCGCCCAGGCATTTTCCTCATGCGCGGCGCCTGGATAGGCACGGCTTTCGAAATCCCGGCCCTTCTGCCACCCCAATGCCGCGACATCCTGATCGATGAAGGCCTGATATGGCGGGTAAGCGGCGTCGAGCGTCTTGTCGCCATGATCCATCCACAGCCGCCGACCGGCGGGCTTGCCGAGTTTCTGCGTGAGATAGCTCTTCCACAGCCCCGGCCGCTCGTCATTCGGCATCAGCATCAGCCCAAAGGTCAGCGGCCAGTGCGTCGAGACGCACCCGGCGCGCCCGAATACCTTGGGCCGTTCGATAAAGGCGTAGCACGACATCAGCCCGCCCATGCTCGACCCGACCACCGCGGTATGCGCCGCGTCGCGCCGCGTGCGATAGGTGCGGTCGATCATCGGCTTCAATTCGTCGGTCAGGAACCGCAGATAGGCATCGCCGGTCAGCGGCCCCTTCGCGCTCTTGTCGATATCGGCGCGCAGCGCGAGCGAGGCGGCGGTATACAGTGCCTGCGGGAAGTATTGGCGGTATCGCGCCGCGCCCGGTTCATCCACGCCGACGATGATGACCGGCGCGATCTTGCCCGCCGCCACCAGCCGCAGCACCGACTTGTCCGCCGCCCACACCTTGTCGAAGCCCGAACGTTTACGATCGAACAGATTTTGTCCGTCGTGCATGTACACGACGCCATAGCGTCGCTTGCCCGCATCATAGCCCGGCGGCAGCCAGATCGTGACCCGCGGCGGGGCGATGTTGGTGGAGGGCACCGCATCGATCGTGACGAAGCGGCCGGTATCCTGCGCCCCCGCAGGGGCGATCGCGCACAGCAGCGCGACGATGCAGGCGACCAGCGCGCGGATCATTTCTTCGCCGCCAGGAAGCGCACCGCCATGCCGCCGCCGGGCGCGAGCGGCAGGCTCAGCGCATCGCCGCGCTTTACCGGCTTGGTCTCGATGACCATCGCATGGCGCTTGTCGGTACGGTAATCCGCATCCGGGCCATCGCGATAGATTTGCGCGGTGTAACGCCGCCCGGCATCGAGGAAATCGAGGGAAACCGACAGCGTCCGCGCATTCTCATCGGTTACGCTGCCCAGGTACCAATCGTCCGACTTGCGATCCTTGCGCGCGATCGTCGCATAATCGCCGACCTCGCCGTTCAACACGCGCGTATCCGCCCAGTCGGTCGGCACGTCGCGGATGAACTGGAAGGCGGGCATGTGCCTGGCATATTGCTCGGGCGTATCCGCTGCCATCACGACCGGCGAATAGAGAACGACATAAAGCGCCAATTGCTTGGCCTCGGTCGACAGCAGGTCGCTATCGTCGGAGCCCTTGAGGCTTAGCACGCCGGGGGTGAAATCCATCGGCCCCTCCAGCATCCGGGTGAACACCAGATTGGCCTCATGCTCGGGCGGGTTCTTGCCCGGCCAGCTATTATATTCCATCCCGCGCGAACCCTCGCGCGCGACCCAATTGGGATAGGTGCGGCGCAGGCCGGTGTCTTTGACCGGTTCGTGGCTGTCGATCGACACATGATATTTGGCGGCGGTGGTCACGACGCGCAGGTAATGGTTCACCATCCACTGCCCCTCATGCCATTCGCGGTGCTGGCTGCCATCGGCATCGACGCGCTCGATCTCGCCGGCATCGGTGACATAGCCCGTCTTGACGACCGGGATGCCGTGGTCGCGCGCATAGCCGAACGCGCGGTCGAGCTGGCTGTCATAATGGCTCGCCGATCCGCCGGTTTCGTTATGGCCGATCAGATACACGCCCTTCGCCTTGGCATAGCGCATCAACTCGGCCGCATCGAAATCAGGGGTCGGCGTGTCGAATTGCATCGCATTGCCATTGCCGAACCAGTCGCCGTCCCATCCGACGTTCCACCCCTCGACCAGCACGCCCGGAATGCGATTAGCGGAGGCGAAGTCGATATAGGTCTTCACATTGGCGGTGGTCGCGCCGTGCTTCGGGCCGGTCGCCCAGCTCCATTTGCCGGTGATCATGTTCCACCACACGCCGACGAATTTGCCGGGTTTGATCCAAGCGACGTCACCAAGCTTGTTGGGTTCGTTGAGGTTGAGCTCGAGGTGGCTCATGTACAGCCCCGGCGCATCGTCGGCGATGATCAACGTGCGCCATGGCGTGGTGAAGGGACCGGTGCGCGTGACCTTGGGCGCGCCCGCACCCGGCGTCAGCACCGCCTTCAGCGTATTGCTGTCGCCTACCTTGGCGACCGCCATGCCCGAATAGTCGATCAGCGCCGCCTCGTGCAAAGCGACATGCGTGCCGCTCTCCAATTTCAACGTGATCGGCGTGGCGGCCGTGCCGACCGCGCGAAGCGGCGTGCGGTTGTAGAGATATTCCTCGCGATTCCATTCGAACGCCGGTTTCCACCATGCGGTGGCGTCCGAGGCGAAGGCGAATTGCGTCAGTTCCTCGGCGATGTTGACCGGCTTGCCGCCCGGTTGCTCGGGGAATTCGTAACGAAAGCCGACGCCGTCATTCTGGATGCGGAACACCACGTCCAGCGTGCGGCCGGGTGCGCTGGTTTCCTGCAGATGCACGCGCAATTCGGTGTGATTGTCGCGGATCGTGGTCCATTCGCCCCACGGCTGGGTCCAATTCGTGTCGGACGCGGCGCGCGTGACCTTGGCGATCTGCAAATGCCGGTCGAGCTTGGGCGCATCGGTGAACAGGAAGCCAAGCCGCGACGGCGCGACGATTGTCTCGCCCTTGCGCGTGATGGCATAGCTCGCATGGCCTTCGCCATCGGTCGCCACGGTGACGACGATTCTGCCATCGGGCGAGGTGGCGGTGACGCTGGGGATCGCGGCGGCGGGTTGCGGCTTGATCGTCTCGTTGGTGACGACCGGCGCGGGGGTAACCGCCTTGTCCTGCGCGGCCGCAGCACTGGCGCTGGTCGCGGCGAGGAGCGCGAGCAGGTGGGTCGTCTTCATGATGAAATCCTTTCGGCGATCAGCGCGGCGTGGCCGCCGAAATGCCAGTCTTCGACTGCGTTCACGCTTGCGATGATGCGCCATGCGGTCGGATCGGCGGGTCGCCAGTCGAGGGGTTCGGCGCCGAGATTGAACACGCACAGCAGCGTCTGCTCGGACGTGCTGCGTTTGAAAACCAGCAGGGAATCCGCAGCGGCGAGGACGTGAATGTCGCCGCTCTGCAGCGCCGGATGCGCCCGCCGCAGCGCCAGCAGATCGCGCGTCAGTCTCAGCATCGACTCGGCGGCGGCATCCTGCACGTCGACCGCGAGGCTCGCGTGATCCGTGCCGATCGGCAGCCACGGCTCTGCGCTGGAGAAGCCCAGCTGCGGGGCCTTCGCGACCCACGGCATTGGCGTGCGTGCGCCGTCGCGGCTGAGCGTCAACGGCCAATTGGCGATCGCCTCGGGGTCCTGCAACCGATCGAACGGGATATCGACTTGCGTCAGGCCGAGCTCTTCCCCCTGATACAGGAAGATATTGCCGCGCAGCGCGACCAGCAGCAGCATCTTCACGCGCCCGAACGCCGCGCGATGCTCAGGGTTCGCCCAGCGCGACACCGCGCGCGGCGCATCGTGATTCTCGAACGCCCAGCTCGGCCAGCCCATGCCGGGCGTATCGGGCCATTGCTCGACCGCATCGCGCACCAGCGCCGGGGTGAGCGCGGGCGCGTAGAGGAAGTTGAAGCCGTACGCGCTGTTCAGCCGCCGATCGCCTTGCGTGAAGCTTTTCATCTCCACCTCGGCCTCGGCCCCGCCCACTTCGGCGACGGTGAAGCAGCCGTCATAGCGATCGATCAGCGCGCGCAGCCGTTCGAGGAAGATCGGGATATCGGGGTGCGACTGGTTATGGACGTGGCGCTGGAAATCGAACGAGCGCGTGCGCACGCCATTGGTAGCGGGGGCAGGGGGATTGTCGCGCAAGTCGGGATCGCACATCGCGAAATTGATCGCATCGATGCGAAAGCCATCGACCCCGCGATCCAGCCAGAAGCGCGCGACGTCGAGCACCGCATCCTGCACCGCAGGGCTGTGGAGATTGAGCTGCGGCTGCGCGCTCAGGAAATTGTGCAGATAATATTGGCCGCGCCGCGCATCCCAGGTCCAGGCCGGGCCGCCAAACACCGACTGCCAATTGTTGGGCGGCGATCCGTCGTCCTTCGCATCGGCCCAGACATACCAATCGTGCTTCGGGTTGCTGCGGTCGGCGCGGCTTTCGCTGAACCAGGCGTGCGCGTCGGACGTGTGCGAATAGACCTGGTCGATGATCACCTTGAGACCGAGCGCGTGGGCGCGCGCGACCAGCGCATCGAAATCGGCGAGCGTGCCGAAGATCGGGTCGACCGCGCGATAATCCGACACGTCATAGCCGAAATCCTTCATCGGCGAGGCGAAGAAGGGCGACAGCCAGATGCCATCGACGCCGAGGTCGGCGACATGATCCAGATGCGCGGTGATCCCGGCAAGATCGCCGATGCCGTCGCCATTCGAATCGGCAAAGCTGCGCGGATAGATCTGATAGATCGCCGCGCCGCGCCACCACGGGCGATCGGGCTGCGCTTCGGGCATAGCGTCGGGGGTTTGCAGCAGTTGGGCGGTCATTGCGCGGTACAGATCACATAGTCGAGGGGAGGAATGGTCACGGACAGGCTACCCGGCGCGCTCGCCTTTGCGGCACAAACGCCGTGGCGGGCGATGAAATCGGTCGATCGGGTTTCGACCACCACCTGCGCGCTGACCGGAGCGGTGGACGTGTTGAACGCAAGCACGACCTCGCGCCCGGTCTCGGGATCGAAGCGCGAAACGGCGAACAGGCCGGGCTTGTCGCCTGCCGCGCGCACCACGGTGCGCCCGCGGGTCAGCGCCGGGGTCGCCTTGCGAAGCTGGGCCAGCTCCGCAACTTCGCGATAGATCGGGCGCGTCTCATCGAAGCTCGCCTGCGCCGTCGTCGCGGTCGTGCCGATCAGAACATTGTCGTTATAGCTAGCAACCTTGCTGCCGAATTGATCCTCGCGCGCGTCCTGATCGCCGCCATCGCCGACGAAACCCTGTTCGTCGCCGGCATAGATGGTCGGCACGCCGCGCATCGTCAGCAGCATGGCATGGCCAAGCTTGACCCGCGCCAGCAGTTCCTCGTTCGAAATGCTCGGCATCCGCTTGCGCAGATTCGTCGCGAACCGCGCGATGTCATGGTTGCCTAGGAAGGTCGGCATCTGCTGCGCGGCATCGGCGCCACCCTGATACAGCACGTCGTTGGCAAACAGCCGACCGAGCGCTTCCGGCCCGCGCTCCCCGCCCAGCGCCTCGACCACCGCCCAGGTGAAGGCGAAGTCCAGCGTGTCGTAGCGGTCGGTATGGTTATACCGCGCCAGCGTTGCCGTGTCGGTGCCATCGACCATCACTTCGGCGAACATGTGGAAATTCGGGATGCCGCGCGCCTTTGCCCGCGCCTTCATCGCCGGCACAAAGGTCTGCCAGAATTCGGAATTCACATGTTTTGCGGTGTCGATGCGAAAGCCATCGACACCGAAATTATCGATCCATGTGCCGAAAACTTGGATGAACCCCTGTACGACGCGCGGATTTTCCGTGGCGATATCGTCCAGCCCGACAAAGTCGCCGTACACGACGCTTTCGCCCTTCCAGTTCGAATTGCCGCGATTGTGGTAATAGCGAATGTCGTTCAGCCAGTCGGGGACCTTTACGTGCTCCTCGCCCTTGGGGACGAACGGCTGATAGGCAAAGTTCATGTCGGTCAGGCGCGCGAAATTCTCCGGCGTCTGCACACCGTCCCCCTGAAAGCCGGGATTGATCGGCGTGCCGCCAACGCCACCACGGCGCGAAAAGGGATAGTCGGCGATGCTGCGATAGGCACAGTCGCCCGGACAATCGCGATACTGGATCACGTCCGCCGTATGGTTGACGACGATGTCCATATAGACCTTCATGCCGCGTGCGTGCGCAGCGTCGACCAAGGCCTTGAAATCAGCATTGGTGCCGAAATGCGGGTCGACCTGCGTGAAATCGGTGATCCAATAGCCGTGATAGCCCGCCAATTCCTGACCCTTCGGCCCCTGCACCGGCTTGTTCTTGAAGATCGGCGCGACCCAGATGGCGGTCGCGCCGAGATGCTGGATATAGTCGAGCCGACGGATCAGCCCCTTCAGGTCGCCGCCATGATAAAAGCCCTTGGCGGTCGGATCAAAGCCCGTGACGAGCCGGTCACCTTTCAGGCCCCCGCGATCGTTCGACGGATCGCCATTGTCGAAGCGGTCGGGCAGGACGAAATAGATCACCTCGTCCTGCGGCAGGCGGTCGCGAAACGAGGGTGCAGGCGCGGCGGCGGCGGTGGGGACCGCAACGGACGCGGGCGGTGCTTCGGTCGCGGAGACCGGCGCGGCGATCGCAGCCGCTGCCAGCGCCAGGAGTGCGGTCATCATGCCGATTGCATCCTTTGTTCGCCGATCATATGCGCAATGAAGGCGGCGTGCGGCGGCAACGCCTCGGCCTTCAGTCGGCAGGCCTTCGCCACCGTGTCGAGGAACGGTCCCAGTTCCCGCGCATCGACATTATCGGCGAGCGGCGAATGGGCGCGTGGCGCGACGCCCTGGCCAAGCATCACCTGTGCCCAGCTATCGTCGAGGAACAGCTCGTCTTCCTCGCGCATGAACGCCCCCGTCTCGCGGAACACCGCCAGCTTTTCCTGCAACGTGTCGGGCAGTGCCATGCTGCGGCAATGATCCCAGAACGGTTCGCCCACGCGGTCGTTCGCCACATAATGCAGCACCAGGAAATCGCGGATGCGCCGCCATTCGATGTCGGACAGGCGGTTGAAGGTGTCGCGCGACGCGGTCATGTCGGTGAGGTCACCCGACAACAGGTTGAGCAAACGCCCGATCCCCGATTGGACGAGGTGGATGCTGGTCGATTCGAGCGGCTCCATGAAACCCGCCGCCAGCCCAAGCGCGACGCAATTATGCGCCCAGGGGGTCTGCCGCCGCCCCGTGGTAAAGCGGATCGGGCGCGGATCGGCGAGCGGCTTGCCTTCCAGATTGCCGAGCAAGGTCGCACTCGCCTGGTCGACCGACGTGAAGGCGGAACAGAACACATGCCCGTTGCCGGTGCGATGCTGCAGCGGGATGCGCCATTGCCACCCGGCCTGATGCGCGATCGATTGCGTATAGGGACGCGGCGGGCCGCTATTCTCGCACGGCACGGCAAGCGCGGTGTCGCATGGCAGCCAGCGCGTCCAATCCTCGAACGGCACGTCGAGTGCCGCGCCCAGCAACAGACTGCGAAAGCCGGTGCAGTCGATGAAGAAGGTGCCGGTTACGCTCCGACCGCCGTCCAGCCGCAGCGCGATGATGTCGCCGTTGTCCTGATCGCGCTTTACGCCCTCGATCGTGCCCTCGACTCGGCGGACGCCGCGCTCCTCGGCATACGCACGCAGCATCTGTGCGAACAAGGTCGCGTCGAGATGATAGGCATAGGCCAGATCCGGCAGATTGCCGCCGCCATCCCCGATCGCGAAGCTGCCGCGCCGCGCCGCCGCGACGTTGGCGCTATAGTCGCCATAATCGCCCGCCACGCCGAGCGCACGCCCGCGCAGCCACAATTGACGGAACGGGATGAGCCCGACACCGCGCCCGACTTGCCCGAAGCTATGGATGTAGCTTTCGCCCGGTCGCAGCCAGTTTACGAATTCGATGCCGAGTTTGAAGCTGGCATTGGTACGCCGCAGGAAGTCGCGCTGGTCGATGCCGAGCCCGATCAGCAGGTTATGGATTTGCGGAATGGTCGCTTCGCCAACGCCGATCGTGCCGATCGCATCGGATTCGACCAGCGTGATCTTCGCCGTATTGCCGAGGAAGCGGGCAAAGGTCGCCGCGGCCATCCACCCCGCCGTTCCGCCCCCGGCAATGACGATTTCGAGAGGGGCGGGATGGTGCATGGCCGACCTTGGCAGGCGTCCAGGCCATACCGTCAGGATCGGCATGGCCCGGATGGTTATCAGAACTTGTAGGTAAAGCCGGCGACGAAGCGCCGTCCATAGGTCTGATACTTCAGGTAGGAGAGCGGATCCGTGGTGCCGAGCGTGGCCGAGCGCGTGTTGCTGAGGTTCTGCCCCTGAACATAGAGCGACAGACCGTGCAGCTTGGACCCATCCTGGAAGTCATAGCCAAGCTGCGCGTCATAGATCGTCTCACCCAGCACTTGCTGGCGATCGAGACCGCCGCTGTAGAGCGCGAAATCGCCGAGATATTTCGAACGATAGCGCGCGCTGCCGCGGACGTTGATGCCGTTCTTTTCGTAGAAGGCGGTCAGGCTCGCCACCCACTTCGAATAGCCTGGGATCGTCGTCGTCGCGCCGTTGAAATCCTTGACCTTCGTCTCGGTGTAACCGCCACCGCCGGTCAGGCCGAAGCCCGAAAGGGCGGGGGTGAAGATGTCGAACGGCAGCGTCCCGGCGACTTCCGCACCATAGACGTGGCCACCGCTGGTGTTGACCTGGCTGAACAGCAACCCGACCGGCGAGGTCGGCAGGTTCGCCGACGGGACGGGCGGGAAGCCGGTATAGTCGAAGTTGGTGAAGCCGTTCGCGATGTAGGAAGTGATGTCCTTGTAGAACAACTGCAGCGCGACATAGCCCTTGTTGCCGAAATACTTCTCGACGTTGAAATCGACCGCCCACGCCTGGTACGGGCGCAGCCGCGGATTACCGCCGCTACCCGAATAGATGATCGGCGAACGCGTCGTATCGACCCCATAGGTGATCACGTTGTTGAGATCGGGCAACCGCGCCCGCATCATCTGCTTCGACGCGGCCAGACGGAACACGAAATCGCTGGCGGTGCGCAAATTCAGGTTCGCGCTGGGCAGCACCATCCAATACTTGTCCTTCACCGTCGGGAAAGCGACGCCGGTCGACGTTACGGAGGTGTGCTGCGCCTGCACGCCGATGTTGCCGGTCAGCACGCTCGACCCGAACTGCCCGTCGAGCTTCGCCATCACATACGGCGTGAGGACATCTTCCTCCACGCCGTAGCCCTTTGTCGAACCGAAGGTGTTGGAATTGTAGACGAGCACGCCGTTCGACACCAAAGTGCGCGGGTCATAAGCGATGATCGTGCCGAGCCCGCGGCCGAGCGTGACCGGCGACAGCAGGATGTTCGACGGGATCGCGGCCGTCAGCGCATTGTTCGGTGGGCTGAGATAACCTTCCTGCGCGCTCAGCGTCTTGGTGCGGGTGGTGTAGTTCACACCGGCCTTGATCGACTTCAGGAAGCCGCCAATGTCACGCTCGATCTCGCCGCGCGCCTCGACCAGATCGTCCTTGGTCCGGCGGAGGTTCTGATACCCAGCCTGAACCGGCGAGCCGCTCCAGCCCTCGACGTCGGTCAGCACCAGCGCCGGGTTGGTGCCGTTGTAATTGCTGGTGAATTGCGGGCCCTTCGGGGTCGTCTGGTACGAAACGATAGCCGTTGCGAACGGCAACGCGCGGCCGAGACCGGCGGTCGTCTGGATCGACGTGTCGGTGCGATCGGTGCGCGACCAGCTGAAATCGGCGACCGCCTTCCAGCCATTGTGATTGTCCCACGCGCCATTGACGCCGAACGAATATTGGTTGGCGACGCGGTCGTTCGCATAGTTTTCGATCAGCGGTGTGCCCGCGATCGTCGCGCTCGTCACCAGCCCGTTGGACGAGGACACGTTGGAGATCGAATCGCGCCCGCAGCCGCCGCCGCAGTTGAAGGGCATTTCGAAGCCGCGCTGGTCGATCCGGTCGACGAAGCGCGAATAGAAGCCATCGATCGTCACGCGCAGATTGTCGTCGAGCTGACCCTGCACCGTGCCGTTCGCACCGAAACGCTTGAGCTTGTCGGTTTCGACCCAGCTCTTGATGCCGTTCATGCCCTGGGCGCCGCCCGGATAGCCGCCATAGCCCCAGGCATTGAAATCATCGGTCTGATACGGTTCGTCGGTATAGGCGACCGACAGCGCCACACCGACGCGATCATCGGCGAACTTGTCGACGTACGTGCCGTAGGCGCGATAGCCGACGTTGCTGCTGTTCGGATCGATCTTGCCGCCGGTATAGGTGCCCCGCGCGCCAACCGCGAGGATGCGCTTGCTCACATCGAGCGGACGGATCGTGCGCAGATCGACGCTGCCGACCAGGCCACCCGCATTATGATCGGCCTCGGCGGTCTTGTAGACATCGACACCGGCCAGGATTTCGGAAGGATATTGGTCGAATTCGACCGCGCGGCTGTCGTTGGTCGTCGTCTGCTGACGCCCGTTGAGCGTGGTGCTCGAGAAATCGGGACCGAAGCCGCGGATCGAGATGATGTTGGCGCGGCCCGCGTTGCGCTGCGCCGAGATGCCGGGCAGGCGCGCGATCGATTCACCGATGCCGTTGTCGGGCAGCTTGCCGATATCCTCGGCCGAGACCGATTCCACGACCGTCTCGGAATTCTTCTTCTTGGCGGTCGCGCTACGCAGTGCGGCGCGGAAGCCGGTGACGACGATGTCCTTGCCGGTGTCCTCGGCCGCGGGGGCGTCGGCAGCGGGGGCGGGCGAAGTCTGCGCCTGCGCGGCGGTGGCGCCGAACAGCAGCAGTGCCGCGCCGAGCGCGCTCATGCTGGTGCCCAAGGACAAGGTGTTGCGGAATTGCGTCGCCTCACGGCGCGTGGATACGATCATCGTCTCTCTCCCCATCGGCTCCACGGCGTCTTCCGCGCGGTGAGCGTTTCGCCAGCGTGATTGCGCCCGGACAATTGCAAAGAAAAGGAAACGGCATACGTATTCAAACGTGCGCGCCCCCCAGCCTTCCCTAAGGCGGGCGCAGGGCGTACACCGGGTGCGACGACCGGAAGCCCGGCGCCGATCAGGCTGAGGAACCGCGTGCGCAGATGGCGCTGAACGAAAAACCGACCTCCTTCGATATTGCGGCACTGGCGGGCGTTTCGCAGCCGACCGTGTCGCGGGCGTTGCGCGGCGATCCGACCGTTAGCGCGGCGACGCGGCTGCGGATCGAGGCGATCGCGCGGCAGCTGAATTACAAGGTCGACAAGAACGCCTCCAATTTGCGACGCGGCAGCACCAATACGATCGCCTTGCTGTTCTTCGAGGATCCGACCCCCGACGACTCCCTGATCAACCCGTTCTTCCTGGCGATGCTGGGGTCAATCACGCGCACCTGCGCCTCGCGCGGCTACGATCTGCTGATCTCGTTCCAGCATCTCTCCAACGACTGGCACGTCGATTATGAGGATAGCCGCAAGGCCGACGGCATCATCCTGCTCGGATACGGCGACTATGAGGAATATCGCGCGCGGCTCGACCAATTGGCGGCGCAGAACACGCATTTCGTGCGCTGGGGATCGGTCCGGCCGAACCAGGCGGCAGATGCGACGGTCGGGTGCGACAATGTTCGCGGCGGGCGCGACGCGGGCGATCATCTGATTGCGCAAGGATGCCGCCGCATCGCGTTCCTGGGTGAGGCGTCGAGCCATTATCCCGAATTCGAGGATCGCTATCGCGGGCTGGCCGAGGCGATGCGCGACGCGGGCCTGGCGGTCGATCCCGCGCTGCAGGTCGATGCGATCACCACCGAGGCATCGGGGCATGACGCCGCTGTCGCGCTGATGGCGCGGGGCAGCGCGTTCGACGCGATCTTTGCTGCGAGCGACCTGATCGCGATCGGCGCGATGCGCGCGCTGGCGGAGGCGGGCCTGCGTGTGCCGGAGGATGTGAAGATCATCGGCTTCGACGATTTGCCCGCCGCGACGCTCGCGCATCCGCCGCTGACCACCGTCGCGCAGGATTATCGCCGTGCGGGCGAATTCCTGGTCGATACGCTGCTTGCGCGCATTCGCGGGGAGACGACCGAGACCGCGATCCTGCCGCCGCGGCTGGTCGTGCGCGCATCGAGCGGCATACGTATTCATGGCGACTGACACGCCGTTCCCGGCCACCACGCGCACACCTAATGATAAAAGCGCAGGGGATGGATCAGTGAACGAACGGCCGCGCCAGTCCTTTGCCGGGCTGTGGAACATTTCGTTCGGCTTTTTCGGCATTCAGATCGGCTTTGCGTTGCAGAACGCCAATATGAGCCGGGTTTTTCAGACGCTGGGCAGCAATCTCGACGATCTCCCCGCACTTTGGGTGGCCGCCCCGCTGACCGGGCTGCTGGTCCAGCCGATCATCGGGCATATGTCGGACAAGACCTGGCTCGGGCGGCTCGGGCGCAGGCGGCCCTATTTCCTGACTGGCGCGATCCTCGCCACGCTCGCCTTGTTCGTCATGCCGCTGTCGAGCGTGTTGCTGTTCGCCGCCGTCATGCTGTGGGTGCTGGATGCCTCGCTCAACATCTCGATGGAGCCGTTCCGCGCCTTCGTCGGCGACATGTTGCGCAAGGACCAGCACAGCGTCGGCTATGCGGTGCAGACTGCCTTTATCGGGGCGGGCGCGGTGATCGGCTCGATCTTCCCCAAGCTGCTCGAACATTGGGGCGTCGCCAATACCGCCGCGCCGGGCGTGATCCCCGATACGGTGCGCTATGCCTTCTGGTTCGGCGGGGCGGCGCTGTTCCTGTCGGTGTTGTGGACGGTGCTGACGACGCGCGAATATTCGCCCGCCGAAATGGCGGCGTTCGACGGGACGGAAGAACAGGAAACCGAAACGCTGCGCCTGCTCGCCGCGCGGACCTTCGGCGGCAGCCTGTGGTGGATTGCCGGTGGTGTCGTCGTGATCGCCGCGGTCGCCGCGTTCGGGCTGAAGAAGGAAGTGTATCTGCTCGGCGGATTGCTCAGCGGCTATGGCATCGCCAGCATCATCGCAATCGCGCGCGCGCGGGCCGGAAATTCGGCGTCGATCCTCGGCCATATCGTCGGCGATTTCGCCGGGATGCCGCCGTTGATGAAGCGGCTGGCGGTCGTGCAGTTCTTCAGCTGGTCCGCTTTGTTCATCATGTGGATCAACACCACGCCGATCGTCGCGCATTATGTGTTCGGCGCGACCGATCCGGCGAGCGCGCGCTACCAGGAGGGCGCGAGCTGGGTCGACGTGCTGTTCGGCACCTATAACGGCATCGCCGCGATTGCCGCGCTGACGCTGCTGCCCTTCCTCGCCAAGCGGATCGGCGCGGCACGCACGCATGTCGTCGGGCTGCTGTGCGGCGCCGCTGGCTATGCGAGTTTCCTCGTCATTCGCGATCCGCAGATGCTGCTGTTGAGCGAAGTGGGCATCGGCATCGCCTGGGCCTCGATCCTCGCCATGCCCTACGCGATCCTCGCCTCCAGCCTGCCGCAGCGCAAGCTCGGCATCTATATGGGCCTGTTCAACGTCTTCGTCGTGATCCCGCAATTGTTGGTCGCAACGGTGATGGGGTCGATCATGCAGGCGTTTTTTCCAGGTGAGCCGATCTGGACGATGCTGTTCGCCGCCGTGGTGATGGCGCTGGCGGCACTCGCCATGCTGCGGGTGCGCGTCGATACGGCATAACGCCCGGGCTTTGCGGATCGGATCGGCTGCGATAGCGTTACACCCGGACCGGACGTACCCCCGCCCGGCCGCCCGAAAGCTCGCTTTGCACGCAACCGCCCATATCGCCGCGATCGGCACCGCCGTCCCCGATCACGACATTCACGACGCTTTCATCCAATGGGCGCGCAGCCGGTTGCCCGATGCGCGGAGCGCGCGCGTGTTCGATCGGATGGCGGGACGGGCCGCGATCGGGCATCGCTGGTCGGTTCTGCCGCGCGGCACCGATGGCGGATCGCCGGTCGATGCGGGGGGATTCTACGCTCGCGACCTGCTGCCCGGCACGGCCGAGCGGATGCGGCTGTATGCGGAAGCTGCGCCCAAGCTAGGAATTGCCGCGATAGACGCGTTGCGCGCGCAGGTTCCCCTCGACGGGATCACACATTTCGTCGTGGCGAGTTGCACCGGCTTCGTCGCGCCCGGCATCGACCAGATCATCGCCGCCGAACTCGGCCTTTCCCCCTCGGTCGAGCGGCTGCTGGTCGGCTTCATGGGCTGTTACGCCGCCGTCGCCGCTTTGCGCAGCGCGCGGCACATCGTCCGATCCGACCCCGCCGCCCGCGTGCTGGTTCTGTGTGTCGAGCTGTCGACGCTGCATTTGCAGGACAATCCCACGCTCGAACCGTTGCTCGCGATGCTGCAATTCGGCGACGGTGCCGCCGCCGCGCTCGTTACCGCGGAGCCAACCGGACTCGCGCTCGGCCAGCCCTTCGCGACGACCTTGCCCGATTCCGCCGCTTTGATCCGCTGGGACATTACCGACAGCGGGTTTGCGATGCATTTGTCGGGCGAGGTCCCCGCGCGGATCGCCGTCGGCCTCGCCAATCCCGATTTCGCGGCCGCCGCGACGGGCGGGCGCGACCCGGGGGAAATCGACGGCTGGGCGGTCCATGCCGGGGGCCGCTCGATCCTCGATGCGGTCGAGAATGCGCTGCATCTGCAGCAAGGCGCGCTCGCTGCTTCGCGCGGCGTGCTGGCGGACTTCGGCAACATGTCGTCGGCGACGCTGATGTTCGTGCTGGCGCGGTTGCTCGGCGGCCCGCCAATCCACGACGGCGTCGCCCTCGCCTTCGGCCCCGGTCTTGCCGCCGAGGGCTTCGGTTTCCGGAGCGCGGCGTGAGTCTCGCCGAGCGCGCCGTCGCAGAAGAGCTGATGGACGCCGACGATCTGGCTCCAGAAACCTATGCCGCGGTCGTCGGGGACCTTGCGAAGGTCAACGTCGTGACGATGGCGGCGCGCCCGACGCTCGATTTTCTGCAGCGCGGCACTGTGGGCATGACTCGCTTCCGACTGCTCGATGTCGGATACGGCGATGGCGACATGCTGCGCCGGATCGCGCGCTGGACGGCGCGGCGCGGTCTGGAGGCCGAACTGTTCGGCGTGGACCTCAACCCCCGCAGCCAGGCTGCGGCGGCGGCGCACACGCCATCGGATTTGCCGATCCGGTTTCGCACCGGCGATTATGCCGATCATGCCGGAGAGGGGTGGGATTTCATCATCTCCAGCCTGGTCGCGCACCATATGACGCGCGATCAGCTCGTGGCGTTCCTGCGCTTCATGGACCGCGAAAGCGCGCGCGGGTGGCTGGTCAACGATCTCCACCGCCACCGTTTCGCCTATCTGGGCTATCCGCTGCTGGCGACGCTCGCGCGCTGGCATCCAATCGTGCGGCACGACGGGAAACTGTCGATCGCGCGGTCGTATCGCCCCGGCGAATGGCCGCCGATCCTGGCGGAAGCGGGCGTTGCGGCGCGCGTGTACCGTGCCTTTCCGTTCCGCCTGTGCGTAGAAAAGCTGTGCGCACCACCCCCGCGCTGATTGTCGGCGGCGGCCCCGCCGGGGCGAGCGCCGCGATCACCCTCGCGCGCGCCGGTGCGCCGCATCTGCTGGTCGAGCGCAGCCGCGAGACGGGCGATGCGATTTGCGGCGGGTTCCTGAGCTGGCGCACGCTCGAATCGCTCGCACGGCTCGGCGTCGCGGCGGAAATGCTGGGCACGGCGCGAATCACGCAGACGCGGATCATCGCGGGCGACCGGGTGGTCGAGGCAAGCTTGCCGCGCCCCGCGCTCGGCGTGTCGCGGCGGATGCTTGATACCGTCCTGCTCGCCCAGGCGGTCGCAGCAGGGGCAGCGGTCGAGCGCGGCGTTACCGTGCGCAGCCTGTCGAGCACAACCGCGACGCTCGACGATGGCGCGTCGCTGGCCAGCGACACCCTGTTTCTCGCCAGCGGCAAGCATGACGTGCGCGGCATGGCGCGACCGGCGGAGGCGCGCGGCGACGATCCCGTGCTCGGCTTGCGCGTGCGTATCGCCGCCGCCCCCGGTCTCACCCGGCTGATCAATGATGCGGTCGAATTGCATCTGTTCGATCGCGGCTATGTCGGCATCAATCTGCAGGAGGATGGCAGCGCCAATGTCTGTATGGCGGTGCACCGATCGGCGATGCTGGCGGCGGGGTCACCTGCGGCGTTGCTCGATGCGCTCGCGCGCGACCATCCGAGGCTTGGCGATCGGCTCGCCTACCGCGCCGGGACCGAGCCGATCGATGCGATCGCCAACGTGCCCTATGGCTGGCGCGCGCTCCGCGGCGATCCCGGGGTGTTCCGGCTGGGTGATCAGGCGGGCGTCATCCCGTCACTGGCGGGTGAGGGCATGGGCATTGCGATCGCCAGCGGAATCCGCTCCGCCAACGCCTTTCTGGCCGGCGGAGCAGCGGCGGCACCGCGCTTCCAGGCCGATTTGGCGCGCGCCACACGCCGCCCGATCACGCTGGCCGGTTTGGTCCGCGATGCGGCCGAGCGCCCGCGCGTGGCCCTTGCCGCGCTGCCGTTGCTCTCCCATATTCCCGGCTTGATCGAGACGATCGCGTCGTTGACGCGGATCGGCCACGCTCCGCTTGACCACAGCCCCCGCTGACAGGAACTTTCATGGACCATTTCACCTTGTCCGAAACCGAATGGCGCAAGCGCCTTAGCCCCGAGGCGTATCACGTGCTGCGCGAGGCCGGGACCGAGCGCGCCTTTGCCGGGCGTTACAACAACAACAAGGCCGACGGCATCTATCGTTGCGGCGGATGCGGCCAGCCCTTGTTCGATTCGGCCGACAAATATGATTCCGGGTCGGGCTGGCCGAGCTTCACCCAACCGATCGCAGCCGAATATGTGTCGGAGCATCGCGACACCAGCCACGGCATGACACGAATCGAAGCACGCTGCGCGCGCTGCGACGGGCACCTTGGCCATGTCTTCCCGGATGGACCGCCGCCGACCGGCCTGCGCTATTGCATGAATTCGCTGAGCCTCGACTTCCGCCCGCGCGACGCGATCGGCGAAAGCGCCGGAGAGAGCGCGATAAGCGACGAACTGCACAGCTAATCCTTGGCGTCACGGCTTGTCGGCATCCGCTGCAAGCCGTAACGCTGTGGTTACGCAATGGCCCGCTCCCCTGTCCCCAAATCCCGCTCGACCAAGCCACGCTGGCGCCGCCGCAGCGTGCTGGCGCTGCAGATCGCGAGCGGCCTTGCGCTGCTCGGTGCGATCGTCCTCGCCATCACGGTCTATGTCTCGCAAGGGCAATTGCCGAGTTTCGAGGAACTGAAATCCTCGCCCAACGGGCAGATGATCCGCGTCCACGCCGCCGACGGCACGGTGATCGTGTCGATCGGCCCAAGCTATGGCGAATGGTTGCCGTACGACCGCATCCCCGCGGTGATGCGCGATGCGATGATCTCGGTCGAGGATCGTCGTTTCCGCATGCACCCCGGCGTCGACCCGATCGGCATGGCGCGATCGGTCCAGGTGCGGATCGAGAAGGGGCATTGGCGGCAGGGCGGATCGACGATCACGCAGCAGCTCGCCCGCAACGTCTTCCTGAATTCGAGCAAGCGTTTCGGCCGCAAGTTTCGCGAAGCGATCCTGGCGCTCGCGCTCGAACGCAAATTCACCAAGGATCAGGTGCTCGAGCTGTACCTCAACAAGGTCTATTTCGGCGGCGGCGCGTACGGCATCGATGCGGCGAGTCGGAAGTTCTTTGGCCATGGCGCAGACCGGCTGAGCATGAGCGAGGCGGCGGTGATCGCCGGGCTGGTCAAGGCGCCGTCCAATTATTCGCCGACCGCCGACATCGATGCCGCGCGCGGCCGCGCCAAGGTGGTTCTGTCGCTGATGCAGGAAACCGGCGCGGCAAGTGCGTCGCAGGTGGCCCAGGCAGAGGAAGCGGTCAGCCGGATCGCCTTCGTGCCCGAAGCGCGGCAGAACAGCGTGCGCTATTTCACCGATTGGGCGTTGCCACAGCTGGAAGTGCTGATCGACGAGACGCAGCGTCCGCTCGAGGTGTGGACCACGCTCGATCTCAACATGCAGCGCGCCGCCGATGCCGCGATCCAGGCGAATGCACCGAAGGGTGCGCAGGGCGCGCTGGTGGCGATCGACCGCGACGGCGCGGTCCGTGCGATGGTCGGCGGGACCGATTACGTGACATCGATCTACAACCGCGCGACGCAGGCGCAGCGTCAGCCTGGCTCGGCGTTCAAGCTATTCGTCTATCTCGCCGCATTGGAGGCAGGGCATAAGGTCGAGGATTCGATCGTCGATGAGCCGATCACGATCGACGGCTGGAGCCCCCGCAACGACTCGCGGCGCAACAGCGGTGCAGTCAGCTTGCGTACTGCTTTTGCCTATTCGCTCAACACCGTTGCGGCCAAGCTGGGCCAGGAAGTGGGCTTTTCCACCGTTGCCGACATGGCGCGACGCTTCGGCATTACGACGCGGGTGAACACGCATCCCTCGATGGTGCTCGGTACGTCTGAGGTGCGGTTGATCGACATGACGCGCGCGTTCGCCAGCGTCGGCAACAAGGGCGTCGCGGTGACCCCGTACGGCATCACCAAAGTGACCGCGGCGGGCGAGACGATCTACGCGCAAACCGTCGATACCAGCCATGTGCTGGTCGCGCCGTACGTCGCCGCGCAGATGACCGACCTTTTGCAGACCACGGTCAACACCGGGACCGGTCGCGCGGCGCAGATCGGCCGTCCGGTCGCGGGCAAGACCGGCACGACGACCTCGAGCAAGGACGGCTGGTTCCTGGGCTTCTCCAGCGGCCTGACGACGGGCGTGTGGATGGGCCGCGACGATGCCAAGCCGATCCCCGGCCTGCACGGCGGCACCGCGCCCGCCAAGGCCTTTGCCGCGTTCATGAAGGTCGCCGTCGCCAACCGTCCGCCGGAGGAATTCGACACCAAGGTCACGCTGCCCGAGTTCGAGCTCGAGCCCGATCAGGAATCCTATTTCGGCGAGGCGGACAACGGTCTGTTCGTCGATGAAAACGGCAATCCGATCAGCCAGGGCGAAAACCAGCCGCCCGCGCCGGGCCAGATGGTCGATGCCGACGGCAACCCGGTCGAGCCGCGCGGTGCCCCTGCCGAGCAGCAGGACAAGGCGCCCGCCGACAAGCGCGACGACCAGAAGCTGGATCAGGCCTGGATCGACCGGGTGCTAGGCCGCGATCAGGCGCGTCCGGCACCTGTCCCGACACGCGTGCCGCCGCCTCCGGTGCAGCGCGTACCGCCGCCCGATCGTCAGGATTCGCGTCCGACCCAGTGAAGCGCGGCACCGTGCCTGCGCAGCCAAGCGCGCGAGGCATCGGGATCGTGTTCGTCGAGCGCGGCGACGACGCGGTAGAACTCCGGTCCGTGGTTCATGTGCAGCCGGTGCGCCACTTCATGCGCAACGGTCGAGCGCCGCACCCAAACCGGCATCAGGATCAGCCGCCAGCTGTAGCGGATCGTGCCCGATGACGCGCAGCTTCCCCAGCGCGACTTGGGGTCGCCGATCGCCACCTTCGTAACCACCACCCCCGCGCGCGCGGCGAATTCTTCCGTGTCCGCGCTCAGCAGACGCAGCGCTTCGCGGCGCAGCCAGGATTGGATGCGGCGCGTCAGCCCCTCCGCAGTGCCGCCACAGTGCAGGACGTCGCCGACTCGCTTCACCGTCCGTGGCGCATCGGCATCCCATTGGATCGTCAGCGTACCATCCTCGAACGGGATTTCGGCGCCGGGCGCAAACGGGCGCGCGTCGGGCAAACGCGCCCGCTGCTCGGCGATCCACGCCGCTTTCCCCTCTGCCCAGGCGAGCGCTGGCTTCAGCGGAGCGCGAACGGGCAAGACCAGCCGGACGCGCCCCGTCGTGCCATCGACCGACAGTCGCGCCCGCCGCGCGCGGGCGCTGCGCACGACCTCGATCGGCGCGTTCATGCGGCCCGCGTCACAATTCCCGATCGACGAGATGATATTCGAGGTCGCCGGCATCGTCTTCGGAGATCGTCCAGCCGCGCACCGATTGCCCGGCGCGGTGGACCGACTCGCGGTCGCCCGACACGAGATAATGCCATTCAGGCAGCGGCTCGCCCGCCGCGCGCAGCCGGTATGCGCAGGTCGCGGGCAGCCAGTCGATCGTGCGGACATTGGCGCGGCTGAGGCGCACGCATTCGCTGACATAGGCGTGGCGATGTGCGTAGTTCGAACATTGCGCGGTGGCGCGATCAAGCAAGCGGCAGGAAACATTGGTCGGCAACAGCTCGCCCGTCTCCTCATCCTCCAGCTTGTGGACGCAGCATTTGCCGCACCCGTCGCACAGCGCCTCCCATTGGCCCCGGTCGAGCGTATCGATCGGCTCTTCCCAGAATTTGCCGCTTCCGGCCATCTTCAGCGTACCCAGCGATCGAGTTCGGCCGCCACGTCCTTTGGGGTCTTGTCCTGCGGCAAAAGCGCGACCGGCTTGCCCGCCGGGTCCATCAGATAGGCAAAGCGGCTGTGCGCGACGAGATAGCCGCCCTCGGCATTCGGCTTTTCCGCCTCGGCATAGATGCCGTACGCCTTGGCCACCGCCGCGATAGCTTCCGGGGTGCCGGTCAGCCCGACCATGCGCGGGTGGAAGGCCGACACGAACGTCTTCAGCACCGCCGGCGTATCGCGCTTGGGATCGACCGTGACGAAGATCGGCACAACCTTCGCACCCCGCGCCGCATCCTGCTTCTCAAACGCGCGCAAGCCCGCACCGATCGTCTGGACGTCGGTCGGGCAGACGTCCGGGCAAAAAGTGTAGCCGAAATACATGATGCGATAGCGTCCGGCGAAATCGCGATCGGTGCGCGCTTTGCCGTCCTGATCGGTCAGGCTGAACGGCCCGCCGATCTTCACGCCATCGAGCGGCGCGCGCTCTGGCGGGGCAGGGCCGCCGCACGCGACCGGCAACAGCGCGAGGAACAGGATCGAGACAGCGCGAAAAATCTGGTTCATGGCGTGGCCAGCCATGATCTGTTAGGCGAGAAGGTGCAAGGTTTGCCGCCCGTCGGCCGAGTTCGTGATCACAGACCATTCTTCATCAGCCAGGACGTGTTCGATGCTCTTTCGTGTCTCTTCGCTTGCTCTCGCCATGATCGCCGCGCCGGCGGTGATGCTGACCGCCGGGCCCGCGGCTGCGCAGCTCGGTCAATCGGCCGGCTACAAGTTCCTGCAGGCGGTGAAGGACTCGAAGAATGACGAAGTCATCGCCGCGCTGGACAAGCCTGGTGCCACGCTCGTCAACACGCGCGATGTCGTCTCGGGCGAGGGCGCGC
Source organism: Sphingomonas sp. MMS24-J45 (assembly GCF_044881195.1). GTDB lineage: Bacteria > Pseudomonadota > Alphaproteobacteria > Sphingomonadales > Sphingomonadaceae > Sphingomonas. The sequence continues at coordinate 1,518,924 of NZ_CP173255.1, read as the reverse complement.
TGCACATCGTGACGCGGCGCGGCGACCTGCCGTATCTTTCCTACCTGCTCTCCAAGGGTGCCGATGCCAATCTGCGCGACGGCAAGGGCGAGACGGCCCTTTTGATCGCCGCGCGGCTGGGACGCGGCGAAATGATCCCGCCGCTGATCAAGGGCGGGGCGAATCCCAATCTCGGCAATTCCAGCGGCGAGACCGCGCTGATCGTCGCGGTCCAGCGGCGCGATCAGGCGATGGTGCGCACGCTGCTCGATCTCGGCGCCGATCCCGATCAGGCCGACCGTCTGCAGGGCTATTCCGCCCGCGATTATGCGCATCAGGACACGCGTTCCCCCGCGATCGCAGCGATGATCGACGCCGCGCCGAAAAAAGTGCGCCGCGCCGTTTCCGGTCCGAAGCTTTAAAGCAGCGGCTGCGCGTCCGGGTCGGTCAAGCCAATCACCCGGCGCGCGGCGCGGCGGCCGAACGCCAAGGTCGCACGCTTGCGCGTCGCCGCCGAGAGCGGTTCCGTATGCGCCTCCCGCAGGATCGCCGCGTCGTAGCGATCAGCGACGATCACTCCGGTCCGTTCGGGCAAAAACGCCGGGCCATCGAGCGGCCGGAAATCGAATCCCGCTGGAACCGCCCAATAATAGCGATCGCAGCAAGCGAGATAATCGGGCCATTTCGCATCGCCCAGCAAATCGGCGCGCGAGACCTTGATCTCGACGATCACGATTTGCCCGCGCGCGTCGATCGCCATCAGATCGGCGCGGCGATTGCCGTCGAGCGGTACCTCGGTGAGCGCAACCAGATCATGGCGCAGCAACATCCGAATCGTGCCGCGCGCCACATCGGCTGCGCACAGCGGCGATCCAGGATATTCGGCGCACGAATCCGGGACAGGATCGGAGGACGACTTGAGCATCCCCCGATCCTAGAACATTTCACGAACGCGTCAAACCCGACGCGCTCGGCTCAACGATAGAAAACGTGATTGCCGATTGCGGCGACTTGCACGCGGTTCCAGCTCGGCGCGACGCGGCGGGCATGGAAATACATCGCGCCGGCCGCGGGGCTGTCCCACGCATCGGTCAATGCGACGCGCGCGACTGCAACGGCAGTGCGATACTGCTTGTTCGGCGCAATCGATGGCACATGGCCGCCGCGCACGAACGAAAACTGACCGGGTTGCGTAACCACCGAGCAAACCGACTTGGGGAAGCGGCCGGACTTGGTGCGGTTGAGGATGACCTCGGCCACCGCGAGCTGACCGCTCAGCGGTTCGCCCTTGGCTTCGAAATAGATTGCGCCGGCCATGCACTGCAGGTCGTCGGCGATCGTCTCGGGCATGGTCTGCGCGGCGACGGCGTCAGCCAAAGTGCCATATTCAATGGTATCGCCGTCCTGGAGCGTGTCGCTTGCCTGCGGCTGGGACTCTGCGGTGGTGGCAATTGCCGGGGCCATTGCCGGCTGGGTCTGGTTCGCTTGTGCGGGAACCGAAGATGCGGCCGGCTCGTTAATGGCGCGGTTGATTTCCTGCGCGAAGCCTGGCGAGCCGATGCCGATGAGAGCGGCAAGGGCGAAGGTAGCCGTCGCAAAGGTAGCGACGCGATTCGAAAACGACATGAAAACGACTAAAATGCGGTTGGTGCGCGGACATGGCCGACATTATGTCGCCCACCCGGACAGCCCCCCGACTGCGTAACCTAGCCGGATCGCACCCGGCACGGCACAACGCCCGTGACTAAGGTGGCCGCCTATTGTCTACCAAGCCGATAGGGTCAACCGTCGCAGATCGTTTCTGCGGCGAATCGTTCTGCCGACGCGATGTCCAGTTCGATCACCCACAGATCGGGGTCACGCTCCCGCCGCTTGCGCCAGTACGTTTCGCGCGCCGCTATATCTGGTGGATCGTTCGGCCCGGCAGGTACCAGCTTCGGCTTCCCCATCGGATCAAGCGCACGCTCCATGACCCGGGAGACATCAGGCGCTTCGTTCAGGATCAGCAGGATGGCGCCGGATTCGGCATCACCGCGCGCGCGCACCATCCCCATCCCCCCGGCATCGTTTACGCGCTTGAGCAGGGCCGACACCAGGATCCCGGTCGGCAACGCCGCAGTCACGACGCGCGATACCCCGGCAACGTGGCCAGCGCGATTTGTGAGCGCATGAAAGTGCCCGTGCCGCGAGCGGCTTCGTCCCCCTCCGCATCGATCAGGCGCGCTTCTGCGACGAATACGCGCCGCTGACCCGAGATCCAGCGGCCCTCTGCCGTGACCGGGCCGGCACGCAGCGGCTTTGTCAGCAGCAGGTTGAACGCCGTCGTCAGCAAAAAGCGATCGGTCACCAGACTGTTCGCCGCATAGAAAGCGGCATCATCGAGCATCTTGAAATAGCTCGTGCCATGCGCCGCTCCGGCGGCGTGGAAATAGCGTTCGTCGAGCGTAAAGTGAATCCGCGCTATTCCCGCCTCGGGGATTTCGAGCGTGGAATCGAACAGCCGATTGATTGGTGCCGCCGCATAGAGCGATTCCAGCGCGCGGAAATGCGCCGCTTCCCCGGCGGGCGGGCGCTCCATCTCAGGCCGCGTCGCGCACGACATCGGCGCTGAGCAGCGCCACCAGCGCGTCGCGCGATCCGGCACCGCGCAATTTATCGACGAACGCCTTGTCGCGCAGCGTGCGCGAGACGCGCGCGAGCGCCTTCAAATGGTCCGCCCCGGCATCGGGTGGTGACAGTAGCATAAAGACGATATCGACCGGCAAATCATCGACCGCATCGAAATCGAGCGGGGTGGGGAGCCGCGCGAACACGCCGCAGACCTGGCTGAGACCGGGCACCTTGCCATGCGGGGTCGCCACGCCAGCGCCGAACGCGGTCGAACCAAGCTTTTCGCGCGCGGCGACGGCGGCCGCCACGACCGTCGGATCGAGCTCGTAAGCCGAAGCCGCAGCGGCGGCGAGATGCTGGAACAGTGCCTTGCGGTTGCCTGCGGTGACATGTTCGAGCACCGCCTCTGGCGAAAGAATGTCGTGGAGGTCGGTCATCACAATCCTTGGGGCCCGCGCATCGCACATGGCGAGACGCGGGCCCATAGCGGCGTTCCTGCGATCGCGAAAGCACGACCGATCCGCTAGGAGTTCGGCTTATTGTCGCTGCGGTTCGACCCAGCCGATCGTGCCGTCACCGCGGCGATAGACCATATTATAGGTGCCCGAGCCCGAATTGCGGAACAGCAGGGCGGTGGTGTTGCGCAAATCGAGCATCATCACAGCATCGGATACGCTCGCATCGGGCACGTCGACCCGAGTTTCCGCCACGATCAGGGGGAAATCCTCGACCTCTTCCTCAGCGTTGTTTTCCTGGAACAGGGTGTAACCGGCATTATCCGCCGCGCTGACGGCCTGCGCTTCGATCGCGGTGGCGACCCCGGCGTTGCGGTCCTTCAGCCGGCGCATATAGCGGCGCAATTGCTTCTCGATCTTGCCAGCCGCCACTTCGAACGCGGCGTGGGCATCGGCGGCGTCGCCGCTGCCTTTCAGGATCAAACCCTGCATGACGTGCGCGACGATATCACAGGTGAAACGGTTGTCGTGCGGCCCCTTGCCGAACGTGACCTGCGACGAAATGGCGCGCGCGAAATATTTGGTGGCGATGCCCTGAAGTCGCTCGTCGACATGGGTCTTGAGCGCCTCGCCCGTCTCGACCTGATGGCCGGAAACCCGAATATCCATGAGCACTCTCCTTGGTAGAGGCCGGTGTCGCTGATACGATCACGCGGCCGGTAGACGGTATCAGTCGGATACCTCGACCCCCTTCAAACTATTGCGCTACCGCTTCGCTCCCCCACAATGGATTAACGACGGTTTTGATGAACTGGGCGTGCCGGGCACGATCGGCTTCGCTGATTGCGAATACGCGAGCCGGGCGGACCACCGCGGGCGCGGCGGGAGCGGTCGGTGCAGCCTCGACCACCGCTTCGCTGACCAGGCCCAGGCCGATCTGCCGCCCGCCGGTCAGTTCGACATAGACCTGCGCCAGCAATTGCGCGTCGAGCAAAGCGCCGTGCAAGGTGCGGTGACTGCGATCGATGCCGTAGCGGCTGCACAGCGCATCGAGGCTATGCTTCGCGCCCGGATGCCGCATTCGCGCCATCGCCACGGTATCGACCATCCGGTGCATGCCGACGGTGGTGCGCCCGCAACGCTGCAATTCGCCATTGAGGAAGCCGAAATCGAAGCTCGCATTGTGCGCGACGAGCGGGCTGTCCTCGAGAAAGTCGAGCAGTTCGTCGACCTGCTGCACGAACAGCGGTTTGTCGGCGAGAAACGCGTCGCTCAGTCCGTGAACGCGCTGGGCCTCGGCCGGCATGGTGCGTTCGGGATGGAAATAAGCGTGGAAGGTGCGCCCGGTTTCGACCCGGTTGATCATTTCGAGGCACCCGATCTCGACCATGCGATCGCCGTCGGGAAAGCTGAAGCCGGTGGTCTCTGTATCGAAGACAATCTCGCGCATGGTACTCACGATGATGGGGTCTGACGCGCCGCTAGGCAAGCGATGATGGCGTGAACCGCGCGGCGGGTCTCTTCATGCGATCCGCCGGTCGGCACGACAAAGTCGGCTCGCGCGACTTTTTCCGCATTCGGCAATTGCATGGCAAGAATTGCCTCGAACTTCTCGATCGACATGCCGGGCCGGGCGAGCACACGCGCGCGCTGCAGATCGGCCGGTGCCGAGACGACGACGACGCTATCGACTCGCGACTCGCCCCCGGTCTCGAACAGCAAGGGCACGTCGAACACCACCATATCGGCACTGGCATGAGTCGCCAGGAAGGCTGCACGCTCTTCGCCTACGGCCGGGTGAACGATCGCCTCGAGCCGCTTCACCGCGGCAGGATCACTCAGCACCATAGGCCCCAGCAGCGTGCGATCGACCGCGCCGTCACGCGTGGATCCGGGAAAAGCGGCCTCGATCGCCGGCACGAGCCGTCCACCGACCCCCTGCAAGGCATGAACCGCAGCATCGGCATCGAATACCGGAACGCCCGCCTCCAGAAACATCGCCGCCACGGTCGACTTGCCCATGCCGATCGACCCGGTGAGCCCGATCGTGATCGGCCCGGGCGACGTCATGCCGTCAACAATGCCCGAAGCGCGGTATCGCTGGCCTCATCGCGCGGCGGGGCCATGCCGAAAAACAGTTCGAACGCGAGTGCTGCCTGCCCGATCAGCATATCGAGTCCATCGACCGTCTCCAGATCGCGCGCCCGCGCTGCGGCCAGCAAAGGAGTCTCGAGCGGGGCATAGACCACATCATAGACGACCGCATCGTCGGGCAGCGCAGCGAGGTCGAGACCGAGCGGCGTTTGCCCCGCCATGCCGAGCGAAGAGGCGTTGACCAGCAGTGAAGCCGGCGGAAGTTTCGCGTCGAGCGCCAACGCTTGCCCCTTCAAACCGAAAGAAGAGAGCAAGGCGGCCGCCTTCAGCACGTTGCGGTTGAGGATCGTCACCGGGCCGACGCCAAGTCGCGACAGCGCGAACAACACCGCACGCGCCGCGCCGCCCGCGCCGACCACTACCACCGGGGCGCCCGTCAGATCGTGCTCGGCGATCGGCGCGTAGAAACCCGCCGCATCGGTATTGGTGCCGATCAGCGACCCGTCCTCCTGCCGCAGGATCGTGTTCATCGCGCCGATCGTCCCGCGAATGTCGCCGGGATCATCGACCAGATCCATGATCGCGACCTTGTGGGGCAGGGTAATGTTGCAGCCGCGCCAGTCGGGATTGGCGCGGGCTTCGGCAAGATAGGTGGCGAGATCAGCCGCGACGACGTGATGCCGTGCATAATCGGCGTCGATCCCCGCCGCCTCGATCCAGAATTTGTGGATCGCCGGTGATTTCGAATGTGCGATCGGATCCCCGATCACCTCGGCAAACATCATGACGGCAAGATCCTTCGAATCCGCAGATAATCGAGCACCGGCAGCAGCGGCAGCCCGAGCACGGTGAAATGACTCCCCTCGATCCGGCTGAACAGTTGCGCACCGGGGCCTTCGATCCGGTAACAGCCGACACACCCCGCGATCTCGGGCCATTCGCGGTCGAGATAGTGCGCGATGAAACCGTCCGACAAAGACCGCACGTGCATCTTCGCCCGATCGACGACACGCCAGACAGGTCGACCGCCCTCGGCGATCACCGCGGCGCTGACCAGTTCATGACGCTTGCCCGACAGCCGCCGCAAATGCTCCTCCGCCTCGGTGCGGTCGCGCGGCTTGTCGAGCATCGTGCCGTCATCCAGCGCGACGACCGAATCGCAACCGAGCACCAGCGCCTGGCCATCGCCGGACGAGACCTTGATCGCTTTCATCTCCGCCAGGGCATCGGCCATGTCGCGTGCGGCCAAGCCCTCTCCCAAAAGGGCTGCCTTGGCCGACTCCTCATCGACTCCGGCCGAGACCGCCTCGAACGCGACCCCGGCCGCGGTGAGCATGGCGCGCCGCGCGCCGCTTTGCGAGGCGAGCACAAGGCGTTGTGATAGCTGATTCATGGTTCTGCTCGTGTTTCGCCGCACCGTTCGTTGACCAGGGCGATGATTGCCGCCGCCGTTTCCTCGATCGATCGGCGCGTCACATCGATCACCGGCCAGCCATTATCGGCGAACATGCGCCGCGCGAACGCGACTTCGCGCGCCACGGCTTCCTGATCGACATAGGCGGTCTCGGTCACCTGATTGAGCGACAGCAGGCGGTTGCGGCGCACCTGGATCAAGCGATCGGCGCTGGTGGTGAGGCCGACCACCAACGGATTCTTCAGCGAATAGAGGATCGGCGGCGGCGGGCTTTCCACCACGATCGGGATATTGGCAGTCTTGAAGCCGCGATTGGCAAGATAGATCGAGGTCGGCGTCTTGGACGATCGCGACACCCCGGCCAGCACGATGTCCGCCTCTTCCCAATCCTCCGCGCCGATGCCGTCGTCATGCGCGATCGTGAAATGGATCGCCTCGACCCGCGCGAAATAGGCGGCGTCGAGTACGTGTTGCCGCCCGGGCCGCGCCTTTGCCGCCTGGCCGAGCAACCCCGACAGCGCGTGGGTCACCCCGTCCATCGGCGCAATCGCCGGCAGGCCCAGCGCGCGGCACCGCGTTTCGAGTGTGCGCCGAATCTCGCTATTGACCAGCGTGAACAGCACCAATCCCGGATTCTGCGAGATCTCCTGCAGGATCCGCTCGAGATGTGCTTCGGTCCGCACCATCGGCCAGAAATGCCGGATCGTCTCGACATCGTCATATTGCGCGAGCGCGGCCTTGGCGATGTTCTCGAGCGTTTCGCCGGTTGAATCCGACAGCAGATGCAGATGCAGCCGCATCAAAGGGGCCGACTGGGCGAAACTGTGGACAACATGGTGGCAATCGCTAGCGCAACTTCGCCCGCCCGCAAAGCCATGCGTCCGCGGTGCATAACCGCCACTTTATCCACAATTGCCTGCACGGGGGCCGATATTGTGCACAGGCTGTGGATAATGGGGACGAGCCGTCCGACTCAGCGCGGTTCAGGGCACGCGCCAAGCGCAAGCTGTTGGCATTTTCGGGATTGCCGCATAAGCCCCGTTATCGACGTGCCAACAACGACTACATCCTTTTAAGATTTTAGATTCTTATAGAAGAGGGTGAGCGAAGCCGGTGGGGAGTTTCGACCGTGACGACTGTTAAGAAGCCGCTGCTCGCCACCTTGAAGGGTGAGCGTCAGCCGATCCCGCCAGTGTGGCTGATGCGGCAGGCCGGGCGTTATCTCCCCGAATATCGTGCGCTGAGGGCCGAAAAGGGCGGCTTCCTGGCGTTGGTCAACGACAGCGCGGCGGCAGCCGAGGTCACCGTTCAGCCGATCCGCCGCTTCGGCTTTGACGGGGCGATCCTGTTTTCCGACATCCTGATGGTCCCATCCGCGCTGGGTCAGGATCTGACGTTCGGGGTGGGCGAGGGGCCGGCGCTCACGCCTGCGCTGGTCGATCATCCGCTGTCGGGGTTGCAACCGGTGCTGGAGCGGCTCGACCCGGTCTATGAGACCGTCCGTCAGGTCGCCGCGCAATTGCCGCCTGAGACCACCTTCCTGGGCTTTGCGGGTAGTCCCTGGACCGTTGCCACCTATATGGTCGCGGGACATGGCAGTAAGGATCAGAGCGAGACTCGCCGCTTCGCCTATGCCGATCCGGCCGCCTTTGCCGAAATCATCGGCGCGATTTCCGCGTGCACGATCGAGTATCTGTCGAAGCAGATCGAGGCCGGGGTCGAGGCGGTACAATTGTTCGACAGCTGGTCGGGCAGTCTCAGCCCGGCGCAGTTCGAACGCTGGGTGATCGCGCCCAACGCCGCGATCGTCGCCGCGCTTCATGCCCGCCATCCTGGCCTACCGGTGATTGGCTTCCCGAAGGGTGCCGGCGAAAAATTGCCTGCTTATGCGCGTGAAACCGGGGTCGATGCGGTCGGTGTCGACGAAACGATACATCCCGAATGGGCCGCCGCCAATCTACCGCAAGGGATGCCGGTGCAGGGCAATCTCGATCCGCTCGTCCTCATCGCGGGGGGAGCCGACATGGCCGACGCCGCGCAGCGCATTCTCGACGCCTTTGCCGATCGCCCGCATGTCTTCAATCTCGGCCACGGCATTTTACAGGACACGCCGATCCCGCATGTCGAGCAATTGCTTGCCTATGTGCGGAGTCCGCGATGATCGGAATGCTCGGTAACGCCTATCCGTGGGTGAAGGCGGCGCATGTCATTTTCGTGATCTTCTGGATGGCGGGGCTGTTCATGTTGCCGCGCTATCTCGTCTATCATCAGGAAGCGGCGATCGGCTCCCCCGAAGCGGCCGTCTGGGTCGAGCGCGAAGGCAAGATTCGGCACATCATTCTGACGCCGGCGATGATAGTCGTGTGGGTGCTCGGCCTGATCCTGGCCGCCAATGCCGGATTGTTTTCCGGCACGAGCGAACTCGGCTGGCTGCATACCAAGCTGCTGCTGGTGGTGTTGCTGACTGGATACCACCATTGGGCCGTGCGCTATGCCAAGAAGCTTGCCGCCGGAAAGCCGACACTGACCGGTCGCCAATTGCGGCTGATCAACGAAGTGCCAGCTTTGCTCGTAACCTTCATCGTTATCCTGGCGATCGTCCAGCCGTTCTAGGGACGCCCAAGGGGGCAGCGTCTTGACGCGCGCGCGGTGCAGCCGTATCCGGTGATAGTGTCACGATGCGGCGGGCCCACCCGTACGGTCGCGGCATCCTTCTCTGGCATCGTCGCGTATCCTTCGCCGATCGAAGCTCCTCCCCAGCATCTTCATGCCCGGACGTCACCCATGCATCTCAAAGACCTGAAGAACAAGAAACCGGCCGAGCTGGTCGCGATGGCCGAAGAGCTCGGGATCGAGAGCGCGTCGACGCTGCGCAAGCAGGATCTGATGTTCGCGATTCTGAAGGTGCAGGCCGAAGAAGGCGACATGATCATGGGGCTCGGCACGATCGAAGTGCTGCCCGACGGTTTCGGTTTCCTGCGCTCGCCCGAGGCGAATTACCTGGCCGGCCCTGACGACATCTATGTTTCGCCGAACCAGGTCCGCAAGTTCGGTCTGCGCACCGGTGACACGGTCGAAGGCGAAATCCGGGGCCCGAAGGATGGTGAGCGCTATTTCGCGCTGGTGCGGCTGACCGCAGTCAATTTCGATGATCCCGATGCGGTGCGGCACCGCGTCAATTTCGATAACCTGACGCCGCTCTATCCGGATGAGAAGCTGACGCTCGATCCGTCCGATCCGACGATCAAGGACAAGAGCGCGCGCGTCATCGACATCGTCTCCCCACAGGGCAAGGGCCAGCGCACGCTGATCGTCGCGCCACCCCGCGTGGGTAAAACGGTGATGCTGCAAAACATCGCCAAAGCCATCACGGACAATCACCCCGAGGTGTTCCTGATCGTCTTGTTGATCGACGAACGTCCGGAAGAAGTCACCGACATGCAGCGCTCCGTAAAGGGCGAAGTGGTCAGCTCGACCTTCGACGAACCCGCCACCCGGCACGTGCAAGTGGCTGAAATGGTGATCGAAAAGGCAAAACGTCTGGTCGAGCACAAGAAGGATGTGGTGATCCTGCTCAACTCGATCACGCGTCTCGGCCGCGCATACAACACCGTCGTCCCTTCGTCGGGCAAGGTGTTGACCGGCGGCGTCGATGCCAACGCGTTGCAACGTCCCAAGCGTTTCTTCGGCGCCGCGCGCAACATCGAGGAAGGCGGTTCGCTCTCGATCATCGCGACCGCGCTGATCGACACCGGCAGCCGCATGGACGAAGTGATCTTCGAGGAATTCAAGGGCACCGGTAACTCCGAGATCGTGCTCGATCGCAAGGTTGCCGACAAGCGCATCTTCCCGGCGCTCGACGTCGGCAAATCGGGCACGCGCAAGGAAGAATTGCTGGTCGACCAGAGCAAGCTGTCGAAGATGTGGGTGCTGCGCCGCATCCTGATGCAGATGGGCACGATCGATTCGATGGAATTCCTGCTCGACAAGATGAAGAATTCGAAGACCAACGAAGATTTCTTCGACAGCATGAATCAGTAACCGAGTGCGAGTCCTGGCTTAGCGCAGCTAAGCCAGGACTCGCACCGGTCCGGCCGGCGCGGCGAAGCCGCGACCGACGACATGGGCTTTGCCCATGTCGCTGCCACACGCTAGGAGCGTTCCATGCTCACCACGATCCTAGCGGCAGCCGCCACCGAACCGATGTCGCTCAGCTGGCTGTGGCAGCACATCCTCAACGACTTTGCCAATATCGGGTCGCCTTCCGCGCTCGCCGCCTTCGCCACCGTCGTATTTCTCGACATAGCCCTTGCCGGAGACAATGCGATCATCGTCGGTGCGCTCGCTGCGGGATTGCCGGCTGCACAACGCAAGCAAGTGATCGGGATCGGGATTCTGGCCGCGCTGATCCTCCGCATCGTGTTTGCAGTCGCGGTGCTATACGGTCTGTCGAGCTTCAAATCCTACGGCCTGGTATTCGGCGGCGGATTGCTGCTGCTGTGGGTGGCGTGGAAAATGTACCGCGAGCTGCGACCTGCCGGTGCATCGGGCGGGTCGCCCGAGATCGAGGGCGACGAACATAGCGGCATTCGCCCGGCAAAGAGCTTCCTTTCGGCGGCTTGGGCAGTTGCCATCGCCGATGTCTCCATGAGCCTCGACAACGTCCTCGCCGTCGCCGGGGCAGCGCGTGAGCATCCCGGCATCATGGTGATTGGTCTTATCCTGTCGGTCGCGCTGATGGGCCTGGCCGCCAACATTATCGCCAAATATATCGAGCGCTTCCGCTGGATCGCGTGGCTTGGCTTGGCGATTATCGTCTATGTCGCGGGCAAGATGATCGTCGAAGGCTGGCACGACATGCAGCCGATGATCAGCGCGGTTACCGGCTGAACAGGTCGCGCGCGCGATTGGGGCTGTGGCGTTGCTCATGATCGAGCAGCCAGTGTTTGGTGCGTGGCCCATCCCCCGCTGAATAGGCCCCGAGCCGCCCGTCGGCATTCAGCACCCGGTGGCACGGCACGATGATCGGAAAGGGGTTCCGCGCGCACGCCTGGCCGATCGCGCGAGCGCTGGACTCCGCCAGATCAGCAAGCGCCCCATAGCTCAGCGTTTCACCATAGCCGATCGCGACCATCGCATCGCGCAGTGCTTGCCCACGCGGCGTAGCGGCAGGGGCCAGCGGCAGATCGAACCGCGTGCGTTCACCCGAGAACCATTCCTCCAATTGCGTCGCCGTGCGGCGTACGGGTTCGGTGGTGCCTTGGATTGGCGAGCTCGACGCCGAGATCCGAACGCTATGCACAGCGTCCGCATCGCCTTCGACGGTAATCATACCGACAGGCGTTGCGATCCGGGCGATATCGCGCGCATACATGACACAACATATGCCGCGCAGCAGGCGCGCGCTCAAGCGGAGAAGCGGCGTGAAGATCAATGTCGAAATCGAATGCACTCCGGAGGAAGCGCGCCGGTTCATGGGGCTGCCGGATCTGGCACCGGTGCATGAGAAATATCTCGCCGCACTGACCAATTCGATGGACGGCGTCGTCGCGCCCGATCTGATCGAGAATATGATGAAGAGCTGGATGCCGATGAGCGACGCCGGCATGGGGATGTGGCGCAAGATGTTCGACACCACGACGAAATAGTCGCGTGACAGACCGCGCTACGATCTTCGCCGTGTCGAGCGGTGCGCCGCCGGCTGGCATCGCCGTGCTGCGGATTAGCGGACCGCGCGCGCTTGGGGTGGCTGGGGCAATCGCGGGGACGCTGCCCGAACCCCGGCGCGCCGCGTTGCGGGTGTTGCGTGACCCTCACGACGGATCGGTGCTCGATCGCGCGATCGTATTGGTTTTCCCCGGACCCCGCACCGCGACTGGCGAAGATTGTGTCGAGTTTCATCTCCACGGCGGGCGCGCCGTCGTCGCTGCGGTCGAAGCCGCGCTGTATGCCCAGGCGGGGACGCGCCGCGCGGAGGCGGGGGAGTTCACCCGCCGCGCGCTTGAGAATGGCGTGATCGATCTGACCGAAGCAGAAGGGCTCGGCGATCTTCTTGCCGCGCAAACCGAGGGGCAGCGCCGCGCGGCATTGCGTATGGCGGAGGGCGGTGTTCGCGCCCGCATCGAACGCTGGAGCGAACGGCTCGTCGGGATCGCCGCTCGGATCGAAGCGCAGCTCGATTTTTCCGACGAAGATGATGTTGCCGACGAAGCGGTAGATGCAATTTCTGCAGACATTGGGCAGGTGGCCGCCGAGATCGACCAGCTATTAAGCGTCCCCGCGGTCGAGCGGTTGCACCACGGCGTGCGCATCGTCATCGCCGGGCCGCCCAATAGCGGCAAGTCTACTTTGCTCAATGCGCTGACCGGTCGCGACGTAGCGATTGTATCGCCAATCTCCGGCACGACGCGCGATCGGATCGAGGCGGCCGTGGTACGGGGTGGTCTGGCGTATATTCTGACCGACACCGCTGGGCTGACCGGCAACCCCGGTGACGAAATCGAGCGGATCGGCATCGATCGCGCTCGTGCTGCGATCGAGGGTGCTGATATCGTTCTTTGGCTTGATGCGCCGGGGCAGGGCGGGCGCAACGATATCCGCATTCATGCGCGCGCCGATCTTCCGGGGCGTGAAATGCCGAAACATGGCGAGGAGGCCGTCGTCTCCGCACAAACCGGTGTCGGCATCGACGCGCTTTGGACGCTGATTGCCGAGCGGGCAGCCAAACTCTTGCCCGAAGTCGACAGCGTCTCCGTCAACGAGCGGCAGCGTGCCTTGCTCGCACGATGCCGTATCGATCTGGCCGCGGCGCAGAACGACGACATGCTGATCGTCGCTGAAGAGATCCGCCGAGCGCTCGGCGTGCTTGACGAGATCGCGGGACGCAGCGGAATCGAGGACGTGCTAGACGCGGTGTTCGCGCGTTTCTGCATCGGCAAGTGATGTTCCACGTGGAACACTCGCATAAGCTTTGACAGGTCGCGCCGCGCGACTTAGCCAAAATCCATGGAGCAATTCGACGTCATCGTCGTCGGCGGCGGACACGCCGGGACCGAGGCCGCCGCCGCGGCAGCGCGCCGCGGCGCGCGCACCGCGCTTATCAGCTTCGACGCTCGCAAGATCGGGGCGATGTCCTGCAATCCCGCGATCGGTGGCCTGGGCAAGGGGCACCTCGTCCGCGAAATCGATGCGTTCGATGGCCTGATCGCGCGCGCGACCGACGCGGCCGGCATCCACTATCGGATGCTCAACCGCAGCAAGGGGCCCGCCGTACAGGGCCCGCGCGTCCAGGCCGATCGCAAACGCTATGCGGCGGCGATCCAGCAAATGCTGGCCGAGCAAGACAATCTGCATATCGTAGAGGGCGAAGTGGCTGCGCTCGCGCTGGACGGCGCGACGGTAGCGGGTGTGCATCTGGCAGATGGCGCCGTGCTTTCCGCCCCTGCGGTCGTGTTGGCGACGGGGACCTTTCTCGGCGCGACGATGTTTTGTGGCGAGGATCGCTCGGTCGGCGGGCGGATTGGAGAGGCCGCCGCATCGCTCCTTGCGCAGCAATTGCGCGCGGCCCAACTGCCGATGGCCCGGTTGAAGACTGGCACGCCGCCGCGGCTGGATGGACGCACGATCGACTGGGCCGCGCTTGCGGAGCAGCCGAGCGACGATGATCCGTGGACGATGTCGCCGCTATCGGCCGGACGACCGCTGCCGCAACTTCGCTGCGCGATCACCCGCACCACTGCCGCAACGCACGACATTATCCGCAGCGGGCTCGATCGATCGCCGCTATTTGGTGGCGCGATTGCGGGGCAGGGGCCGCGCTATTGCCCGTCGATCGAGGATAAGATCCACCGCTTCGGGGATCGCGATGGGCACCAAATCTTTCTGGAACCCGAAGGTCTGGACAACTCGACGATCTATCCCAACGGCATATCCACCTCCTTGCCGGTCGATATTCAGGCGGCGATGATTGCCTCGATCCCAGGGCTGGAGCGCGCCCGCATCGTCGCGCCGGGCTATGCCGTTGAGTACGACCATATCGACCCGCGCGCATTGGATGCCACGCTGGAGGTGCGGGCGATGCCGGGGCTATTCTGTTGCGGCCAGATCAACGGCACGACCGGCTATGAGGAGGCGGCGGGGCAGGGGCTGATCGCTGGCCTGAACGCGGCGGCCAAAGCATTGGGTTCCCCCGAGATCATCCTCGACCGCGCGTCGAGCTATCTCGGCGTGATGATCGACGATCTGGTGTTGCAAGGCATTACCGAGCCGTATCGGATGCTGACCGCGCGTGCCGAATATCGGCTGCGGTTGCGCTCGGACAATGCCGAGACGCGGCTATCGCCGATCGCGGCGGAGATTGGCTGTCTATCTCCGGCGCGTGTTAATCGCATAAAAGCGCGAGACATCGCGCGCGCCGATATCGAGATGCAGCTCGCAGCGCCCGTTGCGGCAAGCGTGTTGCTCGCGGCCGGTGCCGATGTCGCGTTCGATCCGCCCGCGCGGAGTGGCGCGGAGTGGCTGCGCGTGGCCGGAGTAACGATCGAGCAGGTCGCGCCCGATCTTGCGGCGCATTCCGACGCCACGCTGCTCGCCGAGATCGTCGAGGACGCGCGCTACGCCCCGTATCTCGCGCGGCAGGATGCCGAGATCGCGCAACAGCGATCGAACGAGGGCATCGCTGTTCCTGCTTCGCTCGATTTCGCGACGATCCCCGGACTTTCGACCGAGATGATCGAGCGTCTGTCGGCTGCCCGCCCGTCGAGCCTAGGCGCCGCAGCCCGTGTGCGCGGGATCACCCCGGCGGCGCTGACGGCGATCCTGTTACAACTCCGCAGGATCGCGGCATGACCGAGGAGGAAGCCCGGACCTGGATTGCCGACCGCCACGGTGCTGCTGGCATCGGGGCAATGGAGCAGATCGTCGATCTGGTAGTGCAGGAGAATGCGCGGCAGAATTTGATTGCGCCGTCCACGCTAGAGTCGATCTGGACGCGGCATATCGTTGATTCGGCGCAGCTCCTGAGCCATGTCGATCAGGCGGAGGACGGGCTGTGGATCGATATCGGCAGCGGCGCAGGCTTTCCGGGCCTCGTCATCGCGGCTCTCCGTAAACAGCCAATCTATCTGGTCGAACCCCGCCGAAAGCGCGCCGATTTTCTGCAGGACGCGGCGAACCGGCTTGGCCTTTCGGCCCACGTGACGGTCATCGCCGACCGCATTCAGGCCGTCACAAACGCCTCGGCCACGATCGTCTCGGCACGCGCGGTTGCTCCGATCACCGATCTTTTCGCCTGGGCAAAGGGCTGCTCCTCAAAATCGACACGCTGGATTCTCCCAAAGGGACAAAGCGCGCGCGAAGATGTGGCAAGCGCGCGCGAGACATGGCATGGTGTGTTTCACGTGGAACATAGCATCACCGATGCGAAGTCGCTGATCGTTCTCGCATCAAAGGTAGCGCGTCGATGAACGTGATAGCTGTCGCAAATCAAAAGGGTGGGGTCGGCAAAACGACCACCGCGATCAATGTCGGCACCGCGCTGGCGGCGACGGGATCGCGCGTCTTGCTGCTCGATCTCGATCCTCAGGGCAATGCCTCCACCGGCCTCGGCATCGCCCGCGCTGATCGGCATCACTCGACCTACGACATCCTCATCGGCGAAACCTCGCTCGAAATCGCCGCGATGCCGACGTGCGTGCCGAAGCTCGAGATCGTGCCGGCCACGGTCGATCTGTCGGGTGCCGAGATCGAGCTGGTCGAATATGAGGAACGTACGCATCGCCTGTCGCGCGCGCTCGCGCGGTCGGACCATCGCTGGGATGTGGTGCTGATCGACTGCCCGCCGTCGCTCGGCCTGCTCACGTTGAACGCAATGGTTGCGGCCAACTCCCTGCTGGTCCCGCTGCAATGCGAGTTCTTCGCGCTGGAGGGGCTGAGCCAGTTGCTCAGCACTGTCGAGCGCATTCGGGAACGCTTCAATCCCGGCCTGTCGATCCTGGGTGTCGCGTTGACCATGCACGATCGCCGCAATCGGCTGACCGATCAGGTGTCGAACGATGTCCGCGCAGTGCTGGGACGCGTCGTGTTCGAGACGGTGATCCCGCGCAATGTGCGGCTGTCGGAGGCACCGAGCCACGGCTTGCCAGCGCTCATCTACGATTACCGCTGCCCGGGTTCGGAAGCCTATATTGCGCTCGCGCGGGAGTTGATCGCGCGTCTCCCCAAAACTGATCAAGCTGCAAGGGCCGCATGACCGATACGCCTCCGCCCGGCGATCAGCCGGAGATTGCCGCGACCAGCGAAGCGGCGCTGCCCGCTCGGCCAAAACCACGCTCGGGACTTGGACGTGGTCTCAATGCGCTACTTGGCGATCTCGCACGGGAAGAGCCGGTAGGGACGGGCAAGGACGGTACTTCGTCGCCTGGCGTCCGCTCGCTGCCGGTCGGGTCGCTCACCCCGCATCCGGGGCAGCCGCGCCGTCATTTCGATGAGGCCGCGCTGGACGAACTCGCGCAATCTATCGCGCAGCGCGGCGTGCTTCAGCCGATCGTTGTGCGGCCGCATGGCACTGGGTATCAGATTGTCGCAGGCGAACGCCGCTGGCGCGCGGCGCAACGCGCGCGGCTGCACGAAGTGCCGGTCATCGTGCGCGCGTTCGACGATACCGAGACGCTCGAAGTCGCCTTGGTCGAGAATATCCAGCGGCAGGATCTCAACGCGATCGAAGAGGCCGAGGCCTATCATCGCCTTATCGAGGATTTCGGCCATACCCAGGATGCGCTGGGCAAGATCGTCAACAAGTCGCGCAGTCATATCGCTAACCTGCTGCGTTTGCTCGAATTGCCGCGCACGGTGCAGGAACGTGTCGTCGCGGGCGCGCTGACGATGGGCCATGCCCGCGCGCTGATCGGCGCGCCGGACGTCGAGGGTCTGGCCGACCAGATCGTCGCCCGGGGCCTGTCGGTGCGCGATACCGAACGGCTCGCGCGTGCTGCCAAGATCGAAACCAAGAGCGATCCGAGCGGTGGTCGTGGCGGACATGGCCGCGACCCCGATCTCGCAGCGCTCGAACATCAATTGGCCGATCTGCTCGGCCTGTCGGTGCGTGTGTCGTACGGTGCCAAGGGCGGTACGCTGACCTTGGCCTATTCCACGCTCGATCAGCTCGACATGGTGTGTCAGCGGCTGACTGGCGAACGGATCTAGCGCGGGACCTTGACCTTTACTCGCGTTGCCGCGCCGCCATTCGCGCGACGCCCAGCATCGCGGCATCGGCAAGGACGCCGCCAGCATTATTCGGGGCCATCGTCGCGCGCTCGGCGCGGCGAACGCGGTCGATCGCGTCGTTCAATCTTGGCGCGGACCAGATTCGCAGCGCCCGCGCCGTCACCGCGCGCTCGCGGAAAAAGACGCGCTCCAGCAAGGCGTTGGCATTCGCGCCGGCGTCGATCTCGCCGCGCAGTTCGGCAAGCGCCATCAACCGCCGGACCAATTGCCGCAGCAGGGGAATGTGCGAGACGCCGGCAACGCCGAGCTTCGCCAGTTCCTCGCCCAGCCGGTCGGGCCCGCCGTCGATCGCAGCATCGATAGCGCGCGACATTTCGGCATCGCCCAGGTCGGCGCCGATCGCGTCGAGTGCGACATCGTCGAGCTCGCGCGGTCGCTCGGGCGCTGCGTCGAGGAACAAGGCGATCTTTTCGATCTCGCGCGTCATTACCGCCCGGTCGCCCGCTGCTGCTGCGGCGATCCGCGCCGCGGTCGCGCCGGTGGTGCGCAGCCCGAATTCGCGCGCAACGCTGGTGGCGATCTTGTCCGCCTCGCCCGCATCGGGGACGTAGAAGACGCAAGCCAGTGCATTCGGGTGCGCCGTGGCCAGCTTGACCAGTGCCGACGTGCCTTTGACGGTGGGCGCGATCATCACGACCGGATTGCCCGCGCGGGGGGCCGCGAGCAGCATCGTGCACGCCTCGACGCTTTCCTCGCCTGCACCGGTCACGCGGATGTGGCGTTGCGTGCCGAACAGCGACAGCGAGGCGGCTTCGTCAGCCAGGCGGCCGGGACTGGACTTGAGCAGCGCAGGTTCGAGATCGACGCGCTCTGCGTCCGGTCCCATCGCGCGGGCGAGGCGCGTCGCCATCTCGCGCGCACCGGCTTCGTCGGGGCCGTGGAGCAGATAGAGCCGTATATCGCCGCTGACTGAGTCGATCGCGCGGCTTAGCTGGTTGAGATTGGCTTTCACGCGGGCGACCCCGGTCGGATCACTGGGGGTAGGATCACCGGGGTCGGATCACTGCGGCTCGGGCGCGGTACGCTGCACATATGTGGCGATCCGCGCGACGATCTGGTCGGCAACGGTGTTCGAAAGCCGTTCGAGCGCGGTATTTTCCGCCGCGATCGTCGCATATTCGGAATTGACGACGTCGATCCCGGCGTCCGATCCGGCGGCGGCATCGAGCAGCACCGAGCCGTTGGACAGATCGACCAATTGATAGCGCGCCCGCAGCGTCCGCCGCTCGCGCGTCACGCTATTATCGCGCCGCACGCCGAGCCCGGCGATCTGATCGTCGAGCTTCATTTCCAGGCGATAGCGCGGGGTGCCGTCGCTATGCAGCCGATCGCGTAAAGCATTCGCCATCAGCCACCCCGCCTTGCCCTGAATGGGCGCGACCTCGACTTGGGTGAGGGCGGAGGCCACGGTGCCCGAGCTGCCGCCCGAATAGAGCGGATGCAGCCCGCAGCCCGACAGCGCGAGCATCGCGGCGGCAAGACCGGCCAGGCGGATCATGCGACGAGATTCACGAGGCGATCGGGCACGACGATGACCTTCCTGGGGGCCTTGCCCTCCAACACCCGCAACACCTTGTCCGAAGCGAGTGCGGCGGCTTCCAGCGTCTCGCGCGGCGTGCCCTTGGGCATCACCAGCGTATCGCGCAGCTTGCCGTTGATCTGCACCGCGATCGTCACCTCGTCCTCGACCAGCAAAGCGGGATCGACCTCGGGCCAGGCGGCATCCGCGATCAGGCCGTCATTGCCAGCAGCGGCCCAGGCTTCCTCAGCCAGATGCGGCGCCATCGGCGCGATCAGCCGCATCAGCGTGGCGATCGCGGTATCGCGCGATGTCGACGGCGCGGCCCGCTCGATCGCGTTGACCAGCTCGTACAGCTTGGCGACCGCTTTGTTGAAGGCAAGTGCTTCAATATCAACGGCAATTCCGGCGATCGTCTGGTGGAGCTTGCGGTCGAGCGCAGCGTCGCGAGTGGCACTTTCGTCACTTTCCGGCGCGTCGAACAGCCGCCACAGCCGCTGGATAAAACGCCACGATCCCTCGATGCCGGACTCACTCCACGGCAAATCGCGCTCGGGCGGAGAGTCCGACAGCATAAACCAGCGCGTCGCATCGGCACCATATTGGTCGACGATGCCGGTCGGATCGACGGTGTTCTTCTTCGACTTCGACATCTTCTCGACGCGGCCGACCGTGACCGCTTCACCCGTCGCGCGTTCGATATAGCCGTCGCCCTCGCGGACGATGTCATCGAGCGACAGCCACAGCGGCTTGGTGATCGAGTCGACACCGTCGGTGCCGGGCTCGGTGATCTGGCGGCTGTACGTCTCGTGCGTCACCATGCCTTGCGTGAACAGCCCGGCAAAGGGCTCGGCCACGTCGAGCATCCCGATATGCTTCAGCGCGCGCGTCCAGAAACGGGCGTAGAGCAGATGCAGGATCGCATGCTCGACCCCGCCGATATATTGCGCGACTGGTAGCCATTGCTCGGCCACCGCGCGGTCGAACGGCTTGTCCTTGGGCTGGCTGGCGAAGCGGATGAAGTACCAGGACGAATCGACGAAGGTGTCGAGCGTGTCGGTCTCGCGCCGTGCCGCACCACCGCAGGTGGGGCAGGGGACATGCTTCCACGTCGGGTGACGATCGAGCGGGTTGCCGGGAATGTCGAAACTGACGTCTTCGGGCAGAACGACAGGGAGCTGATCGCCGGGCACCGGCACCGCACCGCACGCATCACAATGGATGATCGGGATCGGCGTGCCCCAGTAACGCTGGCGGCTGACGCCCCAGTCGCGCAGGCGGAATACGGTCGATCCGATGCCCCAGCCTTCACTCTCGGCGCGTTGAATGACGGTGCGCTTGGCATCCTCGATATCCATGCCGTCGAGGAAGTGCGAATTCACCAGCGTGCCGGGGCCGGTATAGGCCGTCTTGCCCTCGAACAGCGGATCGGTTGTGTCGCCATCTGACACCACGCGGCGCACGCTGAGATCATATTTGCGTGCGAAATCCATGTCGCGCTGGTCGTGCGCGGGCACGCCAAACACCGCGCCGGTCCCATATTCCATCAGCACGAAATTGGCGATGTAGACGGGGAGCTGCCACGCCGGATCGAACGGATGCGCTGCGGTGATGCCGGTGTCGAAGCCGAGCTTCTCCTGCGTGTCGAGCTCGGCCGCGGTCGTGCCGCCGCGTTTGCACAGGGCGATGAAATCGGCCGCCGCATGATTCTGCGCGGCGATGGCCTGCGCGATCGGATGGTCCGCGGCGACCGCGACGAAGCTCGCGCCGAAGATCGTGTCGGGCCGTGTCGTGAAGACCTCGACCGAACCGCCGTCGGACAGTCTGAAGCGGAACTGCAGGCCCTGGCTGCGCCCGATCCAGTTTTCCTGCATCAGCTTGACCTTGTCAGGCCAATGTTCGAGCCCGCCCAAGCCTTCGAGCAGCTCGTCGGCGAATTCGGTGATCTTCAGAAACCATTGCGACAGCTTGCGCCGTTCGACCAGCGCGCCCGAACGCCAGCCACGCCCGTCGATCACTTGCTCGTTCGCAAGCACCGTCATGTCGACCGGATCCCAGTTGACCGAGGATTCCTTGCGATAGACCAGGCCGTGGCGGAACAGTTCGAGAAACAGCGCCTGTTCGTGGCCGTAATAATCGGGCTCGCACGTCGCCAGCTCGCGGCTCCAATCGAGCGCGAACCCGAGGCGCTTCAGCTGCGCCTTCATCGTGGCGATATTGTCGCGCGTCCAACCGCCGGGATGAACGCCTTTCTCCATCGCCGCATTCTCGGCCGGCATGCCGAACGCGTCCCACCCCATCGGGTGAAGCACTTCCATGCCCTTCATGCGGCGGAAGCGAGCAAGCACGTCGCCCATCGTATAGTTGCGGACATGACCCATGTGGATCTTCCCCGAGGGATAGGGGAACATCTCGAGCACATAGGAGCGCGGCTTGGGCAAATCGTCGCGCGCGACGAAGGTGGCGCGGTCGTCCCACACCTTCTGCCAAGCCGCGTCCGCCTTCAGCGCGTTGAAGCGTGACGCCATCGGATCGCTACCTTAGCCGGCGACGGCAGCGCGGCGCAGATCGCGCGCCTTGGTCAGGATGATGTCTTCCAGCTTCTGCACCGTGGCCGCCTCGACCGGTGCCGCGACCCACTGGCCGCCTTGGTTGACCTGACGCAGATAGGCGACGCGCAGGCCATCGGCGCGAAGATCCTGATCGAGGATCGTCACGGTAACCTTGACGCGTTCGGTCGGCGCGGCGGGGTTGATGTACCAATCGGTCACGATCACGCCGCCGTTCGAATCGGTCTGCAGCAGCGGCATGAAGCTCAACGTGTCGAGGCTGGCGCGCCACAGATAGGCGTTGACGCCGATCGTGGTGACCTTGGATGCCGCCAGATCGGTGTTCTTTGGGCGCCCGCCCTTATGCGCGCACGCGCCGAGCGACAGTGCCGCGAGCGAAACCAGGGCGACGGTGCGGAACGCTGGGCGGTTCGCGAGGCTGAGGCGGCGGATCATCGGATGTTCCTGAACAAAAACGGGTGCGGGGGTAGGTCGGTATCTATAGAATGTCCCGCGTGCGTCGCAAGCGACACGTCTGCGAGGCGTCTGACCGCAAAGACGGCCGGATGTGTGTCCTTCGAGACACTCTTTCGAGAAAATGAGTCGAGAAGGTGGCAGCGCGGAATCGAATCGTGATACAGCCGTTTATAACGTACTGGTGCCGCAAAGGCGCAGTGTTAGGGGTTGCTGGTGTTTTCTGCTCGCTGGATGTCCGGAATTGCGTTGGGGTCGCTCGCCGTCCTCGGCGTTGCCGTGGCCCCCGCACTTGGAGCCAGCGACTCTCCCGCACCGCGCATCGTGCCACGTGGCAGCGCGGTGTTCGTTCGCGGTATCGGGTCGTTCACCCCAGCTTCGGCGGATCCCCGCCTCGCTGCGATCTTCGCGCGCGGGGGTCTTGATGCCAGCGGTTTCCGTTTCACGCCCTCCGACTCGCGCCACATCAGCAGCAAGGCGGTTACGGTCGCCGTGCGGGCTCGCTCGGCGCGGGGCATTACCGTAACCGATCGCACCGCGCCGCTCCCGGCGTCGACCGTCGCGCTTACCCCGATCGCCTACAACCTCGGCGTTGCGGTTGGCTGGAAGCGGTTTGCCCTGTCGGGCGACGTTGCGAAGGTCGATCTCGCCGGTATGCCGGGTTCGCGCGAATCGGCCGATATCGGCGTGAGCTACACGGGGAAGCGTGTCAGTGGCCGGGTCAACGCGACTGCGGATCGTCCGGCCGGCAACGGGCCGAAGCTGATCGAAGATGCACCAGCATACTCGATCGACGTTGGCGGCTCCTATGCCCTCACGCGCCGGTTCGATGTGACAGCGGGTGTCCGTTACAAGAGCGAGCGTGACCGGCTCGGTTCGCAAGCATCGACCGATCGTAACGGGCGTGACAGCCGCGCCGTCTATATTGGCACCGCCTTCCGCTTCTAAGCGGGGGTCAGGCCGTCGATTGCGGCCCATCCTGCGAAACCCAGCGCACGCATCCGCTTGAATCGCGCTGCGGTCATGCCACCGAGTGCAATCGCCGGGACGCCCGCCGCGCGGGCGATCATCGCAGCGCGGAGCGGACCAAGCGTTGGCGCACCGGGATGCGTTCGGGTCGGATAGACCGGCGAGACGAGTACCAGATCGGCGCCTGCACGCCGTGCCGCCACCGCTTCGCGCACTGAATGTGCCGGATGGATATGCGGAGTCTGTCCCTTCGCCCCGCCGCGTACGACGATCAGCCGCCGCCGCCGCGCGATCCGTGACAGCCGCGCAAAGATCGCCGCGCGTTCAGCCGCTGGCGACGCGAAGTGGCGGAACACGATGCCGCTCCCCCGCGGCAAGCGTTCCAGCGCGGCCCACAGCCCCGCACCCATCCGTTCGTCGGTCATCAGCCACAGGGTCGGCAGGGTTTTTGATGCCAGGCTGGGGTGACGAACGGCCATAGCTCCGCCTATAGCCCCGGCAATGTCCACCGACGACCCCAATGCGCGTCTTGCCGCCGTGCAGACGCGAATCGCCCAAGCCGCCGCGCTTGCCGATCGCAAGCCTGAATCCGTCACGCTGATTGCGGTATCCAAGACGCGCGAAGCGGCGGAGATCGAACCATTGCTCCACGCCGGGCAACGCGCCTTCGGCGAAAACCGGGTGCAGGAAGCGCAGGCCAAGTGGCCCGCGCTGCGGGAGGCTTTTCCTGATATCGAACTGCACCTGGTCGGGCAGCTGCAGTCGAACAAGGCCGAGGATGCTGTCGCGTTGTTTGACGCGATCCATTCGGTCGATCGTTCGTCGCTTGTTACGGCGCTCGCGCGCGCGATGGACAAATTGGACCGCCGCCCGGCCTGCTTCCTGCAGGTGAATATCGGAGACGAGGCGCAAAAGGGCGGGTGTGCGATCGCCGATCTGCCCGCCTTGCTGGCCGCCGCGCGCGCTGCCAATCTGCCGGTTGCCGGGCTCATGGCGGTTCCCCCTGCCGAGACCGAGGCTGCGCCGTATTTCGCGCTGCTTGCCAAGATCGCGCGCGATCACGGGCTCGACGGACTCAGCATGGGCATGTCGGGCGATTATGAGGTGGCGACGATGCTCGGGGCAACGCATGTCCGCGTCGGCACGGCTTTGTTCGGGGCGCGGGCATGAAGCCTGACGCGCTGATCTTCGATTTCGACGGTGTGCTGATCGAAAGCGAAGCGGTGGGCAACCGCCACATCGCCGAGTACCTCACCGGCATCGGCCATCCGACCAGCGCGGCGGATTCGTTCGCCAATTTCATGGGATTGTCGGGGCAGTCGTTCCTCGGCGCAATCGAACGCTGGATTGGCCGACCCT
Source organism: Sphingomonas sp. MMS24-J45 (assembly GCF_044881195.1). GTDB lineage: Bacteria > Pseudomonadota > Alphaproteobacteria > Sphingomonadales > Sphingomonadaceae > Sphingomonas. The sequence continues at coordinate 1,494,219 of NZ_CP173255.1, read as the reverse complement.
TGCCCGACGATTTCCACGTCGCGCGCAGGGCCGAAGACGAGCGCATCATGCGCGAAGGCGTCGATGCGGTCGAAGGTGCCGTACGCTTCGTGTTCGATTTGCCGACCGATTTGCCCAAGGCGATTGCCTCGTCGAGCTCGACCGCTTGGATCACGCGGCACCTCGACCATATCGGCCTACGCGATGTATTCGGTGACCGGATTTTCTCGGGCAAGGAGCACGTCACGCGCGGCAAGCCAGCGCCCGACATCTATCTCCACGCCGCCGCGGCGCTCGGCGTGCCGATCGACCGCTGCGCGATCCTGGAGGATTCGCCCGTTGGCGCGACCGGCGCGGTGGCGTCCGGTGCGCATGTCATCGGTTTTGTCGGTGGTTCGCATTGCGGACCGGATCATGCCGAGAAGCTGCGCGCGATCGGCGTCCACGACATCGCAGCCACCTTCGACGAAGTGGCCGCGCTGCTCGCCTAGAATTGATGCCCGGTACGGTCGCGCTTGGTCGCCAGATAGCGGGCATTGTGCGGGTTGGCGGGCAGGATGTGCGGCACACGTTCGGCGACCGCGATCCCGGCCGCTTCCAGTTGCGCCACCTTCTCCGGATTGTTGGTGAGCAGCCGTACCGACCGCTGCCCAAGCAGCTCCAGCATCCGCGCTGCGACCGCGAAATTGCGTGAATCGACCGCAAACCCAAGCCGCGTATTGGCATCCACCGTATCGAACCCCTGGTCCTGCAACGCGTACGCGCGCAGCTTGTTGATCAGCCCGATCCCGCGCCCTTCCTGCCGCAGATACAGGATGATGCCCCATCCGCTCGCTTTGACGGCGTGGATCGCCGCGTCGAGTTGCGGGCCACAGTCACATTTCAGGCTGCCAAGCACGTCGCCGGTCAGGCATTCGCTGTGCAAGCGTACCAGCGGCGGGCGGCCGTCGGGGGTGCCGATCAGCAGCGCGATATGCTCCCCGGGCATTTCGGGCGTGCGAAAAGCGACAATTTCAGCATCCTCGGCACCTGCCACCGGGAGGTGCGCGCGCGTCGCGATGGTCAGACGAGCTGCATCCTCATGCGCATCGATATCGTGAGGCGTCAGCTCCAGCGCGGCGGACACACCAGGCAGCACGAAGAACGCAGGCAACACGCCGCCAAGCCGCGCTAGCCGCAGTGCGGATCCGCCCGCCTCCTGCTCGCTCAGGCACTGGGCGCGGAACGGCCCCTTCATTGGCATCGTCAAATCGAATTGCGGGTCGGACAATGCCGTCGCCATCGCGAAATCGATCCACGGCGCGCGTTCGATCAGCACGGGCGCATCGGGGGCCGCTGCGTCGCGCTGGTTGGTGAGCTTCAGGGTTGCGGCACGTCCAGCCGACAGGAGCAGGCCAGCGCGTCCCGTGGGATCGAACGAGGCAAGCCGCTCCGGGTCAGACGTCTCGACCGGCAACAGCGCGAGCGTCCCCTCGGCACCATTAATCGCGACCGGCCAGCCACGGCGCAACGCATCGATCGCCAGCGCAGTCTTGTGCGCCGCCGCGCTCTCGGCGCTCAAATCTGGAACTCGGTCATGATCGGCACATGGTCGGAGGGTTTCAGCCAGGAACGGCAGTCCTCGAATACATGGTGGCCCGTGGCCGTCGCCGCAACATCAGCGGTCGCCCACATGTGATCGAGCCGCCGCCCGCGATCGTTGACCGTCCAATCGGCCGAGCGGTAGCTCCACCATGTGTGCAACCGGGCGGGCTCGGGAAAGAAATGGCGGCCGAGATCGACCCAAGTGTTCGACGCTTTCAACCGGGTCAGCGCCTCGACCTCGATCGGCGTGTGGCTCACCACGCCGAGCAACTGCTTGTGGCTCCACACGTCGGATTCGAGCGGGGCGATGTTGAGATCGCCGACCAGCAGGGTGGGGACGCCCAGCGCTTCCGACCAGCGCGTCATCCGGTCGATAAAGTCGAGCTTCTGCCCGAATTTGGGGTTGACCTCGCGGTCCGGCACGTCGCCGCCCGCTGGCACATAGACATTCTCGATCCGCATTCCGTTCGCCAGCCGCACGCCGACATGGCGCGCCTCGCGATTGGCTTGCCAGTCGAGCCGGTCGTCTTCGGTCAGCGGCACGCGTGACAGGATCGCGACGCCGTGGTGCATTTTCTGTCCGTGCAGCACGATATGGCGATAGCCCAGTGCGCGGAACGATGCGGTTGGGAAATCCTGATCGACCACCTTGGTCTCCTGCAGGCACAGGATGTCAGGCGCGACTTCGCGCAGGAATTTTTCGACAATCTCGATGCGGAAGCGAACGGAATTTATATTCCAGGACACGATCTTGAGCGACGACGACATCATGCCGCTCTATCCTCCGATTCTCCGGCGCGCCAGCCACCCATGGAAAGGCCCCCGCTCCGGGGGCATGGAGCGAGGGCCGACCTAGCGTTCGTCACGCAGGCGGGAAGGGAGGGTCCGGGCAACAGGGGGAAATCCCGAAACGCTCCCATCCGCAAGACCGGCTGTAGCGGTTCAAACCTGTCGCCAATATGAATGACGCTTACTTTCGACCCGAATTGGGCACGGGATCGCGCCAGCGGAACGCTCCGTCGCTGATTGCTGCGTTGAACCGCTGGTTCGTCAGCCGAATCGTGGTGCGATTGTTCTGCGAATCGAGCGCGACCCATCCTTGCAACATCAACCCGCCGGGGGCTGCGGCGTTACGCGCGAATACAAGGCTGATCCGGCCATATTCGGGATGCTTGGGGTCGGCGGCGTCGATCGTGATGACATTCGGATTGTCGGTCGCGACCACCCTGGCGATCTTGCTCATGTCGCGCGACGGATCGAGCAGGATGCCGAGCGGCGAATTGCCGATCGGCCAGCGTTGCTTCTGCCCGACCGAATAATCGAGGAACCAGAGCGACTTTCCGTCACCGACGATCAGGATCGGAACGCTCTTTTCATATTGGAAGCGGATCTTGCCCGGCTTCTTGAGCGTCAGCACGCCCGTCAACACCTTGCCGGCGCGGTCGGTCTGGGTGAAGTCGGCCGTCATGCTCTCGACGCCTTGCAGATGCCGCTGCACCGCCGACAGGTCGGCGGACGGGGTCGCGGCCACCGCCACCGTGGGCGCGACGGACAGCGTGGCGACCGGAACCGCGGCGGCAAGGGCAGGCAGCGCGATCAGCGCAGGGACGCGCAGGCGCATCGTTTTTCTCCAAATTATCTACGTTCGGACAAAGCGCCGGGGCGTTTGAACAGCCTGTGAACGTCTGCGCCTACAATGGGTTGCCGTCACGATCGCGCAGGACTTCGCGACGGCCAACATGATCCGGGCGGCTGACAACGCCGTCTTTCTCCATCCGTTCGATCAGTCGCGCTGCACTATTGTATCCGACGCGAAGCTGACGCTGCACCCAGGAGGTCGAGGCCTTCTGGCTTTCCACCACCAATTGGACGGCGGCGCGATATTGCTGATCCTCGGCCGAATCCTCGCCGGTCGGCGCCCCGTCGAGCGCAAAGCCATCGGCCGGCTCTTCGGTGACCGAAGTGTTGTAATCGGGCTGCCCTTGCGCGCGCCAATGGTCGGTCACGGCGCGAACTTCATCGTCCGACACGAACGGCCCGTGGACGCGCACGATGCCCTTGCCGCCGGGCATGTAGAGCATGTCGCCCTTGCCCAGTAGCTGCTCGGCGCCCTGTTCGCCCAGGATGGTGCGCGAATCGATCTTCGAGGTGACGTGGAAGCTGATCCGCGTCGGAAGGTTCGCCTTGATCACGCCGGTGATGACGTCGACCGACGGGCGCTGCGTCGCCATGATCAGGTGGATGCCCGCCGCGCGCGCCTTTTGCGCGAGGCGCTGGATCAGGAATTCGACTTCCTTGCCCGCCGTCATCATCAGATCGGCGAGCTCGTCGATGATCACGACGATTTGCGGCAGGACCTGATAATCGAGCGTCTCTTCCTCATAGATCGGCGCGCCGGTGACGGGTTCATACCCGGTCTGCACCTTGCGCCCGAGCGGTTGCCCCTTGGCCTTGGCGGCGCGGACCTTGTCGTTGAAGCTGGCAAGACTGCGCACGCCGACCGACGACATCTGGCGGTAGCGATCCTCCATCTGCTCGACCGCCCATTTCAGCGCACGCACCGCCTTGGCTGGATCAGTCACAACCGGAGAGAGCAGATGCGGGATGTCGTCATACATGCTCAGTTCGAGCATCTTGGGATCGATCATGATCATCCGGCACTGATCCGGCCGCAGCCGATAAAGCAGCGACAGGATCATGCAGTTGAGCCCGACCGATTTGCCCGATCCGGTAGTGCCGGCAACGAGCAGATGCGGCATCGGCGCGAGATCCGCGATCACCGGGTCGCCTGCGATATTCTTGCCGAGCACCAGCGACAGCGCACCTGGCTGGTCGTCCAGCGCATCGATCAGCTCGCGCAAGCCCACCGTCTCGCGCCGCGCATTGGGCAATTCGATGCCGATCACCGTGCGCCCGGGGATGGTCGCGACGCGCGCCGAGACCGCCGACATATTGCGGGCGATATCGTCGGCCAACTGGATCACGCGATTGGCCTTGATACCGGCGGCGGGTTCGAGCTCGTACATCGTGACGACCGGACCGGGGCGCACGTTGATGATCGATCCCTTGACGTGGAAATCGCTCAGCACGGTTTCGAGCAGGCGCGCGTTGCGATCGAGCGCGACCTTGTCGATCGGTCCGCCGACCGCGGGCGGGGCGGTCTTCAACAGATCGAGCGGGGGCAGCGTCGAGGTATCGCCGAAATCCATGCTGGTCTGCTTGGCGCGCGGCTTGGCGACGGTGACCGGGGTCATCGGTCGATCGGCGATGACCGGGCCGGGCCGCGAATCGGGCTTGGCGAGGGCGCGCGGCATCGAGAGTTTGCGCGGGGTCGGGTCGGGCGCGAACACGTCTTGCTCGGGCTCGCTGCCGCGCTGGTCGGTCAGACGGCGCGGTTCGCGCAACGCACGTGGCGGACGTTCGCCCATGTCGATCGTGAAGCTGTACGCCCACAGCGCCAGACCGCCCGCGCCGAACACGGCAGCGACACCGCGCGCTGTCCACAACGCCGCTGTCGGATCGCCGATCAAGCCGATTGCGGCGCGCAGCAGATTGCCCAGCGCCAGGCCGACGATTCCGCCCCATCCGGCCGGCAGCCACGGCACCGCCCCGCCCGACAACAAGGCGAACGTGGTCGCGATCAGCGCGATCCCGCCGCCGGACAGCAACAGCATCAGCCGCCAGCGCCCGACCGGCACGTCGCGCCACAGTCGGAGCGCGATGAGCAGCAGCGTCGGCAGGATCATCGCGACGCCAGGCCCCAGCAGCCAGAACGCGGCGTCGGCGGCAAACGCGCCGGGTTTGCCCAGCCAATTCTGCGCCGCCCCACCCGAGGCGGTGTTGAACGACGGATCGCTCGCATGATAACTGGCGATGGCGATCACCGTAAGCGCCACCAGCAGCGCAAGAATGATCGCACCGATCAGCGCACCGCTGCGAACGGCGCCCGCCCGGACGGTTTCACGCCACAATGGTGGCTGCGCGCGGCTCGCCATGATCTGCTTCCCGATGTTCGCTGTCTGTGCTGGGAATCATCGCGCGCGGCGATGCTCGCGTCAAGCGCAACGCGCGTTTGGCAGCGGCGCGGACAAGCGCTAGATATGGGGCATGGAAACAGCAGACGTCATCATTCTCGGCGGTGGACTCGTCGGCAGCGCGCTCGCGGTCACGCTCGACGCGCATGGTTTGAGCGCAATTGTGATCGACATCGCCGATCCCGAGGTGATTCTCGCCGCGGGCTTCGACGGGCGCGCCTCGGCGATTGCGGGGGCGCCGTGGCGGATGCTGCAGGCGATCGGCGTGGCCGACCGGCTGCTGCCCTTCGCTTGCCCGATCGAGGGCATTCGCGTGAGCGACGGGCTGGAACCCGGTGCGCTCGATTTCGAACCCGAAGCGGGCGACGGCGCGCTTGGCCATATGGTCGAGAATCGGCGGTTGCGGGCGGCGCTGTACGAGGCTGCCTGCGCTGCGCCGCGCGTCGATGTGCGGATGAAGACGCGCGCTGTGGAGGTCGATCGAGGCGAGCACGGCGTCACCGTCACGCTCGATTCGGGCGCGGTGGTGAAGGCTCCGTTGCTGATCGCCGCCGAAGGCCGTAATTCGCCGATGCGCGAGAAGGCGGGTCTGCGCGTCGCGCGCTGGACCTATGACAATGCCGCGATCGTGACCTCGCTGCATCATGAGCATAGCCACGAGAACATCGCGTTCGAAATCTTCTACCCCGATGGCCCGTTCGCTATCCTGCCGCTCAACGATGACGAAAAGGGCCACCGCTCGTGCATCGTCTGGTCGGTGACGCGCGATCAGGCGCCAGGGATGCTGAAGCTGTCGGAACGCGGCTGGCTGGCCGAAGCCGACAAGCGCATCGGCGGGTTCCTGGGCAAGCTCGGGCCACTGGGCGCGCGCTCCAGCTATCCGCTCGGCTTCCACCATGCCGCAAAGATCGTGTCGAACCGGATGGCGCTGGTCGGTGATGCGGCGCACGGCATCCACCCGATTGCGGGGCAGGGGGTCAATGTCGGCTTCCGCGACGTGGCGACGCTGGTCGAGGTGCTGGTCGAGGGGAAGCGCACCGGGCTCGACTTGGGCGACCCGCAACTGCTCGCGCGCTACGATCGGTGGCGCAGTCTCGACACCTTCATGGTGGCGGCAGCGACCGATGGGCTGACGCGGCTGTTCGGCGTGCCGGGCAAGACCGCCAATGCCGTGCGGCGGCTGGGGCTTTCGGCGGTCCAGCAGATCCCGCCGCTCAAGCGCCGCTTTATTGCCGAGGCGCGCGGCGAGAGTGGCGACGTGCCGAAATTGCTGCAGGGAATGACGGTCTAGACGTTAGCAATTGCGGCTAAAGTCACACGAGTCGCACCATTGGCGGTGTTTTTTGCGTGCGACGGGGTCGGCGTAGTTGCAGCGATGTGAAAGAGCCTTAGCCAGAATATTGGTCTGAGCTCTTGTAGGACAGCGTCAATCAGGCGGTGCTGCGGGATTCGCGCGCTGCGCTTCGGTCCCGATCCGCCGCTGCGTGTCGATCTGTTCCATTGCAGCGACCTTCTTCGGCTCGAACAGATTGGCGAAGAACATCCAGAGCATCGTGGTCGCACCGCCTTTACGGCCCTTGCGCTTGGACAGGCTCACTGCAGCGTCACCGAATCCTCGCCGTCGTGGCGCCCGAAGAATTGCATCAGTTGGATGATCAATTCGGCACGGTCTTCGATCCCCTCCGCCTCCAGCATCGCCTGCTTTGCCGCCACATCGAACGGCGCGATCTGGGCGATGCCGTTGACCAGCGACGCATCGTCGAGCCGCGTTACCGCATCCCAATCGACCGCATAGCCCTGAGCATCGGCAAAGGCGCGCGATTCGCTCTCGAGTGCGGCACGGCGGGATAAGGACAGTACCTCAGGCTCTTCCGGCGCAGGGAGCAATTCCGCTTCGACCTGGCGGAACGCGGTCGTCACGTCGAGTTCGCGCACGATGCGGAACAGCGACAGTCCTTCGAGGATGAGGTTGTAGCGCCCATCCTCGCTCGCCTCGAACTCGGCGATCTTGCCGACGCAGCCGATGTCGAACAGCGGCGGTCGTTCCGGGCGCGGCAAGCCATCGGCGATCAGCGCCGGACGCGGCTGCACCATGCCGATTCGCCGGTCGCGCGCCATCGCGTCCGAAATCATTGCGCGATAGCGCGGCTCGAAGATGTGCAGCGGCAAGTGCATGCCGGGAAACAGCAAGGCGCCGGGCAGCGGAAAGATCGAGAGGCGCGTGATCGTCACGTGAACAGGATCGCCGAAAGCTTGCGCCGCTGTGCCGAGACCCAGGGGTCCTCCAACCCGACGACCTCGAACAGCTTGAGCAATTGCGCGCGGGCAGCACCCTCGTTCCAAGTACGATCAGCGGCAATCATCGCCAGCAGCGTGTCGGCCGCCGCATCTCGGTCCCCCGCCGCCATCTGCCCACCGGCGAGCGCGAAGCGTTTGTCGAAATCGTCCGGGTTCGCTGCAACCTCGGCAGCGAGCCCTGCAAGATCGTCGACCGGCTTCGCCTCGCGGGCGAGGGCGAGGGCGGATTTCGCGCGCTCGATCTCGGGCAGCTTCGCGATGTCTTCCGGCAAGGCGGCAATCGCCAATTCGGCCTCATCCGTCTGCCCATTGGCGACGAGCGCGCGGACCATGCCGGACAGCACTGCAGGATGCTCCGGCGCCATTTCCGCGAGCTGCGTAAAGACGCTGACCGCGCGCACGGCGTCACCTTCGACCAGTACCTGCTCGCCCATCGCGATCAGCGGTTCGAGCTCGGCCTCGAGGCCCGCAGCCTCGCTCTCGATCGGCAATTGCTTCAGGATCTGGTCGAGCATAGTGCGCAATGCGGTTTCGGTGCGCGCGGGCGTCAGGTCGGCGACCAACTGCCCCTGGAACATTGCATAGACGGTGGGAATCGACTTGATCTGGAATTGCGCGGCGATGAACTGATTCTTGTCGGTATCGATCTTGGCCAGCACCACGCCCTTGTCGGCATAGGCCGACGCGACCTTGTCGAGCAGCGGGCCAAGCGCCTTGCACGGGCCACACCATTCCGCCCAGAAATCGATGAGCACGAGCTTGGTCATCGACGGCTCGACGACCTCGCGGCGGAACGCCTCGACGGCCTCGCGTTCGGTTGCACTCATTCCCAGCGTTGCCACGTATCGCTCCGTCTAATGCTTGCTGCCTTATGTGGGCGCTCGGGGCCGCAAGCCAACCCTTTTCGTGTGAATGCACGCAATGTCGGATAAGGGCTTGCCGATCCGCAAAGGCGCTGTTAGAGGCCGCCACCTTACCCGCCCGGTGCAGCCACCGGGACACGGCGCCAGAGCGGGCGTAGCTCAGGGGTAGAGCACAACCTTGCCAAGGTTGGGGTCGAGGGTTCGAATCCCTTCGCCCGCTCCAGTTTTCTTTTCCGATAGTGTGATCGGCCCTTTAGGGGGCTGGCTTACCGCGCTTTACGGTTCGTTTCCTCGCGCTTGCCGTCAGATGTGCGCTGGTGAAGCGCGCCGGTCGCATCGCAGGATCGAATCGCCCACGCCGTCGCGATGGCGGAGCATGGCACCGTCACCGAGATCATCGCCCAGGCGACATGTCCGCCCGCAACCGCACCGTTGCTGCCACGGCAGGTCCCCACGGCGTCCTGTGGTTCGGCACAATGGGCGATCAGGCGCGCGACGACCGGGGGAGGTGATCGCTTCGACGGCACCTTTGGCGGGGGGTGCACCTTGCCGATGGCCTGGCGATCAGCCCTGAGGACCGCTGCCGTGTCATGCCGACAGTGGGGCGCGGGGGCCACGCACGGCGACGCCCGCAGCGAGGCTACACGCGCGCAGTGGCGCTGTGATAGCTGTGTCGGGGGCACGCCACCCCCGACACAGGGGCCGGTCAGAAGCGGAAGCGCAGGCCGACCGTATAGGTCCGTTCCTCGTAGCGCAGGAAGCGGACATATTCTGCCCGCGACGCGCCATCGCGCGCCGAGGTGAAGGTGACGCGGTACGGGTCGCCCAGCAAATTGGTCGCATCGAAGAACAGCGTCGCGTTGCGCGTGAAATTGACGCTGGTCGATAGATCGAGGCGACCGGCCGGCTCACCCGTTTCCAGATACAGGTCGTTGCCGCGATCCTGCCGCGACTCGAGCGTGCTGCTGCGCTTGTTATACGACAGCCGCAGCGCCAGCGGGCCGTGTTCGTAGAAGCCGGCGACGTTGAACGTGTGCTTCGACACGCCGAGAATCCGGTCGAGCGTCAGCGCGCCTGCATTGTCGGGGAAACCGGTCTTCGCATCGAGATAGGTGTAGTTCGCCAGGAAGCCGAATTCGTGCAGGAAGGTGGGCAGGAATTTGAAATCGAGGAAGGTCGAGAACTGCACCTCGGCCCCGTCGATCCGACCCTTGCCGGTGTTGATCGGCTGCGACAGGATCACCGGCCCGAGCACGGGATCGATGAAACGGGTATCCTGGTTCTGGATGAAGCCCTCGAGATCGCGGCGGAACACCGCGGCCGAGGCGAACCCTGCGCGCGCGAAATAATATTCCAGCGACAGGTCATAATTGTCGGACCGCAACGGGCGCAGATTCGGGTTGCCCCCACCGCCGCGTCGCGCGTTCGTATAGGGATCGCTCGGGTTGGGCTGCGTACCCGGCTGGCCCAGATTGGCCGACGGGTTGAGTTGCGCAAACGTCGGCCGCGTGCGCGTTTGCGTTGCCGACAGGCGCAATTGCAACTGCGGCGTCAGATGGAAGCGGATGCTCGCATTGGGCAGATAGTCGGTATAGCTCTGGCTGGCTGAGACGGGCGTGGGGACCGCAGGCCCGCCGGCGACGGGCGTGATGAGCGACGTGCCATTGACGCCGACTTCGGTCTTCACCGCGCGGATGCCGATCACGCCATCGGCGAAATCCCCGAAGCCGTAGTTGATCTGGCCATAAGCGGCGTAGGATTTCTCGGTCGCATCATAGCGTGAGTCGGGGTTCGGCGCGACGTCGCCAACCGAATAGGTACCAAAGCCATTGCTCGGTGCGCCGAGGCCGATCACGAACTGGCGCAATTGCGTCAGATTGCTGCGGATGCTGTCATAAGTCGGTGCGAGGAAGGTCGAGAACCCCTGCTGCGTGCCGGCGCGCACGCTGGCGATATCCAAAGGCAAGGCGCTTTGTGGAATGTTGCGGCCGCGGAAACCGGCGTAGCGATTGCCAAATTCGCGGTGCGCGTTGCGATCGGTGTAGCGCAGGCCCGCCTGGATGCTGCGCACCGGCCCGAGATCGGCGCGATATTCGAGATCGACACGCGCCTGATAATCGTCGCCCTTCGCTTGCTGCGCTTCCTCGTACAGGCCGTCGAAGAGATAGGCCGACGGATCGGCGGGGTTGAAGGTAGGAATGTTGAACTGTGGCGTGTTGAGATCGAAATTGACCGTCTGCGTGCCCGCGATCGTGCGGTCGAGCGATTCGGTCGATCCGGTAAAGGTACTGTCGGTGCGGGCGAGATCGACGCTGATTTTCAGCCGGTCGGCCTTGTAGCTCCCGCCGACCGCGAACTGATAAGTGTCGGTCTTGTTATAGGTCGCGCCCTGGAATGAGAAGATCGCGCCGGGGGAGCCGGTGACGGTGCCGCTCGAGACGAGGTTGGTGCCGGGGCGGGTAACGAGATTGCTGACCGTACCGCCGTACAACGGCACTTCGAAGTTGCGGTCGCTGATCTTGTTACGGAAGCCCTGGTACAGGCCCTCGGCATAGAATTCGAGCTTGCTGTTCGGGCGCCATTGCACCGCGAAATTTCCTGAAGGGCGCGTGCGATTGCCGGAGCGGTAGAACAGCCGCTGAATATCCGGCAGGCGGACGCGCTGGCCGTTGATCGTCGGGTCGGCGATGAAATCCGTGTTGGACGGTTCGGCATCGAGATAAGTGAGTTCGGTGTAGGATGCGTTCACGAGCACGCCGATCTCGCCAATGCCGGTGTCCCAGCGATTGCTGATCAGGATATTGCCGTTGGGCGTGACCTTGCCGGCTTCGGTGGTGTGGACGCCCCACACCGAACCGGCGAGTTCGAACCCGTCATAATCGAACGGACGACGCGAGCGGACGTTGATGAGGCCGGCAAGCCCCGCCTCGACCAGATTGGCCGAGGTCGATTTATACACTTCGAGCGCGGTGATCGCCGAGGACGGGAAATCCTGCAGCGCGACGACGCGCGTTTCGGCGGTGAAGATCTCCCGCCCGTTATAGGTGGTGGTGAAATCGGGCAGGCCGCGGACCAGTACGCCCGACGCTTCGCCGCCGATGCGGTTGACCTGGACGCCGGCGATGCGGGCGGCGGTGTCAGAGACGGCGATGTCGGGCAGCTTGCCGATGTCGGAGGCGACGATCGAATCGATCTGCTGGATCGCGTTCTTCTTGGCGCTTTCGGCGGATTCGAGGCTGCGGCGCAGGCCGGTGACGACGATGTCCTGGCCGACCGGATCGTCGGCCGCCGGCGTGCCCTGCGCGGTGGCGGGAGCCTGATCGGCGGGCGCGCTGGTCTGCGCGGCGGCGGGTAGCGCGGTGCCGAGCACCACGAGCGACGTTGACCCAAGAATGAGCGATTTCAGGCGCATATGCGACCTCCCCTTTAAGGCGTGCGTTATCGTCCGCTCCCTCTGCGCGGAGCTTGATCCCCTATAATCGCCGCGGCTGCGCGATTACAAGCGATTAATAAGACAAATAGGATAATGGCGTGTCAGAAGGCAAAGGGTTCGACGCGCTCGATCGTGCCGCCGTTCAGCGCCGCTTCGACGATCGCCAGCGGCGCCAGATCTGCATCGGACTGTCCGCCGGCCAATAAAGTGGCGAAGCGCGCATACAATCGGGCATATTCGTGATTGGGTGCTGTTCGGGGCGGCTCGTCGTCGATCGCGATCGTGGCCCCGCCGTCGGACAGGCGCAATGGACCGGCATTGGTGTCGATCTCGATGTCCCAGCGTTGCGGCCCGGTGCGCAGGAAATCGAGTTCGACGGCCACCGGCACATCGCCACTGCGCAGGGCGACCGTCGCGGCGATCGGGCAGGCGCGCCCCTGTGGGATCGCCAGATGCGCTTGCTCCACGGTGAAGCTGCCAGGCAGCAGGCGCGTGATGATCGAAAGCGCGTTGATGCCGGGGTCGAACACGCCGAACCCGCCCGCGTCGAGAATCCAATCCTGCCCCGGGTGCCAGCGGCGGATATCCTCGGCCCAGACGATTCGCGCTGCGCCGATCGTCTTGTCGGCCAACCAGGCGCGCGCTTCTTCGACGGCTGCCGCCTCGCGCGAATGCCATGTGGCGAACAGGGGGACGCCAGCATCGCGCGCGGCCGCGACAAGGGCCTCGGCGTCGGCGAGCGTGATGGCGGGCGGCTTTTCGAGCATCACCGCCTTGCCCGCGTCGATCGCGACGCGGGCGATATCGATCCGTCCCGCAGGCGGGGTACACAGCGACACTGCGTCGATCCGCTCAGGCCCGGCCAGCATAGCCGCAATGTCGGAATAAGCGGGTATGCCATCGACGCCACCACTTCGGCTCGCCGTCGCCGCCAGCACGAAGCGCGGATCGCGCGAGATCGCAGGGATATGCTGGTCGCGCGCGATCTTGCCGATCCCGACAAGACCGATGCGAATCGGCTCGCGCGTCGCCTGCTCACCTCGTTCCACGGCACCCTCCAGTCTTTTATACGATATATATGCTTTCTATTGCGCCGCGTTCTGACTATCAAGTCGGCCAACGAGCACATGGTACAGGCCAGAGCGCGAGCGCGTCGGCAAGAGTGGAGGGGCGAGTGAGCGACGCAGACGGGCGGGACACGGGCAGCAGCGACGCGGCACCGCGGCTGCGCTCGCGTTCCTGGTTCGACAACGCCCAGAATCCCGACATGACCGCGCTCTATATCGAGCGGTACCTCAATTATGGCCTGACCCTTGAGGAATTGCAGTCCAACCGGCCGATCATCGGCATCGCGCAGACCGGCAGCGACTTGGTGCCGTGCAACCGCCACCATATCGTCTTGGCGCAGCGGGTGAAGGACGGGATTCGCGACGCTGGCGGCATTCCGATCGAATTCCCGACCCATCCGATTCAGGAAACCGGCAAGCGCCCGACCCCCGCGCTCGATCGCAACCTTGCTTATCTGTCGCTCGTCGAAACACTCTACGGTTATCCGCTCGACGGGGTGGTGCTGACGGTCGGGTGCGACAAGACCACGCCCGCCTGCCTGATGGCGGCGGCGACGGTGAATATCCCGGCGATCGCACTGTCGGTCGGGCCGATGCTCAATGGCTGGCACAAGGGACAGCGCACCGGTTCGGGCACGATCGTGTGGAAAGCGCGCGAGATGCTCGCCGCGGGCGAGATCGACTACAAGGGCTTTATCGAACTGGTCGCCTCGTCCGCGCCCTCGACCGGCTTCTGCAACACGATGGGCACCGCGACGACGATGAACTCGCTGTGCGAGGCGCTCGGCATGTCGCTGCCCGGATCGGCGGCGATCCCGGCACCGTATCGCGACCGCCAGCAATGCGCCTGGGAGACCGGCCGCCGGATCGTCGAGATGGTCAAGGCCGATCGCAAGCCGAGCGACATCATGACGCGCGCGGCGTTCCTCAACGCGATCCGCGTCAATTCGGCCATCGGCGGATCGACCAACGCGCCGATCCATCTGAATGCGATCGCGCGGCATATGGGTGTCGAACTGACGCTGGCCGATTGGGAATCGCATGGCGCGGACGTGCCCTTGCTGGTCAATCTGCAGCCATCGGGCGCGTATCTCGGCGAGGATTATTATCGCGCCGGTGGCGTGCCCGCGGTGATGGGCGAATTGTATCGCGGCGGGATGCTCGACGGGGAGGCGCTCGCCTGTAACGGTCAGACGCTGGCCGCCAATGTCGCTGCGGCGCAGATCGAAGACGAAGACGTCATCCGCCCACTCGCGCGGCCGTTGCGCGACGGTGCGGGCCTGAGCGTCTTTTCGGGCAACCTGTTCAATTCGGCAGTGATGAAACTTTCCGTCATCTCGGACGCATTCCGTGACCGTTATCTCAGCGACCCGGCCTCGCCCGACGCTTTCGAGGGCAGGGCCGTCGTGTTCGATGGGCCGGAGGATTATCACGCGCGGATCGACGATCCGGCGCTCGGCATCGATGCGACGACGATCCTGATCATGCGCGGGGCGGGGCCGGTCGGGTATCCGGGCGGGGCAGAGGTGGTCAACATGCGGCCGCCCGCCGCGCTGATCCGAGCCGGCATCCACGAACTGCCCTGCATCGGCGACGGGCGGCAGTCGGGCACCAGCGGTAGCCCGTCGATCCTCAACGCGAGTCCTGAAGCCGCCGTCGGCGGCGGCCTCGCGCTGGTGCGGAGCGGAGACCGGGTGCGGATCGATCTCGCCGCGCGTCGCGTCGATATGCTCGTAGACGATGCCGAGATCGCGCGCCGTCGCGCCGCGCTGGTCGCGGCGGGCGACACGCTCGCGCCGCCGTCGCAGACGCCGTGGCAGGAGATGTACCGCGCGCAGGTCGGCCAGTTCGAAACCGGCGCGGTGATCGAGGATGCCGTGAAATTCCAGCGGATTGCCCAGACCAGGGGCTTGCCGCGCGACAGCCACTGAAACGACAAAAAGAGGGACGGAGATGGAGCGGAACAGGATCAAGATGCTGGTGGGGGCGCTCGCCGCGCTTGGCTGCATGGTGTGGACCCCGGCGCTGGCGGCGCAGGCGAAGCGTTCGACGTTCGGCAAGCTGCCCGACGGGCGCGCGGTGCCAGCGGTGACGCTCAGCAACGCGCGCGGCGTCTCGGCGACGGTGATCGCTTACGGTGCTAGCCTGCAGTCCGTCATCATGCCGGATCGTGCGGGCAAGCGTGCCGACGTTGCGCTCGGTTATGCGCGGATCGACGAATATCTCTCCACGCCGCAGTACTTTGGCGGGACGGTCGGGCGCTTTGCCAATCGCATCGCCAAAGGGCGCTTCGTTCTCGACGGCAAGCCCTATCAGACGCCGGTCAACAACGGTCCCAATGCGCTGCATGGCGGCACGGTCGGGTTCGACAAGGTGTTGTGGGAGGTGGTGGATGTGAAATCCGGCCCGACCGCCTCAGTCACGCTGCGCTATATCAGCCCCGACGGCGACCAGGGTTATCCCGGCACGATGACGGTCGACGCGACCTATTCGCTCGATGAGGCGAACGCGCTGACGATCGAATATCGCGCGACGACTGATCGCCCGACGATCGCCAACATCACCAACCACGCCTATTGGAATCTGTCGGGCGAGGGTTCGGCCAATGGCGCGATGGGGACGATCGTGACGATCCCGGCGGAGCGCTACACTCCGACCGACAGCGGGGCGATCCCGACTGGCGTGCTCGCGCCGGTGGCGGGGACGGTGTTCGATTTCCGCAAGCCGCGCGCGATCGGCGAGCGCGTCCGCGATGCGCGCGACGAACAGATCGTGTTCGGGCGGGGCTACGATCACAATTGGGTGATCGGGCGCAGCGTAACGCCGAGCCAGCATTTGATGGCGCGCGCGTACGATCCGGCATCGGGCCGCGGGTTCGAACTGTGGTCGACCCAGCCGGGCCTGCAATTCTATTCGGGCAATTTCCTCGACGGGACGAGCTCGGGCAAGGCCGGCAAGATCTACCGAGAGGGCGATGCCTTTGTGATGGAGCCGCAGATTTTTCCCGACACGCCCAACCAGAGCGGCTTCGGTTCGGCGCGGCTCGATCCGGGGCAGACCTATCGCAACGTCATGACCTACCGCCTGACCAACGGCCAGCGCGCCAAGTGAACCGGAGACCGACCATGAAGAACCGCATTCTGCTTTCTTTTGCCGCCGCGATCTCGCTCACGCTCGGCAGCGGTGCCGCCGAAGCGCGCGACCTGTGGACCAAGGCACAGGCTAAGAGCTGGTACGACGCGCAGCCGTGGCTGGTGGGGTCGAACTACACCCCCGCCACCGCGATCAACGAGCTCGAAATGTGGCAGGCCGAGACGTTTGATCCCGCGACGATCGACAAGGAGCTCGGTTGGGCGGAAAAGCTCAACATGAAGACGATGCGCGTCTTCCTGCACAATTTGCCGTGGGAGAATGACGCGGCAGGCTTCAAGCTGCGCATCGACCAGTTCCTGACGATCGCCGCCAAACACAAGATCAAGCCGATGTTCGTGCTGTTCGACAGCTGCTGGGATCCCAATCCCGTCGCCGGGCCGCAGCATCCGCCGATTCCGGGCGTGCACAATTCGGGCTGGGTGCAGGCACCGGGTGCCGCGCGGCTGGCCGACAAGAGCCAATATCCCAAGCTAGAAGGCTATGTGAAGGACATCGTCGGCACGTTCGGCAAGGACCCGCGCGTGCTAGCATGGGACGTGTGGAACGAGCCCAACAATGGCGGCGGCGGCAATTATGTGGCGACGCCGAACAAGAATGCGCTGGTTGCCGGGCTGCTCGACAAGGTGTTCGATTGGGCGCAGTCGGTCGATCCGGTGCAGCCGCTCACCTCGGGCGTGTGGACCGGCGATCATTGGGACCAGACTGCCAAGCTCGACGCGGTCGAGCGGATCCAGATCGCGCGCTCGGACGTGCTGAGCTTTCACGATTATAGCTGGCCCGAGACTTTCCTGGTCCGCGCGCGCCAGATGCTGAGCTATGGCCGCCCTGTGCTGTGCACGGAATATATGGCGCGCGGCAACGGATCGACCTTCGACGGATCGCTGCCGATCGCCAAGAAACTCAATATCGCGATGATCAATTGGGGCTTCGTCGACGGCAAGACGCAGACCCGCCTGCCGTGGGATAGCTGGAAAAAGCCGTACACCTATGAGGAGCCGCCGATCTGGTTCCACGAGGTGCTGCGCGCCGATGGCAAACCCTACCGCGTCGCCGAAACCGACCTGATCACGCGCCTCGCCGCCGCGCCGAAGGGCGTGGTGCCGGTCGCCAACTGACGGAGGCTTGGCGATGCGCAGGATTCTGATCGCCTTGCTCGCGATGGCCGCTTTGGCCGGGCCGGGCTCGGCGCAGGAAGTAAAGTCGGTGATCGTCGGGGCGGACCCAGGGGCCGACTATTTCAACGGGCAATTATGGGTCGATCCGACCGGGCGCGGCGACACGCTCGACGCCTGGGTGTCGAACGACCGCACCAACTTCGTGCGCGCGGGACAATTGCTGGCGCTGCGCGATATTCCCTGGGTGCGCGACGATCACGAGCCGCGGCATTATCTGTGGGCGCCCGACATGGTCGCGGCCAACGGCAAATATTACCTCTATTATTCGGTCGGCCCGCAAAACCCCTCGCCGAGCCGTTTGGGCGTGGCGGTGTGCGCCGCGCCGCAGGGCCCGTGCACCGATAGCGGCAAGCCGCTGCTGACCGGCGGCAAGGGGTTCGAGGCGATCGACCCGATGGTGTTCGTCGATCCGAAATCGGGCGTCCGCTATCTTTACGCAGGCGGCAGCGCCGGCGCGAAGCTGCGCGTGTTCGTGCTGAAACCCGACATGATCACGATCGATCATGAAGAGGAGATCGCGCAGCCGCCGTTGTTCACTGAAGGCGTGTTCATGCACGAACGGGGCGGCGTCTATTATCTGTCGTACAGCCACGGCGCGTGGAACACCGCCGAATATGAAGTCCATTATGCGATGGCACCGAGCCCGCTGGGACCGTGGAAGTATCGCGGGCCGCTGCTGCAGAGCGACAAGCGCTACAAGGGGCCGGGCCACCACAGCTTCGTGCGGGATCCGAAGGACGGATCGTGGTGGATCGTCTATCACCGTTGGGAGGGGAAGAAGGGCGCTGGGCCGTATAGCGACGACCGCAAAATCGCGATCCAGCCGATCTCTTACGATCAATATGGGCAGATCGTTCCGATCAGGATGACGGCTCCGTAGCCGGAGCATCACGGTCGCCCTCGACGTGTTCGATCAGGTCGAGCACTTCGCCGATCAGGTGCCGCATCGCCCGGCGCGCGGCATCGGGATTACGCGCGATGATCGCGTCCCGGACCGCTTCGTGGTCGGCGATGCTGGCGGTGCGGCCCTTGATGCGGTTGGTGAAGCGGATCGACGTGCGCAGCGCGGTCGTCACGACATCGTGGAACTGCCTGTAGAAGGGATTCTTCGACGCGGTGAGAATCGCGACGTGGAAGGCGATGTCGGCCTCGAGCGGCTCGTCCTGTCCTTGCTCCGCCGCAACCATCCGCGCCAGACCGGCGTCGATCTTGCGCAAATCCAGCGGGCCACCGAAACGCGCCGCAAGCGCCGCCGCTTCGGGTTCGATCGCGACGCGCAACTGGTTGAATTGGCGCAGCAGATCGACCGAGAATGTGCGCTCGAGCAGCCAGCGCAGCACATCGGTGTCGAACAGGTTCCAGTTGCTGGCCGGCTGAACCACCGTACCCTGGCGCGGCCGTGCGCTGAGCAGCCCCTTGGCGGTCAGCATCTTGACCGCCTCACGCGTGACCGAGCGGCTGACCCCGTGCGCCTGCGCCAGCTGCGCTTCGGTCGGGAAGGGATTCTGTTCGTAGCGCCCGGTAACGATCGCGCGCCCGAGGCTGTCGAGCATGCCGTACGTCAGATTGCGGCCAAGCGAGGGGCGCGGTTCGGCCGGCGCGAGATCAGGAGCAAGGGGTTCGGTCGTCATATCTGCCCGCATTCTGGCGCACGATTGGGCCTTTGTCACTGATGTGCCCGAACCGCGCCGCTGGACAAAGCTAATTAGTCATATAAATAGTAGTCAGACCGTGAACCCGCGGCGATATCGGGAAAAATGGCGGTGCGCCGGTCTGGCCGTCGTTGGGGAGTGACTGCGTGAACCTTGCCACCATCGATGCTGCGGTCGTCATCGTCTATTTCATCGCGATCTTCGGCCTTGCGCAATATGTCTCGCGCGAGAAGGCCGGCCACGCCAAGAACACGTCCGACTATTTCCTCGCGTCCAAATCGCTGCCGTGGTGGGCAATCGGCGCGTCGCTGATCGCGGCGAACATCTCCGCCGAGCAGATCGTCGGCATGTCCGGGTCGGGCTACGCGATCGGTCTCGCCATCGCATCGTACGAGTGGATGGCGGCACTGACGCTGCTGATCGTCGGCAAATATTTCCTGCCGATCTTCCTGAAGAACGAAATCTATACGATGCCGCAGTTCCTGGAACAACGGTACGGGCCGACGATCCGCACCATCATGGCGCTGTTCTGGCTCGCGCTCTACGTCTTCGTGAATCTCACCTCGATCATCTGGCTTGGCTCGATCGCGGTCAACCAGGTGGCCGGGATCGACCAGACCGTCGCGCTGTGGGCGCTGGGCGGCTTCGCTTTGCTGTATCAGCTGCGCGGTGGGCTGAAGGCGGTGGCACTGACCGACATTGTGCAGGTCACGTTGCTGGTGTTGGGTGGCTTGATGGTGTCGGGCCTGACGCTCAGCAAGATCGGCGGCGATGCGGGAATCATCGGCGGGTTCATGGAACTCACCCGCCGCGTGCCCGACCATTTCGACATGATCCTGTCGCGCAGCAGCCCGCACTTCAAGGAATTGCCCGGCATCGCGGTGCTGGTCGGGGGCATGTGGATCGCGAACCTCAGCTATTGGGGCTTCAATCAGTACATCATCCAGCGCGCGCTTGCCGCGAAGAGCCTGGGTGAAGCGCAAAAGGGCGTGGTGTTCGCCGCCTATCTGAAGCTGCTGATGCCGGTGGTGATCGTGTTGCCCGGCATCGCCGCAGTCATTCTCGCACCCGGTCTCGCCAAGCCCGATCAGGCCTATCCGACGATGATGCGCTTGTTGCCGCCGGGGATTTTGGGGCTGGTCTTCGCTGCGCTGATCGCCGCGATCATCGCTTCGACCGCGTCGAAGATCAATTCGATCGCGACGATCTTCACGCTCGATCTCTATGCCAAGCTGCGCGGAATCAAGACCGGCGACGGCGCCGAGGCGGCCAGCGAGACGCGGATGGTGCTGGTCGGGCGGATCGCCGCCGGCACCGCGATCCTGATCGCGATTCTGCTCGCACGCCCGCTGATCGGGCAGTCGGATCAGGCGTTTCAATTCATCCAGGAATTCTCCGGCTTCTTTACGCCGGGGATCACGGTGATCTTCCTGCTCGGCCTGTTCTGGAAGCGCGCGAACGAGGCGGGGGCGATTGCGGCGGCGGTGTCGTCGGTGGTGCTGTCCTACATCTTCCGCGGGACGCTGCCGGATCTGCCGTTCATGAACCGGATGGGCCTGGTGTTCCTCATCTCGCTGGCGCTCGCGGTGATCCTGTCGCTGACGGTCAAGGCGCGCGCGAATGCCAACCGCATCACGATGGAAGGCGTCGAGTTCAAGACGACCACAAGCTTCAACGGCGCTTCGGTCGGCGTCGTCCTGATCCTGATCGCGCTGTATGCAACATGGTGGTGATCGCGGCGTGACGGCATTCAGCACGGCCTTTCTGGCGGTCGATTGGGGAACCACCAACCGGCGGGTATTTCTGATCGAGCACGGCATTGTGGTGGCGACCGAGCGTGATGCGCGGGGTGTGACCAGCGTTGCGCCAGGCGATTTTCCGGGCGAGCTTGCAGAAATCCGGGAACGGTTCGCTGATTTGCCGGTACTGATGGCGGGGATGGTCGGGTCGACGATCGGCTGGCGCGATGCCGGTTATGTTGCGGCACCGGCGGGCCTGGCCGATCTGGCGCAATGCATGACGTGGATCGATCCGCGCACCGCGATCGTGCCGGGTGTCTCGGTCCTCACCGATGCGCGCGCCGATGTGATGCGCGGCGAGGAAGTGCAATTTCTGGGCGCGGTGGCGGCCGGGCTTGTGCCGCAGGATGGCTTGCTGTGTCAGCCTGGAACGCACTGCAAATGGGCGCGAGCGGCGGACGGCGCGATCGTCGATTTTACGACGGCAATGACGGGCGAACTCTTTGCCCTGCTTCGTACGCATGGCTTGCTCGCTGCACAGCTTCAGGCCGCGGTCACGGCCGGTGCCGCTTTTCGCGACGGGGTCGCGGCGGGGCGGGGTGGCGATCTGGCCGCCGCGCTGTTCGGCATTCGCGCGGCGAAGCTGCTGGGCCGACGCGACGACGCCGATGCCGCTTCCTATGCGAGCGGACTGTTGATCGGCAGTGACGTCGCGGCGCGGCTGGCCGGGGCGCCGGGCGATGTCCATATTCTGGCCGACGCGACGCTGGCCGAACTCTATTCGATTGCCGTAACCGCCAATGGCGGCACGGCGCATGTCGTCGACAGCCATGCAGCGTTCGTCGCGGGCATGGTTGCGCTTGCTGGGATGCTGCCATGACCGCTCTTTCCGATTTCGATCAGGCGTTCGCATGCTGCCCGCTCGTCGCGATCCTGCGCGGGGTGAGACCCGACGAGGTGGAGGGTATTGCCGACGCGTTGATCGATGCCGGGTTCACGCTGATCGAGGTGCCGATGAACTCGCCGGAGCCACTGGAGAGCGTCGCACGGCTCGCGCGGCGTTGTGACGGGCGGGCGATCGTCGGGGCGGGTACGGTGCTGCGGCCTGATGACGTAGCCGCGGTTCAGGCGGCGGGCGGCACGATGATCATCTCTCCTAACGCCAATCTCGACGTGATCCGCGCGAGTGCGGCGGCGGGCCTCGTGTCGCTGCCGGGTATCGCGACGCCGAGCGAGGCGTTTGCGGCCTTGGGCGCGGGGGCGAGCGCGCTGAAGCTGTTCCCGGCCGAGGCGGCCAGCCCTTCGGTGCTGAAGGCGATGCGCGCCGTCCTGCCGCGCGATGCGCGGGTCCTGCCGGTGGGCGGGATCAGTCCTGATACGATGCAGCCGTGGTTGAAGGCAGGAGCGGCGGGATTTGGGCTCGGGTCGGCGCTTTACGCTGCGGGATATACGGTGGAGCAGGTGGGGACCAACGCGCGGGCGTTCGTCGCGGCGCTGGCGGCGGCGCGGGGCGCCTGACGCATCGTCAATGGCCGCGGCAGGCGAGCGCTTCGAGAATTTCCTCGATCCGCGCCGGATCGCCGGCCGCCACCACTTCGCCGACCGAATCTGCGGTGAGCGGATCGCCCTGCCAATCGCACATCCGCCCGCCCGCGCCTTCGACCACTGGCACCAGGGCGGCGAAATCGTGGAGTTTCAACCCCGCCTCGACCACCACGTCGAGCCAGCCGCTCGCGACGCCGGCGTAATTGTAGCAATCGCCACCGAGCACCGTGCTCAGCACCGCGCTATCGAGATGTTCGAAGGCGTGAAGCTGCGAATTGTCGAACAGCGCGGGTGACGTCGTCGCCAGCAGTGCCTTGGCCAGATCGGGGCAGCGGCGAGTCTGCGCGGGTCGGCCGTTGAACAGCGTCGGGCGACCCATCACGCCGAGCCAGCGTTCCTGGAGAATCGGCTGATCGATAACGCCCAGCATCGGCCAGCCTTCGATCACCAGGCTGATCAGCGTGCCGAAGATCGGGCGACCGGCGATGAAGGCACGCGTCCCGTCGATCGGATCGAGCACCCAGGCGCGGCCCGAACTGCCTTCCTTGATGCCATATTCCTCCCCGATGATCGCATCGGCGGGAAAGGCACGTTCGATCAGTGCGCGCATCGCCCCCTCGGCCGCGCGGTCGGCGAGCGTCACGGGCGAGGTGTCGTCCTTGGTCTCGAGGCCATAATCGGCGCGGTAAAAGGGGCGGATCGCAGCGCCCGCGGCATCGGCCAGGGCGGCGGCAAGGGCGAGATCGGTGTCGGTGACGCGCATTGCCTTTGCCTAAGCGCGCTGGCACAGTTTCGCCAGTGTTGAGTGCGGCGCCGATCCGGGAGACGTGACGCAGCGGTGTCATGATCGGGTGGCAGCGGGGGTGTCATGCGCAGTCTGTCCTATCTCGCCGTCGGCACGGCTCTGGTCGCCGTCACCCCTGCCGCCGCGCAGGTGCGTCCGCTGCTCGATCCCCCTGCCTCGGCGGAGGCCGCGCGCGCCGGGGTCGAGGTCTATTTGCTCAACGAAGGTACCGCGGCCCAGAGCGCGCGCGGCCCGGACGAAATCGAAACGATCGCGCGCGACGGCACCAGGATCCGGTTGATCGCCGCGCCCGACGAGCCGCAGAGCATCGCCCCGGGCAGCTTCGCGCGGGTGCATTACCGGCTGGCGGCTTCCTATCCGGTGACGGTGGCGGCGGTTCCCCTGTCCACGCCACCGACGGCGGGGCAGGCGGGGGCAGGTCAGGAAACTATCGCATCTGGATCGATCGGGCGTTCAAGCGGGTTTTTGGGTCGGTTCCAGCCCTTTGCGCCCACCTATGGCGTGATGGGGGCCAAGAGCTCCGGTACGAAGCTGCAGGTCAGTTTCGATTTCCGCCTCCTCGGCAAGGCGGACGGGCCGCGCCTCGACTTCGCTTATACCCAGACGATCTTCTGGGCGACCGATCGTCCGTCTGGCCCGATCCGCACCGAAATCTTCAGCCCACAGGTGTTCGTAGACGTGCCGACGAGCCAGACGCTGACGATCGGCGGCGGTTATGCGCACGATTCGAACGGCGGCGGCGTGCGCGATTCGATCGACGTGAACCGCTTCTTCCTGCGCGCGAGCAAGACGATTGACCTCGGCGGCGCGTGGAAGGCGACGGTGACGCCGCAGGCATGGGGGTATTTCGGCTATCACGGCCTCGCGCCCGACATCGATCGCTATTGGGGCTATACGTCGCTCGGGCTCGCGCTGGAGCAGCGGGACGGGTGGAAGGCGGCGGTTACCGCGCGTGGCAATCCGGGGACGGGCAAAGGCAGCGCCGAGGCGTTTCTGTCCTATCCGCTCGCCAGCATCGATGATCGGCTGCCGCATCTGTATCTTATCGGACAGTTCTTCACCGGCTACGGCGAGTCGCTGATCGATTATGCACGCCGTTCCAACCAGGCGCGGTTCGGGATTGCCTTCACCCGCTGACGCTGCCTGTGGACTCCAAACAATCTATTACTGGCTGCGTTATCCAATTTTAGCAGTTTCCCACTATGATGAAAGGCAGTGACGGTCTCGCTATCACGCGTGGCCGCAGTCCGAAGGGCCTTTAGGAGCAATGAGCGCGAGGCGACAGACACGGCTGGTGGCGGTCGAAGACCGTTCAGATCACGTCTTCGACTGCATTCGGGGATTCCTGAAACTGCATCGGCTGAGCCCCGATCCGGCGCACTATGCCTTTGCCCACCGCGTGATTTGCGATCCTAATGGCGCGCTGGCGCAATCGGTCGCGACGCTGACCGAAGGGGGCGTCCGTCTCACCGCGCGCGATATCAAGGCACTGGGCGGGGAGATCGGCACGTTTGGCGTCGGGGATGCTGCGGCCGCGGACGAACCCGCACACGCCGACACGCTCGTCGCGCAGACGCAGATGCAGGTCGAAGGCTTCACCGACATGGTGCGGCGGGTGCGCGCCGATACCGAGGATTTCGGCCGCGACCTCGCCGCCAGTGCGGACGCGATGCGCGCTGGCGCTGGCGCCGACAACGTCATTTTGCTCACCGGCCTGATGCTCAACCGCGTTCAGGCGGCGGAGGCGCGGCTGGCTGCTGCAACCAGCGAGGCGGATCAGCTTCGCGAGAAACTCGAGGAAGCGCGCGGCGATGCGCGGCGCGATCCGCTGACCGGCCTGCCTAATCGGCGCGCTTTCGAGGAAGCCTTTGCCGAGCGGATGCAGGCCGGCGAGACTCTGTGCCTAGCGGTGGTGGACGTCGACCGCTTCAAGCGCGTCAACGACCAGTTCGGCCATTCGGTCGGCGATCGGGTGCTGCGCGCGATCGCCGACGCGCTGACAGCGGCGTGCCCCGATCATTTCGTCGGCCGTTACGGCGGCGAGGAATTCATCATCCTATTCTACGGGCTCGATTTGCCAGCCGCGCGCGGGATGCTGGAAGCGGCGCGGATTTCGGTCGCCAGCAAACGCTATCGCCTGCGCGAATCGGACGCGCCGCTGGGGTCTGTGACGTTCTCCGGCGGGCTGACCGAGGCGGAGCCGGGCGAAGTGCAGGGCGCGGTGTTCGGGCGCGCCGACAAATTGCTGTACGCCGCCAAAGATGGCGGACGCAATCGCATCTACGCCGCGTAGGAATTTTCGCCGATAGTTGGCTAATTTCACCGCGTAACTGATTATATCGAAATGCTGCATATACGAAAAGGGCGGATTTCTGGGCTTTTTTAAACTTGGCACGCCTCCTGCAAATCTCTTTGCATCGGTGGCCGGATGGTCCGGATCACCAGATAAAAGGGAATTTCATCATGATCATCCGTTTCGAATCGCTGCAGCGCGTCGCCGTCTCGCTCGTCGCATCGTTCGTGCTCAGCGCCGCATTGCTCTCCAGCGTCGTCACGCTCGCGCCGATGGTTTGATCGGCTGGGCGTCCCCGCCCGTCCCCCGCATCGACCACAACTTTCCATCCATTGATATTTGTCACTGACAAGCCAACCACCGCTCGCTAGCTTTATGCCAAGGCAGGTGAGTGATGACCCGATCGCGTATTCCGACGACGTTGGCGGCCCTTTCCGTGGTGCTCGCATCCTGTAGCGGGGGCGGCACCTCCGGCAGCGGCAGTTCCAGCGGAACGCCGACCGCGACCTCACCCACCCCGACCCCAAGCACGACGGCCGCAGGCTGTACGCTGCGTGACCGGCAGGATTGGGCGCTGGCGCAACTGCGCGAATGGTATCTGTTTCCGGACACGCTGCCGGCGAACCTCAATCCGGCCGCCTACACCACGGTAGACGCGTATATCGATGCCTTGACCGCGACCGCGCGGGCGCAGCGCAAGGATCGATACTTCACGTATCTGACCT
Organism: Sphingomonas sp. MMS24-J45; assembly: GCF_044881195.1. Taxonomy (GTDB): domain Bacteria; phylum Pseudomonadota; class Alphaproteobacteria; order Sphingomonadales; family Sphingomonadaceae; genus Sphingomonas. The sequence goes on along the minus strand of NZ_CP173255.1, from coordinate 1,467,874 downwards.
CGATCGCGTCGGAGGATGCCTTCTATTCTTCCGGATCGAGCGCGGGGTTCGGTTTTCGTCTGTCGCTCGATTCGACCGGGCGGCGGGTGTTTATCGCTGAATTGTTCGAAGGCGCGCCAGCGCTCAACGCCGGGATCGATCGCGGTGCCGAGATCGTCGCGATCGGTACCAGTGCGAGCGATTTGCGCACGGTCGATGCGATCATCACCGCCGAAGGGAGCAACGGCGTGACCAACGCGCTGGGGCCGAGCACGGCGGGCACGACGCGCGTGTTGCGGATCACCGATGCAAGCGGCACGCGCAACGTCAGCGTCAGCAAGGCGGACTATTCGCTCACCCCGGTCTCGAGCCGCTATGGCGCGCAGATCATCAACGATGGCGGGCGGCAAGTCGGCTATATCAATCTGCGGACGTTCATTTCGACGGCCGACCCGGCGTTGCGGGCTGCCTTCGCCTCGTTCCGCACGGCGGGGATCACGAATGTGATCGTTGATGTGCGTTACAATGGCGGCGGGCTCGTTTCGATCGCCGAGTTGATGACCAATTTGATGGGGGCCAACCGTTCGACCTCCGATGTGATCGATTACATGACGTTCCGGCCGGAAAAATCGTCGAATAACACGACTACCTTCTTCGCGCCGCAGCCGCAGTCTATCGCGCCGACCAAGATCGCGTTCATCGGCACGGGTAGCAGCGCATCGGCCAGCGAACTCGTAATCGCGGCGCAAATCCCGTATCTGCGCGCCAATGCTGCACTGATTGGCACCAATACCTATGGCAAGCCGGTCGGGCAGATCGCGCTCGATCGCTCGGCATGCGACGATCGGCTGCGCGTTATCGCCTTTGCGCTGCAGAATGCTAATCGTCAGGGGGCTTATTATGACGGGCTCGCCAGCATCATGGAGGCAAGCTGTCAGGCGGGCGACGATCTGACTCATCCGCTCGGCAGCCCCCTCGAATCCTCGACGCGCGCGGCGCTGGATTTTCTGGCAGGGCGCAGTTGTGCCGCGGCAATCACCGCCGACGCATCTGGCGTGCCGAGTGCGCAGGCGAGCCGCGCTACGTTTTCGGCTCCGCCGATGGAATTGCTCTCGCCCGAACGCCCCGACACCGTGCAACGCGAGGTGCCGGGGACATTCTAGGCGCGCAGCTTATTGTGCCGGAACAGCGTCTTCGGCGCGGGCGTTGAGCTTGCCCGTCGCCATCGCGGTCAATTTGTCGTCGGTCGCATATTCCTCGTCGAGCGTTTCCTGCAGGATCGCTGCGATTTCCGTACGGCCGAGCTGGTTTGCCCAGGCGATCATCGTGCCATAGCGGGCGATCTCATAATGCTCCACCGCCTGGGCCGAGGCGATCAACGCGGCATCGAGCACGGCCTTGTCGGCAATATCGCCGGCGACTTCATTGGCTTCCTTGATGATGCCCTGAATTGCCGGGCACGTAGCGCCCTTGGGCTGCTCGCCGAGCTTGTCGAACACTTGCTCGAGGCGACGGATCTGGCCTTCGGTTTCGCTCAGATGCTGCTGGAAGCCAGTTTTCAGGCCCGCGTCGGTCGCTTTTTCGATCATCGTCGGCAGTGCCTTGGTGATCTGGTTCTCGGCATAATAGACGTCCTGCAGCTGATGCAGGAACAGGTCTTCGAACGTGGCGATGTCTTTGGTGAACAGGCCCATGACGTGACTCCTCGGTCGATTGGAATGGTCGCCGGACGCGAAGGGGGGCGCGTCCGGCGTGCAACATCAACAGGTTAGCGCGCCAAGAGTTGCGAGGCGGGCGGCAACAATCGTACTGACATCGATCAAGTGAGCGACGCACGCGGCGGAGCGAATTGAGGTGCGCCCCGTGCCCCTTTGGCGCTAAGGATAAGCGGGGCCTTCCGCTCCGGTCAGGACAGGACATGGCCAAGAGCCAGAAGAAATCGAACAAGGAAGTGCGCAAGCCCAAGGCCGAGAAGGCGCCCAAGCAAAACGCCTCCAATCCTTCGACCAAGGGCCAGCCGGTCGGCATGGTCAACATCAAGAGCTGATCGGCATGAGCGGTGAGGAAGACGCTTTCGTCTATGACGAGGCGACCGGCGAATGGGTGCAGGTGTCCGCCGTCGCCGCGCATGACGGGGATGCAGTGGTCGTCCGCGATGCGGTCGGCAATGTGCTGGCCGATGGCGATCAGGTGACGTTGATCAAGGATCTGACCGTCAAGGGCGCGGGGCAGACGCTGAAGCGTGGCACGCTGATCAAGTCGATCCGGCTAACCGGCGACGCGCAGGAAATCGACTGCCGTTACGACGGGATCAAGGGCCTGGTGCTGCGCGCTGAGTTCGTCCGGAAGCGCTGAGGCATCAGCGGCATGGACGGATTGGCGGGCCTGCATCCGAGCTGGCGTGCGGCGTTGCAGGGCGAGTTCGACGCACCGTACATGCGCGACCTCGACGCCCTCCTGGCGGCCGAGGCGGCGGGGGGCGTGCCGGTCTATCCGCCGGCGGCCGACCGCTTCCGCGCGCTCGCGCTGACCCCGCTTGATGCCGTGCGCGTCGTGATTCTGGGGCAGGATCCGTATCATGGCGCGGGGCAGGCGCATGGGCTGAGCTTCTCGGTCCGGCCCGGCACGCGCATCCCGCCGAGCCTGGTCAACATCTTCAAGGAATTGCAGGCCGACCTGGGCCATCCCCGCAGCGCGCACGGCTTCCTGGAGGCATGGGCGCGGCAAGGCGTACTGCTGCTCAACACCGTGTTGAGCGTGCGCGAGGGCGCGCCTGCCTCGCACCGCGGGCAGGGGTGGGAGCGCTTTACCGATGCCGTGATCCGCGCGGTGGCCGAGCGGGCCGATCCGACTGTGTTCCTGCTCTGGGGTGCTCATGCGCAAGCCAAGGCACCGTTGATCGCGGCGGCTGCACCGGCCGGGCGGCATTTGATCGTGACTTCTGCGCACCCCTCGCCCTTGTCGGCGCGGACAGGTTTTTTCGGGAGCCGACCCTTCTCCCGGACCAATGCCTTCCTGGCGGAGCATGGCCGCGGGACGATCGATTGGGCGCTTCCGCCTCTTAGTGTGTGATATCAGCGCAACACTGTGACAACTTTCTGAAAACAGGTCATTTCGGGTGCGATACGGGCTAGACGTCGCTGCTACCTGACTTTAGCGCCGCCCCGGGCGATTTCGCGCATGTGCGATCTTACCCGTTATAAAGCAGTCATAATCCGGGGGACATCTCATGAAATCTTGGTACCTGCTCGCCGCTGTTGCGGCGTGCATTCCGGGCGTTGCTGCCGCGCAGGACAGCGACACCCGCGCCAGTCAGTTCGACGGCGTCCGCGCCGAAGCGCGCATCGGCTATGAAACGCCGACCGTCAGCGACAGCGGGAATGTCTACAAGATCGGCAGCGCGGTTTCGGGCGGCGGCGAAATCGGTTTCGACCTGAAGGCGGGCAAGTCGGTCGTGGTTGGGCCGTATGCGGTCTATGAATTCTCCAGCGTCAAATTGTGCGACGGCGCGGATTGCCTGAAGGAAAACGGCAATCTCGGCGTTGGCGGTCGGATCGGCGTCGCGGTCAGCGACAAGGCGCTGATCTATGCCAAGGCTGGCTATGCCCGCATCGGCTTCAGCGCGAACACGGCGTTCGGCAGCGGATCGACCACCAAGGACGGCGTGCAGGGCGCGATCGGCGTCGATTATAACTTCGGCAAGCGCGTCTATGGCCTGCTCGAATTCAACTATGCCGATTACGGCAAGTTCTTCGGCGTGAACCTGCAGCGTCGCCATGTCGCGGCGGGCGTGGGTGTGCGCTTCTAAGCCCAAGTGACGATCGGCCAGGGGCGTCCGGCGACGGGCGCCCCTGACCGTCAACGGCGCGCGAAGAACAGCAGCATCACCAGCCGCCCATCCGCCGCGCTGCGGCCGAAGCCGGGGGCGGCATCGTGGAACAGCCACGGGCTGAACAGCAGCAGCCGGTTGAAGCGCATCGGCACGCTCATCACCTTTTCCCAGCGCGCGGGCTTGGTCGTGTCGGCATTGACGACGCGTTCGACCAGATCGTTGACGTCGGCAAAGCCGCTCTCCAGCAGCCCGAGATCGGTGCTTGGCACGCGGTCCAGCCCGGTCGGGCGGTGGCGGAAGAAATCGGTCCCGCCGCGGGCATGTTCGGGCAGGCTGAGATAGAGGATGCCCGAATAGAAGCAGGGGTCGATATGCACCCCGCTGATCCCCTTGTCCCCGGCGAGCGTGAGGCGGCAATGGCCGTGGCTGGTGCCCGGCATCGGCGCGACTGGCACTCCGATCCGCGCCGCCACCGCCGCGTCCAGCCCTTTGATCGCAAGCGGATCGTTCGACAGCACGCCGGGATAATTCCCCGCCTTCAGCGCCGGATCATAGCCAAGCCCAAGCGCCGCGCGGCGGACGGCGTGGGGATCGGTGAGGAAATCGTCGATGACGAGCAGCGAGGGGAGCATCGGCTAGCAACCTGCCAGCTTTACAGGCGATGGGGAAGCACGGACGGCGGGACGAGCGAGACGCGGCGCGCGCACCGAAAGTTGCGAAAGTGCCATCCACAAGGCCCGTTTGTCAGCGGCGGGAGCGCGGGGTGTCGTCATCCGGCGCGGCGTCGGCGCCGTCGCCGAGGTCCCGCTCGTCGTCAGCGTCACTCCCGTCTTTGTTCCAACCCAGATCGCGGCCGGTCTCGGCTTCCCGCGCCGCCCTCGCTTCGTCAAGGCACGCCTGCAGCTTGGCCTCGAACGCGCTATCCTCTTGATATATCGGGTTAGGATCGGGGTCGCGATACCAATGCGGCAGTCGGCCATCGCCCAGATCGGCCACTTCGAGCGCGGTTTCGAGTTCGTCGGGCGGCATCAGCAAATGCGGATCGGGCGGCGTGACGGGGGAGAGCGCGGCGAGTGCCTCCGCCACCGGGGGCAGCGCAGGCGCCGCCGCCGGGCGCGTATCGAGATGCGAGCGTCCATAAAGCGCTGGATGATGCGCGCGCATCAAATGCATCAGCAACGTATCGCTGTAGCGCCGCTGTGCGCCGATCCGCCGTCCCTCCTTGTCGAAGATGATGTGTTCGACGCCGTTGAGCGCGCGATCGAACGCGACCTCGACCAGCCGGGCCGAGGCGGCGTGCAGCGCCGCATCCCAGGCGCGGGCGAAACTCTCCGCCCCCGGCGCGCGGCGCAGGCGATAACAACTCGTCGTCGTCATGCCCACGGTGCGCGCCGCCTCGGTCACCGATGCGGTGTCGGCGAGCGTTTCGATGAACAGCCGTTGCTTCGCATCGCTCCAGCCATCGGCACGCGGCACGCGCCGGACCGGAATCCACTTATAATCGTCGGGATCGAAGCCATGTTCGTCGCGCGTGTCCGCCGGCGGCGCGGGCTCGGGCGTGACGACGAGCGCCGTGGTGGGGGCGGTGGTGGGGGAGCGTCGGGCCGAGCGACCAGAGGCTTGGTTGCGAGGTTTGCGATGTGCCATCCGGCAGTTTGGATCATAATCCGCGCGTGTAGGACAGCCTTGGTGAGGGGTGGTTGGGGCTTGCGGTGCCGCTATCCTTATTGAGTTGCTTGTCGGTATGGGCGCGGCATCGTATGTTTCGGGCATGGCGCAGATGACCATCCTGCTTCCCGACGACCTCCAAAGTTGGGCAGATGCGCGCGCCGTTGAGGGCGGGTTCGGCAGCACCAGCGACTATATCTGCGACCTGGTGCGGCGCGACCGGGCCTATGCGGTGAAACTGGCGGCGTTGCAGGCGGCGATCGACGAGGGGCGGGCTTCGCCAGAAGTTGATACGTCGATTGAGGATATCATTGCTCGGGGAATGGCGCGCCACGGCCTTAGTTGAAGCCGGTCGACTGCGACGCGGCGGTCCGCAATATCGACGGCCCATTCGATCCTAGCGTGCAGCCGACCTTGCCGACTTAGAAGGGGGCGCTTCGTCATAGTCGCGGACGACCAGCACGATCTGAGTTAGGTGGGGCAAGAGTGACAAACCCTGCCCATTGTATAAATCCAAACCTCTGGCTACGATGACGTTATGGCGACGTTCTGGCGGATCTTTTACGCAACACTTTCGCTTCTCGTCGCTATCACCCTTTGTGTGATAGCGTATTTGTTGATCGGACGATACGCTACTCCTGCAACAGCAAATAGCCCGGTTGCTATCGACTACACTAATATGGTCGTGATTCTGCTGACCACAGTTACAGTGATCTTCTCGGTTTCAGCGTTGGGGCTGGCAATCTTAGGCGTTGTGGGTTTCCGAAGTTTGAAACGCGAGGCGGGTAAATTTGCGTCTACGGAAGCATTAAGGGCGATCTCTTCTTCGTTCGATGAGGGGGGGCGTGCTCTAGTCAAAATCCAAGATGAATTTACGCGGGAAGAGGGTCACCTAAAAAAGTGGACTGAGCGCCGCATTAGGCAAGAGGTAATAGCCTTACTACCCTTAGTTATTGACAAAATTACGACCAATAATCCAGACGTGCGGTTGGACGAAGACGAGCCAACTGATGAGGGTCAGGTCGATTGACCTTGAATCCATCCGATCCGGCTCTTCCGCTATGGCAACGCTTGTCTGTAGACGAGCGCGTTATAATCGATGATGTCGCGGGGAGGGCTCCCCCGTGCCGATTGGCCTGATTGCACAGAAATTCGGTATTGAGGTGATTAGCATAACGTTGCCTGCTGATATATCTGGACTAATTCGTCAGTTATCAACAAAAGATCAATCGTATCAGATACAAGTTAACAATACAGATGTGCCCGTTCGTCAAAGATTTACTGTAGCCCATGAAATTGGACACTTCTTACTACATAAGCAAAGTATAGGAACTGATGGTATTACCGACAGTATACTATATCGTTCTAAACTATCTGACCGACTAGAGGCGGAAGCTAACCGTATGGCCGCAGCCTTGTTGCTTCCATGGGATAAGGTGCATGATTGGTGTATGCAAAGGCACGCGTGCCTGCCCGCCTCGGGACACCTTGACGAGATCGCATCAGTTTTCAAGGTATCAGCTTTAGCTGTCGGTTTTAGGTTCGGTTTCTGACGATGACGCAATTTATCGATCGATATTATCCAACGATATGCGTTAGGCGCGCCGAAATGCGGGCAATGGAGAAGTTGCCAGCATCCGAAAAACAGAAAATGCTGCCAATAATACTGCTCGCTCCTTGGCTTAATTCTATATCATTTGATAATACCGTAGCTGTCATATCTAGAAGTGTCGGCGACATGCCGATTATTGTTGATATTGATCGATATTTCCGAAGCGAATCCGAACTACCATCTAGAGTTTTTTGGAGGTCTCTGCTCGACAAAAATCAAGGTCATATAAACTGGATGAAATTTGTTGAAGAAAATCAGCGTTACATTCCTACAATTCAAACGCTAGATAAATCTGAAGACCAGGTTCGCTATCAGATTAATAAAGCTATCGAAATGGGTCGGGGTTTTGTATTTCGATTCGAGCTTGAGCGCTCATATGACATTACATTAATATTTAATATTATCGAAGAGTACATTGGTAACAACATTCTCTGTGTTTTTGATGCCGGGTATGGTGATCCCACCGAAATGACAGAGCGTAATGTATCTCTGCTCATTAATCGTCTAATTGCAATATCGCCGGAAGCACGTTTTGTGGTCTCCGCCTCGAGTTTCCCTAACGATTTCTCGGATTTCGACGATTTTGCAGAGAGTAAGTTGATTGGTTCACGGCTGTTGTTTGCCAACTTATCGAGAAGCTATGGCAACTACCGCATGTTTTATGGAGACTGGGCCAGTACCAAACCCCGTCGGTATGACGGTGGGGGAAGCCGCCCTCTTCCACGAATCGATTATCCGACGAAGGGTAGCTGGATAATCGCAAGATCTAAGGAGGAGGGTTGGGATTTCGAGGACGCGTCGAAACGAATTACCCGCCTTCCGGAGTGGAAAGATCGCCCGATCGTTTGGGGCACCGGAATGATCGAAAAAACGGCAAGTGGTTTGCCGGGAGGAATTTCTACCGGGCCGGAAGCGATAGCTTGCCGTGTTAACATTCATCTCTTCTTGCAGAACAACTTTAACACGATAGTGCCGCCACCCCCTCCACAGGGGAAATGGATCGATCCAATTTAAGTTTTCTAGGAGTTCCGCACCCTCAATCCCGCTCCCGCCCCCCAGCGCCAATGTAAAGCTCGCGCCCTGACGCGTTGTACAGCGCACTCATCTCCTCCATCCCCTTGATCGCCGCGGCCTTGCTTGCCGCTGCCGTCTCGGCGCCGGTCGGGCCGCTCGCGATGAAGCCTTCGACGCCCTGATTCTGCTTGCCCGCGAAATCGCGCACTTCCTGCGTGATCTTCATCGAGCAGAATTTCGGGCCGCACATCGAGCAGAAATGCGCGGTCTTGGCGCCTTCTGCGGGGAGCGTTGCGTCGTGATAGAGTTCCGCCGTGTCGGGATCGAGCGACAGGTTGAACTGGTCGCGCCAGCGGAATTCGAAGCGGGCGCGTGACACCGCGTCGTCGCGCATCTTGGCGGCGGGGTGGCCTTTGGCGAGGTCCGCTGCGTGCGCGGCGAGTTTGTAGGTCACCACGCCGACCTTCACGTCGTCGCGGTCGGGCAGGCCGAGATGCTCCTTCGGCGTGACGTAGCAGAGCATCGCCGTGCCATACCAACCGATCATCGCGGCGCCGATGCCGCTGGTGATATGGTCATAGCCCGGCGCGATGTCGGTGGTGAGGGGGCCCAACGTGTAGAAGGGCGCCTCGCCACAGACTTCGAGCTGCTTGTCCATATTCTCCTTGATCTTGTGCATCGGCACATGGCCGGGGCCTTCGATCATCACCTGCACGTCGCTCTTCCACGCGCGGTGGGTGAGTTCGCCCAAGGTATAGAGCTCGCTGAACTGCGCTTCGTCGTTTGCGTCGGCGATCGAGCCGGGGCGCAGGCCGTCGCCGAGGCTGTAGGCGATGTCATACGCCTTCATGATCTCGGTGATCTCGTCGAAGCGTTCGTAGAGGAAGCTCTCCTTGTGATGCGCGAGGCACCATTTCGCCATGATCGAGCCGCCGCGGCTGACGATGCCGGTGACGCGCTTGGCGGTCATCGGGATGTAGGCGAGGCGCACGCCGGCGTGGATCGTGAAGTAATCGACGCCCTGTTCGGCCTGTTCGATGAGGGTGTCGCGGAAGATTTCCCAGGTGAGGTCCTCGGCGACGCCGCCGACCTTCTCGAGCGCCTGGTAGATCGGCACGGTGCCGATCGGCACGGGGCTGTTGCGCAGGATCCATTCGCGCGTGTCGTGGATGTTGCGCCCCGTGGAGAGGTCCATGACGGTGTCCGCGCCCCAGCGGATCGACCAGACCATCTTGTCGACTTCGGACGCGACGTTGCTGGCGACCGCGCTGTTGCCGATATTGGCGTTGATCTTGACCAGGAAATTGCGGCCGATCGCCATCGGTTCGGATTCGGGGTGGTTGATGTTGTTGGGGATGATCGCGCGGCCGCGCGCGATCTCATCGCGGACGAATTCGGGGGTGACGTAGTCGGGGATGCTCGCGCCGAAATCCTGCCCGTCGCGGATGAGCGCTTCCTTGGCTGCCGCGCGGCCGAGATTTTCGCGGATCGCGACATATTCCATCTCGGGCGTGATGATGCCGCGGCGGGCATAGTGCATCTGGCTGACGTTCATGCCCGTCTTCGCGCGCAGCGGCCGCTTCACGACATTGGGGAATTGCGGGACGCCGGCGGAGCGGTCCGGCCCGGTCAGGCCATTGTCCTCGGGGCGGATTTCGCGCGCGTCATAGGATTCGACATCGCCGCGCGCGAGGATCCAGTCGCGGCGGAGCGTCGGCAGGCCGGTCGCGATGTCGATCTGCGCATTGGGGTCGGTGTAGGGGCCGCTGGTGTCATAGACGCGCAAGGGCGGCTCGCCGCTGGAGGGTTCGAGCATGATCTCGCGCATCGCGACGCCGGGGCCGGGGATGTTGGGCGCGGGGACGTAGATCTTGCGGCTGCCGCGGATCGGGCCGGTGGTGACGCCAATTTCGGTACGGGCGGGGATGTCGGCCATGCGTTTCGCTCCAAAATTCGGAGCGGGGGCACGGATTTCGGGGTGAAAACCGCTCCCTCCCTCCGCCCGTGCTAACGGGATCAGGTTGATGCGGGTCGCGGGCTCCTGCCTGCCTCTCAGCTGCGGATCGGCAGCCCCCCGGGGATGGTGCGGTTCTAGGCGCATCCGGGGCCGCTGCAAAGCCCCGGATGCTAAAGCTGGGTCAGCTTGCCGCGCTGGTCTTGATGTTGCCGTTGAGGCCCGCGGGGAAGAACCCGCCGCCCACCACCGCGTTGCGGTTGAGATAGACGATGTTGAGCACCTGACCCGCGGTGCGGCCGAAGACGAGGCCATTGGCGTCGACCGGCACCAGGTTCGACGTAACGGCATCGCCGACGATGCCCTGGTCGAGATCGGTCGTGGTGCCGTCAAGGCTGTCGCGCGCGTCGCTGATCAGCCCGGCATTGGTACGCAGGCTCGGCGTGGTCAGGCCCTTGGAGTAGAGCACGGTACGAATGAGGCCGGCGTGGTACGCCTCGGTCGCGAGGATGCCGGCGGCGGCATCGATCAGCAGCGCGCTGTTGATCTGCGCCGCGGCGCCCTTGTACGCGGTGACGCCGACATCTTCGAAGACGAAGGCGGCGAGCAGGAAATTCTCGTCGCTGGCGTAAGGATCGAAGGTGTCGGTCGAGGCGACGATCCCGGCCGCGCGGGCGAGCGCGGTGAAGGCACCGCTCGCGCCGCCATCGATGTTGATGTTCGGCATCGCCACCGCCGCCGCGCCGAGCGCGGAACGCAGCAGGCCGACATGCGCGATCTCATCGGCGGCGATCTCGCGGGCATATTCGCGCACGACGGTGTCGGTGAAGCTCACCTGGCGGCCGCCGGTCACGGTGCCGGTCGTGGTGCCGCTGCCGTTGCCGGGGGCGATCAGCGCGGCGGGCAGGCCGGCGCCGGTCACGGCATAGCTGTAGAATTGCGCCTCGAGATATTCGAGGTTGAGCGCGAAGTTCAGCGTATCCTGATCCTGCAGCACCGAGGTCGAGCTCGGGCTGGGGGTCGGGGTGGTGGTCGGCGTCGGGGTGGAGGTGCCGCTGTTGCCGCCGCCGCACGCCGCGAGCAACGCGCTGCCGCCAACCGCGAGCGAGGCCGCGCTCGCGCTGCGCAGGAAATTGCGGCGCTCGGCGCGGCGCCGTTCGCTGGCTTCGAGCGTCTGCAGGAGGATGTCGCTGTCGATCACTGGGAAACTCCGATCGGAAAAATCACGGGCTGCAACGGGGCGGACATCAGCTCGCCGAGCTGCTCACGAGCGTGCCGTTCAGGCCGTTCGGGAAGAACCCGCCCTTCGAGACCGCCAGGCGGTTGAGATACAGCACGTTGAGCACGGTGCCGGTGCTGCGCCCGTAGACCGTGCCATCGGCGGCGGTCGGCACGATATTGGAGGCGGTACCGAGCAACGCCGCGGGGACGAGCGGGGCATAGGCTCCTGGGGCCGGGGTCGGGGTCAGGCTGCTGACCAGAGTGACCGGCGAGATGCCCTGATCGTCGTCGGTCGTGCCATCGAGCGCGTCGCGCGCGTTGGACAGCGCATCGGCGGAGGTACGGAAGGACGCAGTGTCGACGCCCTTGCGATACAGCACGGTACGGATGATCGAAGCGTGGTAGGCCTCCGCCGCGAGGATACCGGCCGCTGCATCGAGATAGACCTTGCTTTCGAGCAGCGTCGCCGCGCCCTTGTACGCGGTGACGCCGACATCTTCGAACAGGAAGGCGGCGAGCAGGAAGTTCTGGTCGTTGGCGTACGGATCGAACGCCGTGCCCGACGTGACAATCCCGGCGGCCTGCGCCGCTACGCTGAACGCGCTGGTCGCGGTGCTGCCGAGATCGATCGCGGGCATCGCGACCGCGGCGGTGCCGAGCGTGTTGCGCAGGAAGGCGACGTGCGCTGCCTCGTCCGCCGCAATTTCGCGCGCATATTGTGCGACGAGCGGATCGGAGAAGCTGACCTGCCGCCCAGGCGTGATCGTGCCCACTGTCGTCGTACTCGCGCTGCCTGGCGTGAGCAGGCTGTTGGCAAGGCCCGTACCGGTCACGGCGTAGCTGTAGAATTGAGCTTCGAGATATTCGAGGTTGAGCGCGAAATTGAGGATCGCCGCGTCGTTGACCGACTGCGCAGTTGCGCGCGAGGCGAGCGTCACCGCCGTCGCGCCAACCGCCGCCACGGCCCCTGCGCCAAGCGCGGTGCGGAAGAATTCGCGCCGTTCGTTGCGTCGTTCGGCGCGCGCATCGAACTGGGCGATCAGGCCGGAGCTGGGGTCTTCGCCGTCGCGCAGCAGGACGGGGGGAGTATCGGTCATCGGGGCGAACCCTCTTCTTCCAAGAAAACGCGCCATCTGGCGGGAACCGCGTCGCATTTCGCGCGCCGCGACGCAAGCCGGGATTGCCAGGACGGCTCCGGTTTGCGGCGATCGGCGTGTGCGATCCGGTCCGTCAGAAGGTGTAGGCGATGCCGACCGCGCCGAGCCATTGGTTGGGCGTACCGGCGATGCGGACGATCGGGCTGTACGAAAAATCGCCAAGTTCGCGGCTGTAGGTGCCGCCCGCGACGATCTTGAAGCCCTTCAGCAGATCGCCGGTCAGCGAATAGGTCACGAAGCCGCCGACGCTGTAATTACGCCAGCCTTTCCGCGCGTTGAAGGAGGGCAGGCCGCTGGCAATGCTTTGGCTGGGGCTGATCGAGAAATAGGCGTCGGCAAAGCCCTGACCCGAATATTGCGCGGTGGCGATCAGCCCGGCGGCGGCCTTTCGGCTGAGCGGGGTGAGATAGGTCACCGTCGGCTGCCAGGTATAGGAGCGATGCGCGCCGCTGACGCCCTGACGATAGCTCAAGGACAGCGAGAGCTTGTCATATGGGCTGGTGACGATGCCGGTCTTGCCGATCCCGACATAGCCGCCGAGTTCGATCGCGGTGCTGCGCTTGCCCAGCGCGCGGACGCGCACGTCATCGATCGTGCTGACCGCCGAGCGGTTGAAATTGAGCACGCCGATCGGGCCGAGCTGGAGGTCGATCGTCTGGCCCGGACGGTTCGGGATCAGATCGACGCTGGCGCGATTGCCGACGACCGAGAAGTTGAACCCCTTGATCGATCCGATCGCGACCGGACCCGGCGCGAGGCGATACTCGTTCGAGCCTTCATAATCGGGCAGATACGCGCCACCGATGCCGACCGTCACGCTGTCGCCATTCAGGCGTGCGGCGAGATCGGCATTGCTGTCCGCGCTCGCCGGGGCCGCCGGGGCGGGGGCGTCCTGCGCGAGGGCGGGGACGGCGGCGGCGCTCAGCGCCAAAGCGGCGGAGGCGAGCAGGGTACGGCTAAGCAAAGGGGCGACGATCACGGGGGAGCTCCAACTATCGGGGTTGAGGCCGTAACGTGCCCGTACCGGTTTGGGTCCGCCGACACCGGTCAGAGCAAGTAACGCATCCGTACCTGTTGCGTTTCTGCATCACCCGCCAGCGTGAAGCGCGCCGCCGAAAAGCGCGGCGGACCGAAGGTAACGGGCGGATTGCGCGAAAAACCGAAGCCTTCGCGCGGGATGCCGGCGAAGGTGTCCAATTTGCGATTGCCATTCTCGTCATGGATCACCGCGACAGCATAATCGCCATGCGCCAGGCCATCGAAGCGGATCTTCGGCGTGCCCGCCGGGATCGAGCGTGTCACCGCTTGCGCATCGTCGATACAGGCGGGGAAATTCTGCGGATCGGCGGTCAGGCAGACGCGTACGAAACCCTTGTGCGAGCGCAGATTGGAGACGTCGACCGAAAGCTCACCCGTCCCGACCGCTCCGGGCAGCAACAGCAGCGCCGCTGCGCTCAACGCGCTGGCTCGCGCGACCGCACGCAGCCTTGGCATGGCTCTTGGCGAAATCGCCGACGCCTTTGTCCGTGCCGCAAATCCGGTCCCAGAAGCGGAAGTAGAGTCCATAATTGCCCCGATAGAGTTCGTGGTGGCGTTGATGATGACTCGCGGTGATGAGCCAACCTCCCAGTCGGCCTTTCCACATGAACGTAGGAAAAACCTCCCACCCCATATGGTTGGTCACCCCCATAACCGTCATGATGGTCAACACCAACCCTAGCGCGCCGATGTGGATTGGAATCAGGAAGACCAGTAGCGGAATTATCACAGCGCCGGTGATCGCCTCGATCGGGTGGAACGCCATCGCAGCCCAGGCGGTGGGTGGGCGGCTTTCATGATGCACCGCGTGGGCGAGCCTGAATGCGCGCGGCGTGTGCATCCAGCGGTGCGTCCAGTAGAACCAGGTATCGTGGACGAACAGATAGAGCAGCACGGACACCGGCGCGTACCACAAGGGCCAGGCGTGGATGTCGGCGTAGATCATCGTCCAGCCGCGATTTTGCCATCCCCAGGCGACGACCCCTGCGGGCACGCCATAGATCAGCGCCGAGGCGAGGCTCCACGCGATCTCGCGCCGGATTTGGGGGGTGAGGCCGGCATACAGCCCCGGATAGCGTGTCCGCGTCGCGACATCGAACGCGCCCGACACGATCAGATAGCGCACCCCGACGATCAGCGACATGGCAAGCGCCGAGACGAGGATGGCGATCGGAACGGCGACCGGCAGGGAAAATAGCGTGGGCATCGAAGCGAAACCTTACACGTGCCGAAGCGATCCGTCACCCGCGCGCGCTTGCGCGGCGGCGCTTTTCTAGTATCGCTCTTTGCCATGCCGACCACCCACAATTGCGACTTGGCCATCGTTGGTGGCGGGCTGGCCGGTGGCCTGATCGCGCTTGCGCTCGCCAAGAAGCGCCCCGGAATCGATGTGCGGATCATCGAGGGGGCGGATACGATCGGTGGCAACCACCTCTGGTCGTTCTTTGCAAGCGACATAGACGAGGGCAACCGCTGGATCGTCGCGCCGCTGATTTCCTATGGCTGGACGCAATATGACATCGCCTTTCCGGCGCACCAGCGGACGCTGAAGAGCCCCTATTACTCGATCGAATCGGAGCGGCTCGACACGGTGATGCGGGCGACTCTGCCCGAAAAGGCATTGATGACCGGGCGGAAAGTGCTGGCCGCCAGCGCGACCGCGGTCGTGCTCGCCGATGGCGACCGGATCGAGGCGAAGGGCGTGATCGATGCGCGCGGGCCCGGGGACCTCGGGCTGCTCGACCTTGGCTGGCAGAAGTTCGTCGGCATGGAATTCGCGCTCGACGAGCCGCACGGGGTCGATCACCCGATCGTGATGGATGCGACGGTCGAGCAGATCGACGGCTATCGCTTCGTCTATACGCTGCCCTTCTCGGCGACGCGGCTGTTCGTCGAGGACACCTATTACAGCGACACGCCCGATCTGCACCGCCCGAAGCCCGGCAGTGGGAGCAATGCCGATCCGATCGCCGAGCGCGTGCTGGCCTATGCCGCCGCGCATGGCTGGCAGACGCAGCATATCGTGCGCGAGGAATCGGGCGTGCTGCCGGTGACGATGGGCGGCGATTTCGAGGCCTATTGGCAATCGGGCGGCAACAAGGTGGCGAAGGCCGGGATGCGCGCCGGTCTGTTTCACCCGACCACCGGCTATTCGCTGCCCGATGCGGTGCGGATGGCGGCGCTGATCGGCGATGCGCGCGACCTTTCGGGGGCGGGCCTGCACGACCTGACGCACGATTTCGCGCGGCGGACGTGGAAGGCGCGCGGCTTTTACCGGATGCTCGACAAGATGTTGTTCCGCGCGGCCGACCCGGAAGAGCGCTACAAGGTGCTGGAGCGCTTCTATCGGCTCGATCCGCAACTGGTGCGGCGCTTCTATGCCGGGCGATCGACGCTGTTCGACAAGGTGCGCGTGCTGACCGGCAAGCCGCCGGTGACGATCCCGCGCGCGATGCGGGCGATCGGCCTGTTGCCTGCGGCGAAGCCATTATGAACGGTCGCACGGCAATCGTGATCGGTGCGGGCTTTGGCGGGCTCGCGCTCGCGATTCGGCTGCAATCGGCCGGGGTCGAGACGACGATCGTCGAGGCGCGCGACAAGCCCGGCGGGCGGGCGTATGTGTGGGAAAAGGACGGCTTCACCTTCGATGCCGGGCCGACCGTCATCACCGATCCGCCATCCTTGCAGGAACTTTGGGCGCTGACCGGGCGCGACATGGCCGATGACGTGACGCTGGTGCCGGTGATGCCGTTCTACCGGCTCAGCTGGCCCGACGGCACAACGTTCGATTATTCGAACGACGAAAATGCGCTGCGCGCCGAGATCGCCAAGCTCAACCCCGAGGATGTGGCGGGTTACGCCAAGTTCCTCGAATACTCGGCCGGCGTGTATGAGGAGGGCTATCGCAAGCTCGGCCATGTCGCGTTCCTCGACTTTGCGGCGATGATCAAGGCGGCGCCCGGGCTGTTCAAATATCAGGCGTGGAGATCGGTCTATTCGGTCGTGTCGAGCTATGTGAAGGACGAGCATCTGCGCCAGGCGCTGTCGTTCCACACGCTGCTGGTCGGCGGCAATCCGATGACCACCAGCGCGATCTACGCGCTGATCCACAAATTGGAGAAGGACGGCGGGGTGTGGTTCGCGCTGGGCGGCACCAACCGGCTGATCGCGGGGATGGTGACGCATTTTGAGCGGCTGGGCGGCGTGGTGCGGCTGAACGATGCGGTGGTCGATATCGCCACGCTGGGCGACCGCGCGACCGGCGTCACCACGGCAAGCGGGTGGCATCAGGATGCCGACATGATCGCGTGCAATGGCGACGTGATGCACGTCTATCGCGATCTGCTGAAGTCCTCGCGCAGTGCGCAGCGCACCAAGACTGCGCTGGCGCGCAAACGCTATTCGCCGTCGCTGTTCGTCGTGCATTTCGGGATCAAGGGCGATTGGCCGGGCATCCCGCACCATTCGATCCTGTTCGGGCCGCGCTATCAGGGGTTGATGGCCGACATTTTCGACCACGGCGTGCTGTCGGAGGATGTGTCGATCTATCTGCACCATCCGACCGTGACCGATCCGTCCCTGGCGCCCGAGGGATATTCGACCTTCTACGCGCTGGCGCCGGTGCCGCATCTCGGCAAATTCCCGGTCGAGTGGGACGAGATCGGGCCGATCCTGGAAAAGCGCATCCTCGATGAAATCGGGCGGCGGCTGATTCCCGATATCCACGATCGGATCGTTACGAAATTTTCGTACACGCCGAAGGATTTCGCGGGCGATCTGAACGCGCATCTCGGCAGCGCCTTTTCGCTGGAGCCGATCCTGACGCAGAGCGCGTGGTTCCGCGTGCACAATCGCGACGACCATATCCCGAACCTGTATTTCGTCGGCGCGGGCACGCATCCGGGCGCGGGGATCCCCGGCGTGGTGGGCAGTGCCAAGGCGACGGCGGCGTTGATGTTGGAGAACAAGTCTTGAAGCGCCTGGCCATTTATTGCGGCTCCGCCACGCCTGCCGACCCGGTCTATATCGAATGCGCGCGCGAAGTCGGGCGGACGCTGGCCGAGCGGGGGATCGGCGTCGTTTATGGCGGCGGCAGGCTCGGGCTGATGGGCGCGGTCGCCGATAGTGCGCTGGCGGCGGGGGGCGAGGTGATCGGGATCATCCCGCAGGCGCTGGTCGATGCCGAGGTGGCGCATAAGGGCTGCACCGAGCTGCACGTCGTCGGCACGATGCACCAGCGCAAGCAGGCGTTCACCGATCTCAGCGACGGGTTCGTCAATCTGCCCGGCGGGACCGGCACGATGGACGAGCTGTGGGAGGCGCTCAGCTGGGCGCAGATCGGTTATCACGCGAAGCCGGTCGGGCTGCTCAACATCGCGGGCTATTACGACCATCTCGTGGCCTTTTATCACCACATGGCCGAGGTCGGATTTCTCCGCGCGCAACACCGCGAGATCCTGCTGATCGACACCGCGCTCGACGGGTTGCTGGCGCAGATGGCCGCGCATGTGCCGGTGACGACGGTTACCAAGATCGGCGCGAAGGACCTTTGAGCGGCGCGCGTTCCAGCGGGCCGACCCGCGCCGCGATCGTCGCGACCGCGCAGGAATTGATCGCGCGCGGATCGCGCAGTTTCGCCGCCGCGAGTCGCCTGTTCGGACGATGCGAGCGGGAGCGGGCGTGGTTGCTCTATGCCTGGTGCCGGGCGTGCGACGACATTGCCGACGGGCAGGATCATGGCCACGGCATGACGCCCGGCGACGGGCCGGCGCGGCTCGCCGAGATTACCGAGAAGACCGAGGTGGCGCTGGCCGGGCAGGTAGTCGGCGATCCCGCTTTCGACGCGCTGCGGCTGTTCGCCGCCGAGGTGAAGCTGCCCTCGGCCTTGCCGCGCGATCTGATCGCCGGGTTCGCGCTCGATGCGGCGGAGTGGCGGCCGCAGACCGAGCAGGACCTGTACCAATATTGCTATCACGTCGCGGGCGTCGTCGGGTGCATGATGGCGCTGGCGATGGGCGTCGCCCCGGAGGATGAGGCGACGCTCGACCGGGCGTGCGATCTGGGGCTAGCGTTCCAGCTTGCGAACATCGCGCGCGACGTGGGCGAGGATGCGCGTGCCGGGCGGTGTTATCTGCCGCAGGAGTGGCTGGATGCGGCGGGGATTGCGGCGGACGATTTGCTCGCGCCGCAGTATCGCGAAGCGCTCGGGCGGCTCGGCGTGCGCCTGGCCGAGCGCGCGGCGGCGTATGAAGCGAGCGCGCGTTACGGGACGCCCGCGCTATCGTTCCGATCGGCCTGGGCGGTGCTGGCGGCGGCGGATATTTATGGGGGCATTGCACGGCGCGTCGCGGCGCTCGGGCCGCGAGCGTGGGATCAACGCGTCACCACGTCGGGCGCGGCAAAGATCGCCATGATCGCGCGCGCCTGGGGCCAGGCGCAGCGTCGGCACACACTCTACCCGCCGACTGTACGCGACGCGACGCTGTGGACCCGGCCGCGCGCGCTGCTTTAAGCGTCAGGGCAGGGTCTTGCCGATGCTTTCGACATAGGCTTCGAGCTCGTCGAAATTCTGAAAACCGAGCGGGCGTTTGCCGTCCTCGATCTCATAGATCATCGTACAGAGTTTTTCGTTAAGGCGCGTGTCGGCCCCGACCGCCTTGCCCAGGTCGATCAGCTTGCCGTTGGACGAGCGCACCTCGGACTGGCGCTTGCGATAGACGATGTCCCACCAGATGCCTGAGCCCTTCTTGCGGAACTGGTGGCTGTCGGGCTTCTGATCCTTTTTCAGCAGCCAGATCGCATGGTTGATATTGTCGAGCAGTTTCTGCGTGTCGGCCGCGGTTTGCGGGCGGTAATTTGCGGGATCGAAGAAATCGAACGCCTCGACCGTGATGCCGTTGGCGTCGGCGATTTCCAGCGCCTCGCGAACCACCGCGCCCGCGATCCGGGCGTAGCGCGGGTTGCCGAGCGTTTCGTGAATGCGCGCGTCCGCGAGCGCGGAGAAGACCACCTGCGCGGAATAGACTTCCTTCGCCCAGATCTGCCCCCAGATGTTCGACGAGAGCTGCACTTGCGTCAGTGCGGAGAGCATGTCCGCGAGCGTGTTCAGCCGCGCGCTGTCGCTGCCGTCCATCTCGCCCAATTGGATCGGGCCTTCATGGACGAATTCGAGATGCCCCGGATCGACCAGCGCGCCGCCGTAATTGGGGATCGATCCGATCACGCGCTCGCGCCCGCCCAGGCCCGCTGCGGTCAGCGCGTCGGCAATGGCGGGTTCGTTGAAGCCGTTCTGGAACGACACGACGAATGTGTCCGGCCCGAACAGCGGGAACAGGCTTTGCAGCGCCTCGATCGTGTGCTGCGATTTGGTGGCGATCAGCACGGCTTCGAGCGGGCCGGTCAGTTCGGCCAAGTGCGCGGCGGGCACGGGGATACGCATCTCGCCGCGAATGCCGTCGATGAACAGGCCGTCCCGCTTGATCGCGTCGATATGCTCGGCCCAGCGATCGACCAGCACGACGTCATGCCCTGCCTTTGCCATGAACGCGCCCGCCAGGCCGCCGATCGCGCCTGCGCCGATGATCGTGACCTTCATTGTGCTGCCTCGGCTGGCGTTGCGGCGGTGGTGCCTGCGTCGAAAATGCCGTTCGGATCGCGGAACGCCTTGAATTCGAGCGCATTGCCCGATGGATCGCGCACGAAGAAGGTGGCTTGCTCGCCCGGTTCGCCGACGAAGCGGACTTGCGGTTCGATCACGAAATCGGCGCCGTGCGCGGTGAGGCGCTGGGACAGGTCCTGCCAATGGTCCCATTCGAGCACCGCTCCGAAATGCGACAAGGGCACGTCGATCCCGGCGACGCGCGTCTGCAACACCACATCGGGGCGCGGCCCGATATGCGCCGAAATCTGATGGCCGAAAAAGTCGAAGTCGATCCAGTTTTCGGTTTCGCGGCCCGTGGGGCAGTTCAGGAGGCCAGCGTAAAATGCCCGTGTCGATTCGATGTCGTCGATCCGAAAAGCCAGATGAAAAGGTAGCATTCTGAACCCCAGAGGAAAGCGTATGGGCTCAGCATTTACCGGATTGCACCATTCAGGATAGTCGCTCTAAAGTACGCAGGTCATGAGTTCCTCGCACTGAAATGCGGCGTCGGCTGCTCCCTTCGCTCACCGCGCTGCGCACCTTCGAGGCGGTCGCGCGGTGCATGAGTTTCACCGAAGCGGCGGGCGAATTGAACGTCACGCAAAGCGCCGCCAGCCGTCAGGTCCGCGTGCTGGAGGATTATGTCGGCGGGCCGCTCTTCATGCGCACGCGCGGGCGGCTGGAGCTGACCGAAGAGGGGCGGGCCTATGCTGCCGAGCTGAAGGACGCGCTCGACCGGATGGAGCTTGCGACGCTGCAGGCGATGACGTTCGAACGTGGCGGCGGCGTGTTGCGGATCGGCGCTTTGCCGACCTTTGCGACACGCTGGCTGATTCCGCGGCTGTCCGGTTTCACCAAGGCGCATCCCAAGATCACGCTCAACCTGACCGCGGGCGACGGCACGGTCGATTTCAGCGCGCAAGGCATTGATCTGGCGATCCGATTCGGCACCGGGCAATGGCCCGATGCGGTTTCGTACCGGCTCGGGCTGCGCGAGGAGATGATCGTGGTGTGCAGCCCGGAGCTGCTCGAACGTGGCATCGTGCCTGACGATCCGATGTGTCTCGCCGATCACGTCCTGTTGCAGCATACGACGCGCCCGCTCGCCTGGTCGCAATGGCTGACCGACGCCGGGATCACCGATCTCAACCCGGAAATGGGGCCGAGCTTCGAGCATTTCTTCATGCTGATTCAGGCGGCGGTGGCGGGTCTGGGGCTGGCGTTGCTGCCGCGCTTCCTGATCGATGACGAGCTGCGCAGCGGCGCTCTGGTGTCGCCCTTTGCGCGCAACACCATTTATGACGGCGGCTATTATCTGATCTGCCCGACGGCGCGGCGCGATCTCAGCAAGATCCGCGCGTTTCGTGACTGGTTGCTGGCCGAAAGCGCGGTACCGAGCGGCGTCTGAGCGCGCGGCTCAGAAGCCGCCAGCCTCACCACAGCGGCGCGGATCGACCGTCGCGCACAGCGCACCCGACGCATCGCGGTAGCACATCTGGAACGAGCCCATGTGCCAGTCATAGGGCGGCATCACCGACACTGGCACGCCGAGCCTTGCTAGGCCCGCAAGCGAGTCCGCGGCGATGCGGTCCTCCATCACCAGCCCGCCATCCTCGCCCAATTGCAGCATCCTGGGGGCGGCAACCGCGTCATACGGGTCCATCCCGAAATCGAGCAGATTGGTCAGCACTTGCGGCACCGTGCAGAACACGTTGCCGGGCGTGCCGAGCCCGAACACCGGTGCGCCGTCCTTGAGCACGAAGGTGTTGCCGACGATCGTGCGCAGCCGCGCGCCTGGCACCAGCTTGATGTCGAAATGCCCGGTGACGCCTGCAAAGGTGACGTGCGACCCGACCATCGGGACGCCACCGATCACCGCGCCGGGAATGCCGCCCGATTGCAGCGTGTTCATCATCTGCACCCAATTGCCCTCGGCATCGACGATGCTGAGTTCGCAACTGCCCGATGGTTGCTTGGTCTGCGCATCGAGCGAGGGGATGCCGGCAAGGCCATGTTCGTCGGCGCGCAAGCCGGGGCCGCGGACGAGGCGCAAATGCTCGGTCAGATCGACCTTCGGCTTCATGCCGCGGATCAGGCGCGCGAGCGAACGGTGGAAATCACCGTCGAGCAATTGCGCGGTGTCGTAGGACGCGACGATCGGATCGCCGGTGAAGCCGCAGAAATACAGGCCCAGCCGCAACGCGTGCGCCATCGAAAACAGATGCTCGGCCGAGCCCGGGGCCATGTCGCGGATGCCGAGATCGGTCAGGATGCCGAGCACCATCGACAGGAAAACGCCCTGCTGCTCGGGCGGCGACAGCGTCACGATCTCATGCGCGCCATGCGTGATCCGCAGCGGTTCGATCCAGCGCGGCGGGTTCTGCGTCATGTGCGCAAGCGTGATCGGCCAGCCCATGCGATTGGCCTGAGCGACGAAGTCGGCAGCCCATGCCCCTTCGATCATATACGCCGCGCCATCGCGGGCGACGCCGCGCAGCGTCTCCGCCAGCGCCGGGTTGCGGAAGCGCTCCCCGACCGTCGGGTAATAGCCTTTCGGCATGTAGAACCGGCGGCCTTCGGGGAAATAGGTGATGAAATCCTGTTCCGACACCGTCACCGCATATTCGAAGGCGGAGACGACATGGCCGTCCTCGCCCCAGCGGATCGCGGGTTCGACCAGGCTCGCCCAGTCGCGTGAGCCGAAGCGGGCGTGCATCGCCTGCATCGCGGGCATGAAGCCGGGGATGCAGGCCGATGGTGGCAGCCGGGCATAGCCGGTTGCCATCTTGGGGATCGGGCGGAACGGCGCCAGCCCTTCGGGAAAGGTGCCGGCGCTGTGCAACTGGTGGAACTGCCCGGTCGCGGCCTCGCGGTACAACAGGCTGACCGTGCCGGTGTGGTTGGTCATGAAGGGTTCGACCGCCGCTTGCACCATGCTGCCGGCGATCGCGGCGTCGATGGCATTGCCCCCGGCGCGCATCGTGTCCAAGATGGTCTCGGTCACGATCGCATTGTCGGTGCTGCACGCCACCGACACGCCGCGGACGCTGCTCTTGGGGCCGGGGTCGCGGAGATAGCGGGCGAGCGGGTCTGGGTTGGTCATGACATGCATCATGGCGCGCGTGAACGTTTCGGTGCCAGTGCTCAAATTTCGCCGGGGCATGAGTTTTACGCCGTCATCGAACTGCAATTTCCGCTGTTCGAGTGCCGCGCTGCACCATAGACATTGTCGTCATGCAGCAGCCATCCGGACATTCTGACATGAGCGTGAACACCACCGACACCGGCGTCGAACTGACCGCCGTCACCATGGGCATCGATCGGTTCGAGCGCTCACACGCACAGGGCGAGAGCTTGCTCGACGGCGAAGGGCTGGTGCCGATCTATATCGGTGAGGACGTCGTCGCGCCGCGAAGCTATGCCGGATGGGACGAGATTTTTGCGGATCTCGACGCGCTGGCCGCGCGGCCCGATGTAACCGCAGACGATGCGCGCGGCGTGTTCCTGACGAGCATGGTGAAGTCAGTGAAGACCGCGGCGCGGCTCTTTTCGGGCGAAACGATGAGTTACGCCGAGAAGGTGCGCGATCTGGTCGGGGCCGAACCCGCGCCGACCGCCGAGGCGCGGGTTGCCGAACTGTCCGATCAACTCGACACGGCGCTTACCGGATCGGGCTTCGTGCGCGGCAGCCTGCGCGACCGGGTCGAGGCGTGGGAGGAAGCGCGCGCGATCCCGTCGGACAAATTGGAAGACACGTTTCGCGAGCTGATGGCGGTCGCCAAGGCGCGCACCGCCGATATGATCTATGACACCGGCGATTACGACATGCAGCTCAATCCGCTGCGCAACGTGCCGTTCACCGCGCGCTGCGGCTTCATCGATCGGCGGATGGATTTGAACGTCGACAATGCTTTCACCCGCGCCGCGCTGAAACATCTGGTCGGCCATGAGGTCTATCCCGGCCACGCCACGCAATTGCTCTACACCCGCGCCGAGGTCGACGCCGGTCGCTCGCCCGCCGATGCTTTGCTGTGCACGACCAACGCCGTCACCGGCTGCGTGCAGGAAGGGATTGGCGATCAGGCGGTCGAGCTGATCGACTGGATCGAGGATCAGGACGATGTGATCCACCTCGCGCTGCGCTCGCTGAAAAGCGCGGTGCAGACCACCGCCGCGTGGCGGCTGATGGAGGAAGGCGAGAGCGCCGAGAGCGTCGCCGACTATATGCGCACTGTCGGATGCGGGCAGGAAGCGTGGGTGCAGGGCCGCCTGCGCATGGCGAGCCACCCGTTCCGCGGGCCGTTCGTGCCGTCTTACTTCGCGGGTAATGAGAGCGTCCGCCGGGTGCGCGAACGCGTCGGCGAGGCCGACCGCGCGGCGTTCCATGACTATCTCTATGGCCAGGTCCACAGCCCCGAGAGCCTGGAGATGTTCGGCACGACGGGCGTTGCGGCGTGACGCGGAAACTCAAAGTCGGGCTGATCGGCGCGCACGCCTGGGCCGACAAGGCGCATCTTCCGGGGTTCGCGGCGCATGAGCGCGTCGAACTGGTCGCGGTGTGCGACACAGATCGCGCGCGGGCCGAGGCGGCGGCGCAGAAGTTCGGGATCGGCGCGGTCTATACCGACCATCGCGAGATGCTGGCCGATCCGACGATCGAGATGATCGACGTCTGCACCCCGACCGCGACGCATTTGCCGCTCAGCCTCGCCGCGATCGACGCGGGCAAGCATGTCCTGTCGGAAAAGCCGCTGCACACGCAGGCCGCACCCGCATTCGACGCGGCGGCGCGCGCGAAACTGAACGGCGTGCGCACCAAATTGGGTTTCACCTTCCGCTATTCCCCCGCAATCCGGCGGTTGAAGGAATGGGTCGCGGCGGGCGAGCTCGGCGAGATTTTCCACATCCACGGCTTCGAGCAGAATTCGCAATTCCTCGACCCCGATTTCGAACTGCGCCAGTTCGACATCACTTCGCCGCGCGACCGGCTGATCCCGGCGTCGATCGTCGGCTATGGATCGCATCTGATCGACCTGATGCGCTGGATCGGCGGCGAGTTCAATTCGGTGGTCAGCACGATGAGCAATTATGTGCCCGAGCGGCTGGTGCGTGGCCTTGAGGGGCGGCAGCGTTTCCAGGTCGAGGACGGCACCGTCGCTTTGGTCGAATATGCCGGGGGCACGCAGGGGATGTTGCAGACCAGCTATGTCGCGGTCGGCAATTATCCGGGCGTCGAAATCCGCGTCTATGGGTCGAAGGGCGCGGCGGTCGCGCGGCTGATTTCGGAATATGGCGTGGCCGAGACGCTGCACCGCGCCCGCGCGGATTCGGTCGAATTTGCGAAGGTCGAGCTGGGTGACGACGTGCTGCCGCCCGGCACCACGCTCGCGACGCCGTGGCCGGAACTCTATTACCGCAATCTGATCCGCTATTTCACCGACGAAATCCTCGAAAACCGGCCGGAGGAATGCACTTTCTTCGACGGGGCGAAGAGCCAGGAAATCGTCGATGCGATCATCCGCGCGCAGGCCGAGCGCCGCTGGGTGAAGGTCGGCGAGGCGTGAACCACGCGATCGCCGACGCCTATCTGGCGCATCACGCGGCGTTCCGGCCGGTGGATGCGAGCTTCATGGGGCTGGCGGGGTATGATGATCAGCTGCCCGATGCGTCGGCAGGAGCGGGGGCGGCGGAGCGCGCCGGAATTGCGCGGGTGCGGGACACGATCGCTTCGGTCCCGGTAGATGCTGATGACCTCGGCGCGCGGCTCGACCGGCGGATGGCGACGGCGCAACTCGCCGTGACCGAAGCGGCGCTCGACCATGCGCCGCGCTTCGACAATCCCGCCTGGTACAGCGGCGAAGCGGTGTTCGCGATCATCGGCCTGTTGTTGCCGAGCGGGCGACCGACGCCGCGCGATGCGGTGGCGGCGCGGCTGGCGGCGCTGCCTGATTTCCTGTTCGATGCGCAGGCGCGGCTGGCGACCGCCGCGTCCCCTGCGGCAGTGACCGCGCGTGCGAAGGCCGAGGCGGCGACGGCGGCGGCGTTCCTGCGCGGCGGGCTGCGGTTGCATCCCGATTATGATGCGGCGTGGGGGGCGTCGGCGGATGTGGCCGCGGCGGCGTTCGATGCTTTTGCGGTGTCGCTCGATACGGTGCCGGATCGTCCGGCGGCGGCGGGCAAGTCCTATCTCGAAACGCTGATGCGCGAGGCGCACGGGCTCGATTTTGGCGCGGTCGAAGCGCTGCGTCGCGCCGAGGCGGCGTTCGATTCGCTCGGCGAGCAACTGGTCGAGGCGGCGGCGCGGATCGATCCGTCGCGGACCTGGGAAGAGCAGGTCGCGGCTCTGGCCGACATCGGGCCGGAATCGCCGGATGCTGTACTCGATCTGGTGCGCGATCTCGATGCGCGCGCGATGGCGGACGGCGCTGCGCTGGTGACGCCGGCGCGGGACTATGGGCTCGACTATCGCTGGCTCGCACCCGAATGGCGGGACGTGGCGGGGCCGCTCTATTTCCTGCCCTATCGCTCGCCGCCCGCCGATGCGGCGGGTGAGGGGAGCACCTATTGGATTTCCCCGCCGGGCGCCGACACGCGCGCCTATCTGCAGGCCAATTCGACGATCAACGTGAAGCTGATCCACGCCGTCCACCACGGCAGCATCGGCCACCACACGCAGAATGCGCGCGCGCGGGCGGCGGCATCACGGCTGGCGCAAGTCGCGGGCACCGATTGTGCGCTCGGCCTCGCGTTCCTGTCGTCGGGCACGATGGTCGAGGGGTGGGCGTGCTACGTGCAGGATCTGATCGACGAAGCGCCCGATTTCTATTCGCCGACGGAACGGCTGTTCCTGTTGCAGCAGCAGCGCCGCAACGCCGCCAGCGTGCTGGTCGACATCCGGCTGCACACCGGCGAATGGAGCCCGGAACAGGCGATCGCCTTCTACCGCGATCGCGCGCATTTCGCGCCAGCCCGCGTGGCGGGCGAAGTGACGCGCAACACGATGCTGCCGGGCACGCGGCTGATGTACTGGCTCGGCACCGAACAGATCCTCGATCTGCGGCGGCGCTGGAGCGGGGATACGCGCGGCTTCCACGATACGTTGATCGGCTATGGCCATGTGCCCGTCGCCTGGGCGGGGGAAGAAATGGCGCGCGCGGGGCTGCTCGGGTGAGCGAAGGCGCTCGCGATACGCCTATTCTCGACGTCCAGGGGCTGACGGTCGATTTCGCGAGCGCCACCGGCGGCCGCGTGCGCGCGCTGCACGGCATCGACCTGTCGCTCGCGGCGGGGGAAACCTACGCGCTGGTCGGGGAAAGCGGATCGGGCAAATCGGTGACGAGTCTCGCGATTATGCGCCTGCTCGATGCGCGGCGTGCGACGGTCGGCGGGTCGGTTATGCTGGCGGGGGTGGGCGATTTGCTGACCTTGCCGCCGAAACCGCTGGCGTCGGTGCGCGGGCAACAGATCGCGATGATCTTTCAGGAACCGATGACCTGCCTCAACCCGGTGCAGACGGTCGGCGCGCAAATCGCCGAGGCGCTGAAGCGGCATGGTGGCGGTGCGCGGGGGGAAATCGCCGATGCGGTGATCGCGGCGCTCGCCGAGGTCGAGATCCCCGATCCGCGTCGCCGTGCCGGGGCCTATCCGCATGAACTGTCGGGCGGGATGCGGCAACGCGTGTTGATCGCGATGGCGCTGGCGTGTCGGCCGCGGCTGCTGATCGCCGATGAGCCGACCACCGCGCTCGACGTGACGGTGCAGGCGCAGATCCTGCGGCTGCTGGCGCGGTTGCAGCGCGAACGCGGCATGGCGGTGCTGTTCATCACGCACAGCCTGGCGGTGGTGGCGGAGATCGCCGACCGCGTGGGCGTGATGTATGGCGGGCGGATCGTCGAACAGGCGCGCGCGGCGGACATCTTCGCGCAGCCGCGCCATCCTTATACGCGGGGGCTGCTCGACAGCTTGCCGCAAACCGCTGGCGGCGGACGGCTGCGCGCGATTCCCGGGCAGGTGATCGACCCGGCGAGCCCGCCGCCCGGCTGCGCGTTCGAGCCACGCTGCGCGCTCCGCGAGGAGCCCTGCCGTGCCGCGCCGATCCCCTTCTTTCCTGTGCCGCCCGATCGGGCGTCGCGCTGTCTGCGCTGGAGCGCGCTATGACGCGCCTGCTGGATGTAACGGGCCTGTCGGTGCACTTTCCCGGTGCGCGGCGCGGCTGGCGGCGGGGCGCGCCCGTGCAGGCGCTAAACGACGTGTCGTTGCACGTTGACGCGGGGGAGGTGCTGGGCGTCGTCGGCGAATCCGGATCTGGCAAGACGACGCTGGGGCGCG
This sequence comes from Sphingomonas sp. MMS24-J45, assembly GCF_044881195.1. Taxonomy (GTDB): domain Bacteria; phylum Pseudomonadota; class Alphaproteobacteria; order Sphingomonadales; family Sphingomonadaceae; genus Sphingomonas. The sequence continues at coordinate 1,439,431 of NZ_CP173255.1, read as the reverse complement.
CGATCCTCGGGCTGACGCAGCCGACCGGGGGCACGGTGCATTTCGACGGGGAGTCGGTGATTGGCGCGAGCGCCACGCGGATGCGCGCGATCCGCGGGCGGATGCAGGCGGTGTTCCAGGACCCGACCTCCAGCCTCAACCCGACGATGACGATCGGCGCGGCGATCGGCGAGGCGCTGGCGCTGCACAAGGTCGGCACGCGCGCCGATCGGGCGGAGCGGGTGGCGGCGCTGCTGGAACGCGTCGGCCTGCCTGCGTCGGCCGCCGCCAAATATCCGCGTGCCCTGTCGGGCGGGCAGCGGCAGCGCGTCGGCATCGCGCGCGCGCTCGCGGTCGGGCCGGAACTGATCGTCGCGGACGAGGCGGTCTCCGCGCTCGACGTGTCGGTGCAGGCCGGGATCATCAACCTGTTGTCGGACCTGCGCGCCGAACTGGGGCTGGCGCTGCTGTTCGTGTCGCACGATCTCGCGCTGGTGCGCTATTTCTGCGACCGCGTGGTCGTGCTGTACCTGGGCCGGGTGATGGAAGTGGGGCGGGTCGAGGAGATTTTTGCACAGCCGCGCCATCCCTACACCCGCGCGCTGCTCGATGCGGTGCCGCAGATCGATGCGCTGCCGCGAGAGGCGACGATCCTGGCGGGCGAATTGCCGAGCCCGCTTGCCCCGCCGTCGGGCTGCGTATTCCGCACGCGCTGCCCCCACGCGATTGCCGCCTGCGCGGAAACCGTGCCGCCGCTGGAAGGCCCGGCCAATGGCCATCGCGCCGCCTGTATCCGCCAGCATGCGCTGGCCCTGTCATGACCCTGGAGCCGAATATGAAACGCGTACTGGTCGCCGCGCGCGCCAATGCCGATGCCTTCGCCGCAGAGTTCCGCATCGCGCTGCCCGATCATGAGATTATCACCGCCGTGCCTGATGACGGCCTGCCCATTCCCTATGCCGTGGTCGGGCGGCCGCTGCCGGGCTTGCTCGCCAGCCTGCCGGGGCTTGAACTCGTGCTGAGCCTCAACGCCGGGGTCGAGCATCTGATTGCCTCGGGCGAAGTGCCGGCGGGCGTGCCGATCGTGCGGATGGTCGATCCGGGGCTGGTCGACGGGATGGTCGAATGGGTCGCGGCGCAAGTGCTGGCATGGCACCGCAATCTGCTCGCCTATCGCCGCAAGCAGGAAGCGGGGACGTGGGAACCGGCATCCGAGAAACTGGCCCATGAACGTATCGTCACCGTGCTGGGCGCGGGCGCGTTGGGCGGGCCGGTCGCGGCGATGCTGGCGACGATCGGCTTCACCGTGCGCGCGTGGAGCCGCACGCCGCGCGATGTGGCGGGGGTCACGACCTTTGCCGGGCGCGAGACGCTGGCCGAGGCGGTGACGGGGGCCGACGTGCTGGTCAGCCTGCTGCCCGCGACCGCCGATACCGCGAATGTGATCGACCGGGCGTTGCTCGATCGGCTCGCGCGCGGGGCGTTCGTGGTCAATGGCGGGCGCGGGGGGGCGATCGTCGATGCCGATCTGATCGCTGCGCTTGATGACGGACAATTGAGCGGCGCGGCCCTGGACGTGTTCCGCACCGAACCGCTGCCCGCCGACGATCCTTATTGGACGCGCGAGGATGTGCTCGTCTCGCCGCACGTCGCCGCGCCGACGCATGTTTCGACCGCGGTCGGCGTGATGGCGGAAAGCGTGCGCGCGTGGGAGCGGGGCGAGATGCCGCCGCATGTCGTCGATCTCGACCGCGGTTATTGATTCGGTGGGCGGGGCCGACCTTGCCACCGTATCGCGGCGCGCGCTGCTCGCCGGGGCGGGCGTCGGCGCACTTGGCCTGGCGGCGTGCGGGCGGGTACGCAGTGGGCGCGCCAGCAACACGCTGGTGGTCGGCCTGACCTACGACATCGACACGCTCAACGTCTATTCGACCGGCTTTCTGGGCGATGTGCAGGCCGCCGTGGTGGAAGGGCTGCTCGCGCCCGACGAACATGCCAATTACGTGCCGGTGCTGGCGACCGAGGTGCCGACGCTGGAGAATGGCGGCATCGTGCTGGAGGGTGCGGGCATGTCGATCACCTACAAGTTGCGCCCTGGCGTGTTGTGGCACGATGGTCGCCCCTTCACCTCGGCCGATGTCGCCTTCACCTGGCGCGCGGTGAAGAATCCGGCGTTCATCGCCGAATCGAAGGACGGCACCGAGGATATCGTTGCGATCGAGACGCCTGATCCGCTGACGGTGATCTGTCGCTACAAGACCGTCAGCCCGACCTTTGCGACGACGCTGTTCACCTTCGGCATCCTGCCGCGGCACCTGCTGGAGGGCGTCGATCTCAACACCGCGCCCTATAACGAGCGGCCGATCGGCACCGGGCCGTTCATGGTCACCGCGTTCAAGCGCGGGCAATATGTGCTGACCGAACGCTTTCCCGGGTACTGGCGGCGCGATGCGCGCGGCAAGCGGCTGCCTTATCTCGACAAATTGATCTTCAAGATCATTCCCAATTCGAACACGCTGTTGACGCAGATCCGGTCGGGCGAGCTCGATCTGGTGACGCAGACGCCGTACGACCAGGCCAAGCAGATGCATGGCCTGCCCGGCGTGGAGCTGATCCGCGCGCCGCTCCTCTCGTGGCAGCATCTCGACTTCAATTTCCGCAATCCCGCGCTCGCCGACAGGCAAGTCCGTCTGGCAATCGCCCATGCGATCGACCGCGGACCGCTGATCCGCGCGCAGGGCGATTTCCCGGCGGCGATCACCTCGCCAGTGGTGCCGGTGTTCGATTTCTACGATCCGAACGTGCCCAAGATTCCCTATGATCCGGCCAAGGCGCGCGCTGTGCTGGAGGCGGCGGGCTATGTCGGCAAGGGGGTGCGGGTACGGAACGGCGTACCCTTGCGCTTCCGCTTCCTGGCGCAGGCGGGCAAGGGCAATGACGAACTCGCGCAGCAGGTGATCATCGCGCAATTGAAGGCGATCGGGATCGACGCCTATGCCGACAACAAGACCGGCGTTTCCTACCGCCAAGCGCGTTATACCGGCGCATATGACATCACCTATGCCACCTGGGTGACAGGAGCCGACCCGATCTACAGCCGCTTCTATGCGACCAAGGGGTCGAACAACGGACAGGGCTATAGCAACCCGAAGCTTGATCGCGTGCTGCAGCAGATGGAGGGGACGCTCGACCCGGCAGAACGCCGCCGTGCCGCGTTCGAAATGCAGCGCATCCTGCTGCAGGATTTGCCGAGCGTGCCGCTGACCAGCAATGTCGCGGTGGTGGTGAAGCGCAGCGCGCTTGACGGCTTTACCCCCAACCCGACCAACATGACGCCGTTCGTCGGCAGCGCGTTCTGGCGGTGGCGGGCATGAGCGCGCGCGTGGTCCTGACTCGCCTGGGTGCGGCGGTGCCATTGCTGCTCGGCATTTCGCTGCTGCTGTTCCTGGTCGTGCATCTGGCCCCTGGTGGACCGCTCGACGTCTATGCCGACAATCCGTCGGTCACCCCGGCGGCGCTGGAACGGCTGGCCGAGGCCTATGGCCTGAACAAGCCGCTGCCGGTGCAATACGGCCTGTGGCTGAAGGCAATGCTGAGCGGCGACTGGGGCTTTTCGATCCGCACCGGGCGGCCGGTGCTGACCGAAGTGGTCGAGCGGCTGGGGCCGACGCTGGAGCTTGGGCTGGCGGCGATGCTGATCGCCTTGGTCGCCTCGCTTGCGCTCGGCACGCTAGCGGCGGCGCGTAAAGGCAGCTGGATCGACCGCACGATCGACGCGGCGACGCTGAGCGGCCTGTCGATGCCCGCCTTCTGGCTCGCCTTGGTGATGCAATATCTGTTTTCGGTGCGGCTCGGTTGGCTGCCCTCGGCGGGGATGGAGACGATCGGCGATCCTTCGTTCGTCGATTCGCTGGCGCATCTGGTGATGCCGGCGACCGTGCTGGCGCTGGTCACGACGGCGGCGTGGACGCGCTACATCCGCGCCGGGATGATCGACGTGCTGTCGCGCGATTACATCCGCACGGCCTATGCCAAGGGCCTGAGCGAGCGCGAAGTGCTGATCCGCCACGCGCTGCGCAACGCGATCGTGCCGGCGATCAGCATCATCGCGCTCGACCTCGCCAGCCTGATTTCGGGTGCGGTGATTACCGAAGCGGTGTTCGCCTGGCCCGGCGTCGGCAGCCTGTTCGTGCAGAGCATGGACGGGCGCGATTATCCCGTGTTGATGGGGGTGTTGATGATGGGATCGGCGGCCGTGATCCTGGCCAATATCGTCGGCGATCTGGCGCAGGCCGCGCTCGACCCGCGGTTGCGCCATGGATAGCGCCGCGCCCCTCGGCTCCCCGCTTGCCGCGGAGGCAGCGCCCCGCGCGCGCGGGCGGTTGCGCAGGCCCGGCGCGCTGACCAGCGGGTTGGTGCTGCTCGCGCTGATCGCGCTGGCGGTGGTGATCGGGCCCTGGGTGTCGCCTTATGCCTATGACGAACAATCGCTCGCCTTGCTGGGCGAGCCGCATGCGCCGTCGTGGTCGCACTGGCTGGGGACGGATGAATTGGGGCGCGACGTGCTGACGCGGTTGCTGTTCGGCGGGCGCATTTCGCTCGCGGTCGGGCTGGCCGGGGCGGCGGTCGCAACGGGTATCGGCACGGTGTTCGGCGCGCTCTCCGGCTACTTCGGGGGATGGATCGATCAACTCCTGATGCGCTTCACCGATGTCATGTTGTCGATTCCCGCGCTGCCGCTCGTTCTGGTCGTCGCCAGCCTGATGCGGCCCAACCCGACGCTCCTCGTTTTGCTGATCGCGGCACTGATCTGGACGAGCGCGGCGCGGCTGGTGCGATCGCACGTGCGGTCGATCCGCACCGCCGATTATGTCGCCGCCGCGCGCACGCTCGGCGCGGGCAATGCGCGGATCATCATCCGCCACGTGCTGCCCAATGCAGTCGGCGCGATCACGGTTTCGGCAACGATTGCCGTGGGTGGCGCGGTGATGCTCGAATCGGCGTTGTCGTTCCTCGGCTTCGGTATCCAGCCGCCGATGCCGACCTGGGGCAATCTGCTCAACCAGGCGGCGCCCTGGCTGGTCAGCGCACCGTGGATGTCGATTCCGCCGGGGGTGATGATCTTCCTCACCATGATCGGCGTGAACATCCTGGGCGAGGGACTGCGCGCGCGTCAGGGCGACTGACCGCGGCCGCAACTTTCGTGCGTAAAACTCATGATCGCGCGACCTTTTTGAGCCGGAACAGGCGCTCTGAGCGCTTTCGATTACGCGCGGCGCACGTTACGCTCCTGTGACATTCCGACGAAGATCGGAGCACCGCCCTGCAGGGGGCACGCTGAGATCATAGCCTTCGCCAAAAGCCATAAGGGGTTCCCCATGTCTGCACGCATTCGTCACTATCTCTTGGCCACCACGTTGGTCGGTATGATCGGCGTAGGCGCGCCGGCCTTCGCCCAGACCGCCCCTGCGCAGCCGCAGGACAATGCCGCCGATGCACCGAGCGAAAATAGCGACATCGTCGTAACCGGCACGCTGATCCGCGATCCGAACGTGGTCAGTTCCACCCCGGTGCAGATCGTCGGCAAGGACGAGATCCGGCTGCGGCAGGCGAATACGGCGGAAGAGGTCCTCCGCACCCTGCCAGGCGCGGTGCCCAACGTCGGCTCGGCGGTGAACAATGGCGGTGCGGGGTCCTTCTATGTCGACCTGCGCGGGCTCGGTAACTTCCGCAACGTCGTGCTGCTCGACGGCAATCGTATCGCGCCGGCCGATCTGCAGGGTCGCGTCGATCTCAACAACATTCCGCTCGCGCTGATCGAGCGTGTCGACACGCTGACCGGCGGTGCGTCCACCACTTATGGTGCCGATGCGATCACCGGCGTCGTCAACTTCGTCACGCGCAACGATTTCAAGGGCGTCGAGGCGGCGTCTTCCTACCAGATCACCGGGCGCGGCGATGGCGGCTATTTCCGCGGCGACCTGACGCTCGGCGCGAATTTCGCCGAGGACAAGGGCAATGCCGTGCTGTCGTTCGGCTATCAGAAGTCGGACCCGGTCTATCAGGGGGCACGCGATTTCTCGGCGGTCAACATCAACTCCTATACCGGCGCGCCAGGCGGATCGGGCACGTCGCTGCCGTCGTCGTTCAGCGTCGGTGCGCTCGGCACGTTGCAGATCCAGCCGACAACGGGCGCACTGGTTTCGCCGTATCAGCCGTTCAACTACAACCCCTACAACGTCTTTCAGACGCCGTTCGAACGCTACAACGTCTATGCCGCGACGCATTATGACGTGACCGATTCGATCGAGGCGTACGGCCGCGCGATGTATTCGAAGAACATCGTGCAGACGATCGTCGCGCCGTCGGGCGTGTTTGCCGCCGACGTTTCGATCCCGCTGTCCAACCCGTATCTGCCGGCGGCGGCGCGGGCGACCTTCTGCGCGAACAATGACTTCAACCCGGCGGTGGCGGGTATCCAGACGCTGACCCCGGCGCAGTGCGCGGCGGGTGCGGCGGCAACCAGCCCGACCGATCCGAACTACCGCACCTTCTCCACCCAGCTGCGCATCCGCACCACCGACGTCGGCCCGCGCATCGACCGCTACGAAACGCAGGTGTTCGATTTCCGCGGCGGGCTGCGCGGCAATCTGACCAAGAGCCTCAAGTGGGATGTGTCGGGCAGCTATGGCCAGAGCGAGAATTACCACGCGCAACAGAATTACGTCAGCCTGACGCGCGTCCGCGATGCGTTGCTGGCGACCAACACGACGAGCTGCCTGAGCGGCGCGAGCGGCTGCGTCCCGCTCAACATCTTCGGCGGCCCGGGCGCAATCAGCGAACAGCAGGCGGCCTATCTCCGCGTCCCCGCGACCAGCCGGATCACCACCTCGCTCGCCCAGGCGCGCGGGCAGATCAACGGCGATGTCGGCGTGGCGGCGCCGTGGGCGGAGCGGCCGATCAGCTTCGCCGTCGGGGTCGAATATCGCCGCTACAAAGCCACGCAGGAGGCCGACGCGCTGGCGCAGAACCCCAGCGAATTGGGTGGCGGCGGCGGTGCGATCACGCCCTTTACCGGTGCGTACCGCGTGATCGAAGGCTTTGGCGAAATGATCGCCCCGATCGTGCAGAACCGGCCGTTCTTCGAGGATCTGACGCTGGAGGCAGGCATCCGCCAGTCGCAGTACAAGATCACGGCGGCCGGATCGCCGACCTATAGCACCACGTCGTGGAAGGTCGGTGCGGGCTGGTCCCCGGTCAAGGCGATCAAGTTCCGCGGCGTGTATCAGACCGCGGTGCGGGCGCCGAACATCGCCGAACTGTTCCAGCCGAACTCGACCGGTCTCGGTTCGCTCGCGGCCGATCCGTGCTCCGGGATCAAGCCGGTGGGCAATGCGGCGCTGACTGCGGTCTGCCTGGCGCAGGGTGCGCCGGCCTTCACGATCGGCATCATCCGCGATCCGTCCTCGGCGCAGCCCAATACGACGACGGGCGGCAACCTCGCGCTCAAGCCCGAAAAGGCGACGACCTATACGCTGGGCGTCGTGCTGCAGCCGCCGATGGTGCCGGGCCTGTCGGTCACGGTCGATTATTACAACATCAAGGTACGCGACGCGATCACCACGCCGACCGCGCAGGATGCGATCAACAGCTGCTTCACCGGCCTGAGCGCGGCCAGTGCCACCAGCCTTGCCTGCACGCAAATCCGCCGCAACCCGGGCACCGGCTCGCTAGACGGCGATGCGGGAACGACGCCCGGCCTGTACCTCGGCCTGTCGAACCTGGGCCGACTGGAAACCGACGGAATCGATCTAGGCGTCAATTATCGCCGCCGGATCGGCGTCGCGACGCTCGCCCTGTCGTTCCAGGGCAATTGGACCAACCATCAGAAGTTCCAGGCGACGCCGACCTCGGTCAACCGCGAATGCGTCGGCTTCTACAGCGCGAACTGCGGCTATACCGGGTCGATCCAGCCCGAATATAGCTGGAACCAGCGCACCACGGTGAGCGTCGGCGCGGCCGATCTGTCGCTGCAGTGGCGGCACATTTCGAGCGTCCGGCAGGAGCCGCTCGACGTGGTCGCCAACGGCCCGGCCTTCGGCAGCTTCGGCAGGATTCCGGCCTATGACTATTTCGACCTGTCGACGCGCTTCCGCGTGAAGCCGCATTTCGAACTGACCTTCTCCGTCAGCAACCTGTTCGACCGGCAACCGCCGCTGGTGGGCGGGAGCATCGGCACCGTGCTGTTCGGCAGCGGCAATACCTATCCGTCGACCTATGATGCGCTCGGACGGCGTTTCGCGTTCGGCGGTCGGTTGACCTTCTGACGGACCAGCGCCGGGCGACGCTTGCCAGCGCGTCGCCCGGCGTTCAGGAGCCCGAAGCATGACGGTTCCGGTCGATCTCTCCGCGCTGTTCGATGCTGCCAGGCGGGCCAGTGCCGCCGGGCGGACCGATGAGGCGATTTCCCATTTCGAAGCGATCGTCGCGCAACAGGGCGATCATGCCGCGGCGCTCAATGCGCTGGGCACGATCGCCTTGCAGCGGCGCGATGCGCACCGTGCCCTGGCGCTGTTCGAACGCGCCGCCGCCGCTGATCCCAAGGCGGCCCCCCTGCATCTCAATATCGCCACGGCAGCGCGCGCGCTGAAAGACGATGCGCGCGAGCGGGCGGCCTTGCTTGCGGTGCTGGAGTGCGACCAGCGCGATTTGATGGCGCTGATCCGCCTGGCCGAGCTCCACGAACGGCTCGGCGAGGAGGCTGATGCCGCGGCGCGCTGGTCCGGCGTATTGGCAGTCGCACAGATGATGCCCGATCGCCCGGCCGCGCTCGCCCCAGTGTTGCAGCGCGCGGCACACTATGTCGCGTCGCGCACCCAGCATCTGCGTCAGGCCGTCGCCACCGCGATCGAGACGCGCCATCCGGCGGCACCCCCCGATGCGCGCCGCAAGGTGACGACCGCGATCGACGCGATGCTCGGGGGACGGCGCATTTACGCCAATGTCTGTTCGGGGCTGCACGTCCCGTTCCTGCCCGCCGACGAATATTTCGCGCGCGAGCACTTCCCGTGGTTGCCCGAGATCGAAGCGCAGACCGGTGCAATCGGCGACGAATTCCTGCGGCTGTACGGCGCGGACGGCGCGCGCGATTTCCGGCCCTATGTCGAGATGGAGCCCGGCACGCCGGAAAATCGCTGGACCCCGCTCGATCATTCGCTCGATTGGAGCGCGCTACATCTCTATCGCCACGGCGCCCGCGACGAGGCGTTGGCGGAGCGTTGCCCGGCGACCGTGGCCGCGCTGGAGGCCTTGCCCTTGCCCGACCTGCCGTTGCGCGCGCCGTCGGCCTTTTTCTCGGTGTTGCGACCGCATACGCGCATCCCCCCGCATACCGGCGTGACCAATATTCGCGCGACCGTCCATCTGCCGCTGATCGTGCCGCGGGGCTGCGGCTTCCGCGTCGGCGGGGAGACGCGCGAATGGGAGGTGGGCCGCGCGTTCGTGTTCGACGATACGATCGAGCACGAGGCGTGGAACGACAGCGATGAGATGCGCGCGATCCTGATCTTCGACGTGTGGAACCCGCATCTGGGGGCAGAGGAGCGCGCGATGATCGCGACTTTCTATGCCACCACCGACGCGGCGCGCGGTGACGGTTTCGCGGGCGCGTAGACGCGGCTTTGACCGCACGGGGGCATGACTTTTTGTGAGGTTTTGCGGTCGCTTGGCGGGGTTATGATGACCCCATGAAATATCTTCACACCATGGTCCGTGTGACCGATCCCGATGCGACCGTGCGGTTCTTCGAACTGCTCGGGCTGAAAGAAACCCGCCGCATGTCGAGCGAATCGGGGCGGTTCACCCTGATCTACCTCGCAGCCCCCGGCGATGAGCAAGCCGAGGTCGAACTGACGCACAATTGGGACCCGGAGGAATATACCGGCGGCCGCAATTTCGGGCATCTCGCCTACCGCGTCGAGAATATCTACGAGACGTGCCAGCGGCTGATGGACGCAGGCGTGACGATCAACCGCCCGCCGCGCGACGGCTATATGGCGTTCGTGCGCACGCCCGACGGCATTTCGATCGAATTGCTGCAGGAAGGGCGGCTGGAACCCGCCGAGCCGTGGGTGTCGATGCCGAGCGTGGGTAGCTGGTAGCCTGATCCTGTCCGCCTGAGTCCAGGCGGGCGGTAACCTATCGCATGGAACGCCGCGTGGAGCGATGGCTCCGCGCGGCGCTTCCGTGCGTCTGCGCGGCAACCGACGGGCGGCCCTTTAGAGGATGTTTCGGGTCGATTCGAAAAAAATGGTGCTGCCGGTGAGGATTGAACTCACGACCTCAGCCTTACCAAGGATGCGCTCTACCACTGAGCTACGGCAGCATACCGGCGACGCTTACGCTGTCGGCGGAAGCGGCCTAAGAGACGGATGTGGCGGCAATGTCAACTTGATTGTCGCAAAGGATGCGAGACGTGAGCAAGAAGGACGATGAGACTGCCGCGCGGCTGGCCGCGGCGCTGCGCGAAAATCTGCGCAAGCGAAAGGCGCGCGACCGGGCGCTGGATGCGGCGCCCGACCCCGACGCGCCTAACCGATAGGCGCGCATTTCGCGTCTAGCCAGGCGCGTTCGCCGGCATTTAGGTGCGGACCGATTACCTCCACGACGCGGGCGTGATAGGCGTCGAGCCACGCCCGCTCGGCGGGGGTGAGCAAATCGGCGACGATCAGGCTGCGTTCGATCGGCACGAAGGTCAGCGTTTCGAAACCGAGCATCGTGCCGCCCTCCAGCGCGCGTTCCTCGACCAGGATGAGGTTTTCGATTCGGATGCCGTATTCGCCCGCTTTGTAATAACCGGGCTCGTTCGACAGGATCATGCCCGGCCGCAGCGGTTCGGCCGGGCCGCCGCCCGGATAGAAAGGCTGGGCGATTCGCGCCGGGCCTTCGTGCACCGACAAATAAGCGCCGACACCGTGACCAGTGCCATGCGCGTAATCCAAGCCGATCTCCCACAGGGGTCGCCGCGCGAAGCCGTCGAGCTGCCCGCCGGTGGTGCCCGCCGGGAAGAGGGCGGTCGCCAGCGCAATATGCCCCTTCAGCACACGGGTGAAGCGATCGCGCATCTCGGCCGTTGGTTCGCCGATCGGCAGCACGCGCGTCACGTCGGTGGTGCCGTCAGCATATTGGCCGCCCGAATTGACCAGATAGAGCTGGCCCAGTTCGAGCGCCGCGTCCGATTCGCTGGTCGCATGATAATGGGGGCTCGCCCCGTGTGCGCCTGTCGCGGAAATCGTACCGAACGAGGTGTCGAGCAGGACGCCGGTCGCTTTGCGGAATTCGAGCAGCTTGTCGGCACAGGAGAGTTCGGTAAGGCCGCCTTTGGGCGCCTCCGCCTCGACCCAGCGCAGGAAGCGCGCGAGCGCCGCCCCGTCGCGCGCGGACGCGGCGCGGTGCCCGGCGATCTCAACGGGGTTCTTGGACGCCTTGGCAAGCACTACCGGATCGCGCGCCGACAAGATCGTCGCACCTCCCTGATCGAGCCGGTCGAAGATCGCGGCGACCGCGCTTTGCGGATCGGCGGCGATGCGCTTTCCGGCATAGCCGCCGAGCGCCTCGGCAAAGGCGCTGCGCGGGTGGAGGCGTATCGCATTGCCGAGATGCTGCCGCACCGCGTCGGTGAGCTTTTCGGGCGCGACGAACAGGTCGGCGGTGCCGTCCGCATCGACGATTGCGTAGGCAAGCGCGACCGGCGTGTGCGCGACGTCCTTGCCGCGTACGTTGAGCGTCCAGGCAATCGAATCGAGTGCGCTCAGCACGACCGCATCGGCTTTCTGTTCGGCCAGCCAGTCGGCTATCCCTGCGCGCTTGGCGGCGGAACTGGCGCCCGCTTGGGCTTCGTCCTGCACAACGAGCTGCGCATCGGACGGGGCAGGTCGGTCGGGCCACACCGCATCGACCGGATTGGTGTCGACCGCGACCAGTTCGGCCCCACGCGCCGCCAAGGCAGTGCGGGCTTCCTCGACCCAGCTGCGGGTATGGAGCCACGGGTCATAGCCGATCCGCCCGCCCGCCGGAGCGTGCTCGCGCAGCCAATCGGCGATCGAGGTCGCGGGAACGGCGACGTACTGCCAATCGTCGGCGGAGACCTGCTCGCGCACTTGCAGCGTGTAGCGCCCGTCGGTGAAGATCGCCGCCGCCTCGGGCAGGACCACCGCGCTGCCCGCCGAACCTTGAAAGCCGGTGAGCCAGGCGAGCCGACGGGCATAAGCGCCGACATATTCGCTCATATGTTCGTCGGTCAGCGGCACGACGAAACCGTCGAGACGCTGGCGCGCGAGCTGGGCGCGGAGGGCGGCGAGGCGGGCGGTGTAGGTCGACATAAGCGATCTCGCGACGTTGGAAACGGTGCGGGTGGGGTAGCGCGTGCGATGGCGATCGGGAAGGGGCGAGGCATCCGCCGGGCGGCACGCGGCGCCATCGTTACGGCCGCGAAATTAATTGACAATTTGGCCGTAATCGTCATAAAACTGTGCCGCTGTTACAAGACGGGGCAGGGGTATGGCGCGTCCGACGACCGATCTCGAGGCAGGCCGGGAGGCGCTGCTCGATCATGTCGAGGCGTTGATCGCGCAGCGTGGCGGGGTGTCGATCACGCTCGCCGAACTGGCCGCGGCGGCCAATATGTCGCCTGCCAACCTCTATCGCTTTTTCGAGAATAAGGAGGCGTTATACCAAGCGGTGGCCGAACGCTGGTTCGCGCCGAAGGTGCGGGCAATGGAGGAGGTGCTGGCGAGCGATTTGCCGATCCGCCAGAAATTCCACGCCTTCTATGCGCGGCGGCTGGCGATGATCCTGGCCGATTACGAGCGCGACCCGGCGCTGTTCCGCAGTTACCTCGAACTCGGCCATCAGCACATGGAGATCGTGCGCGGGTTCATCGATCTCGCCGACCATTTCCTGGCGCAATTGATCGCCGAGGCGATTGCCGAGGGCTATTTCGCCGGGTTCGAGATCGACGCCGCAGTCTCACTGGTCAACCTGATGGTGCAGACCTTCTGCGATCCCGAACTGGTCGTGCTGCTGATCCACAGCGTGAACGAGCAAAAGCTGGCGATCGTGATCGACACGATCTTCGACGGGATGCGCGCTGATCGCCCGAACAATGTCCACCGGCTACGCGAGGGCGCTCGGTAGGACGGGCACGGTCAGGCTGGCGGCGCGGCGATCGTCAGCGTGCTGATCGTGCCGCCGCTCGGGCCGGCGCGGACCTCGAACTGACCTTCCAATTGCCGGGCGAGTGCGCGCGCAATCGTGAGGCCTAGGCTGGTGCTGGCGTCCATGTCGAAGCCGGGGGGCAGGCCGATGCCGTCATCGGCGATGCTCAACCGGATTCCGCCGCCGTCGATGCGGCACACTTGGATCGTGATCGTGCCGCTGTCGCGGTCGGCAAAGCCGTGTTCCACCGCATTGGCTACGGCCTCGGCCATGATCAGCGCGAAGGGAATGCGCGCATCGGTGGCGAGCGTCACGTCGGGATCGACGTTCAGTGCGAAGCGAATCCCGGCGCGGCCGTCGGCGGCGGCAAGATCGTCGACCAGCGCGCCGAGAAACGCCGCAAGATCGCTGTCCTGCCCGTCGATCTCGTACAATTGGCGCTGAATGCGCCCGATCAGGCCGATGCGCGCGGCGGCATTGTCGAGCGCGCTGCGGGCGTGGGCATCCTCCAGCCCACGGCGGTGCAGCGTAAGCACCGCGCCGACCATCTGGATATTGTTCGACACGCGGTGCTGCAGCTCCTGGAACAGCAAGGCGTTGCGCGCTGCCAGCCGCGCGCTGTCGGTGGCGAGCGCGTGGCTGCGCTCGCGCTCCAGCCGAGCGGCGCGGTTGGCGTGCTGCATCCAATGTACCAGCGCGATATCGACCGTAACGACAGCGGCATAGAAGCCGAGCGCGACCGCTGTGCCCTCCTGCATCGCGAAGCTTTGGAACGGCGGGATGAAATAATACCAGGCGAGCAATCCGCACAGCACCGCTGCCACGGCACCCGGCCCGCGCCCGAGCAGGAAGGCCGAAACGATCACCGCCGGGAAAAAGGTGAGAAATGGAAAGCCGGGTGGAAACCAGTCGTCAAGCGCGGCGCGAAGCACGCACGCGCCGACCGACAGAAGGATCGCCAGGGCATAACGCAGCGTCGGTCGATCGCCGAGCAGCGGAAGGCGTTCCAGAAAAGCGGTGCGTCTATCGGGCATGGCGCATCCGCCGATCAGCGGGACGGGCACAAGCTCGGTCGGGCGGGTTCGTAATCGCTCATTATCCTGTCGGGCCGACCGCCGCAGTGCGGCGATCGAGCAATTTCCACGGGCACGCCCCTGACGAACACGCTGTGCCGTGCCGATAAACCAAAGTCGCTGATCCGGATCAAGCGGCATCGCCGTGCCGTGCGCGTACTGCCCCTTCGACAAGGCGCGGCGGTGCGGTAAGAGGCGGCATGACCAACACGCAACCGTCTCCCCCCGTCGCCGCAACCCGCGCGTACAGCTTCACCGCGCACGGCGTGACCGTCACCGATCCCTACGCGTGGTTGAAGGATCCGGGCTATCCCGAGGTGACCGATCCTGACGTGCTCGCCTATCTTACCGCGGAAAACGCGTATTTCGAGGGCGTTATGGCGCCGCTCAAGGGCCTGACCGATCGGCTCTATGCCGAGATGAAAGGACGCATCAAGGAAGACGATGCCTCGGTCCCGCAGAAGGATGGCGACTGGCTGTATTGGACCTCGTTCGAGACCGGGGGCGAGTATCGCAAATGGTGGCGCAAGCCGGTTGGCGGCGGCGCGGAGGAGCTGATCCTTGATGAAACGGCGCTCGCCGAGGGCAAGGAATATTTTCGCCTGGGCGCGTTTTCGGTGTCGAACGATGGGCGTTTGCTCGCTTATGCGATCGACGACAATGGTTCGGAGCGCTTCGAGGTTCGGGTCAAGGATCTGACAACGGGCGAACATCTGGGCGATGTCATTCCCGGGATGCTCTCGGAAATCGTCTGGACCGCCGACGACGAGGGCTTCCTGTACGGCCTCGCCAACGAACAGTGGCGCACCGACAATGCGCGGCTGCACTGGTTGGGCACCGATCCTGCGAGCGATGTCGAGCTGTTCAAGGAAGCCGATGAGGGTTTCCGCGTCGGCGTTTCGGAGACGAGCGACCGTAAGTGGATCGTGCTGGCGACGAGCGATCATGTGACGAGCGAGCTGTACCTGATCCCGGCGAGCGATCCGCTAGCAACCCCGCTGTGCGTTTCGCCGCGCAAGGTCGGGCGCGAATATGATGTCGACATGCATGGCGACACGCTGTTCATCCACACCAACGATACCGACCCCAATTTCCGGCTGTGCACCGCGCATATTTCCGCGCCGGGCGAATGGGTCGAGAAGATCGCGCCGAGCCGCCATTTCTACATGACCGGCATCGATTGCTTCAAAGACTTCTTCATCGTCGACGGGCGGGAGGATGGTTTGGATCAGATCGAAATCCACCGCTACGACGCCGGGGTCGCGCCGCAGCGGATCGTCTTTCCGGAGGCGAGCTATGACGCGGGCCTCGGCAACAATCCCGAATATGACATGCAGGTGCTGCGGCTCGGCTATGAATCGATGGTCACGCCCGGGACGGAGTATGATTATGACGTGGCGACGGGCGGCCTCACTACGCTGAAAGTGCAGGAGATTCCGAGCGGGTACGACGCCGAGAAATATCGCACCGAGCGGCTTAAAATTGTCGCGCGCGACGGAACCGAGGTGCCGGTGTCGATCGTGTACCCGGCGGACTTCCCCAAAGACGGCAGCCGTCCGCTCTATCTCTATGCGTACGGTGCGTACGGTTATGCGATCCCGCCGGGCTTCTCGACCGGGCGGCTGAGCCTGCTCGATCGCGGCTTTGCCTTTGCCATCGCGCATATCCGCGGCGGCGACGATCTCGGCCAGCAATGGTATCTCGACGGCAAGCTGGAGAAGCGCACCAACACCTTCAACGATTTCGTCGATGTGGCGAAAGGGTTGATCGCCGATGGCTGGACCTCCGCTGGCAAGATCGCGATCGCGGGGCGATCGGCGGGCGGCGAGTTGATGGGCGCGGTGGTCAATTCCGATCCCGAACTGTGGGGCGCGGTGATCGCCGACGTGCCGTTCGTCGACGTGCTCAACACGATGATGGATGCGGAGCTGCCGCTTACGCCGGGGGAGTGGCCCGAATGGGGCAACCCGATCGAGGATAAGGCCGCGTTCGAGCTGATCCGCAGCTATTCGCCGTACGACAATGTGCGCGCACAGAATTACCCGCCGATGTTCATCTCGGGCGGCCTTAACGATCCGCGCGTGACCTATTGGGAACCGGCGAAATGGGCGGCGAAGCTGCGCGCGACCAAGACCGACGACAACGTCCTGCTGCTCAAGACCAATATGGGGGCGGGGCATGGCGGCAAATCGGGGCGGTTCGAATCCTTGCGCGAGGCGGCCGAGGAACATGCCTTCGTATTGTGGCAATTGGGGATGGCGGATTGAGCTTCGCACGCCCTTTCACGGCCGAACCCGCCGACATCGATGAACTCGGCCACGTCAACAACGCGGTGTGGGTGCGCTGGATTCAGGAGCTTGCCGTCGCGCATTGGGCGGCGGTCGCATCGGCGGAGCAGCAGGCGGCCTATGTCTGGGTCGTGACGCGGCACGAGATCGATTATCGGGGCAACGTCGCGGTCGGGGAGATGGTGACGGGCGAGACCTGGGTGCCGGAACTGCCCAAGGGCGCGCGGTTCGACCGGCACGTGCGCTTTACCGGGGCCGATGGAAAGGTGAAGGTCGAGGCGGTGACGACCTGGGCGTTGCTCGATCGCGCGACTGGGCGGTTGCTGCGCGTTCGCCCGGAAATCGCCGCGCCGTTCGTCGGGTCGTTATAGCGTCAGGCCCACTGCCACCGTTGCTTGCGCGACGATGCGATCGATCTCTGCGCGATCGAGGCGGAAGCGAAAGGCCAGACCGAAGCGCAACCCGTCCTGCCACACAACCGAGGCGGTATGCAGCGCCCCGCCGATGACGAGAACGAGCGAAGCACCGGTCGTCGGCGGGTTGCGGCAGTGTGCCAGTGCGCCGCCTGCGGAGAGATCGAGCAAATGCGCGCGCCGGGAACCGCCGCCGATGCGAAGCTCGACCGGGTGAAAGATCTTGCGCCGCGACCATTTGCGCAGCCGCTCCCCCTGCCGATCGTCGCGCCGATCCTCGCGTTTGTCCTCGTCCCGCATCACCCACGCTACCCGATCGTTCGCCGGACAAACCGGGGGCGGGCGGCTTCGTTCCGAAATATACATCATTTTCCGTGTGTTAAGACATATTGTGCGGGCCGCTCGGGCGTTTGGGAACTTGCCGTGCTTTGCTTCGCTTGTTCGGTTCACCGCGCTGGGAGATTATGATGCTCGAACATGTTCCCGAATGGATTGGCGCGTCGCTGCGCAATGTCCGCGCCGGAGCGGAGCATCTGACGATCGTCAATCCCGCCCTTGGCAATGGTTATGCGCCGATCATGCTCAGCAGTTCGGCGTTTGCCGATTGGGCGGAGCTGCCGCCGCGCTTCACCGCCGATGGCGCGGGCGTGTCGCCGCCGCTGGTCTGGGGCGAAGTCCCGCCGGGCGCGCAAAGCCTGGCACTGATCGTCGAGGATGCCGATTCGCCGACGCCTGCGCCGCTGGTCCACGCGATCGTGTGGGGGATGGCACCCGATACCGGGCGGATCGCCGAAGGGGCGATCGTCGAGGGTGGCGCGACCGGCGAGGTTGGACGCAATTCCTATCTGGCGCAAGGCTGGCTGCCGCCCGATCCGCCGAGCGGGCATGGCGAGCACCGTTATGTCTTTCAGCTCTTCGCGCTCGATGTGACGGCCGAGGACCTGGGCGATGCGCCGGGGCGTGGCGCGGTGTTGAACGCGATGCAGGGGCATGTGATCGGCGCGGGGATGCTGACCGGGCTGTATGCGCGCGGTGAGGTGGTAGATGCGCCGGTGGCCGAAGGCGGTTTGCCTTTGCCTGCGTGAACCCGCTTTCTTCCTGCTACCCCGAGTTGCGCAGCGCCGTCGCGATCGCGTTGATCGAGAGCAGGATGCCCTCCCCGATCCGTTCATCCTGGTCGCCTGCGCGGCGGCGTTTGATGAGTTCGATCTGGAGCAGGTTGAGCGGCTCGATATAGGGCAGGCGCAGCCGGATCGACGCGTCGAGCGCCTTGTGCGCGGCGAGCAGATGCGATTGGCCGGTCACTTCGAGCAAGCCGTCGTGCGCGCGGTGCCAGCTTGCCTCGATCCGCGGGAAGATCGCGTCGGCCAGGGCACGATCCTCGACCAGCGCAGCGTAGCGCGCGGCAATGCGCATGTCGGATTTGGCGATGACCTGTTCCATGTTCGCCAGCGTCGCCGCGAAAAACGGCCAGCCCTGCGCCATTTCGCGCAGCAGGCCCTTGTCGGCAAAGTCGGTGATCGCCTGGCCCACGCCGAACCAGCCGGGCAGCATGACGCGCGCCTGTGCCCAGCTGAATACCCAGGGAATCGCGCGCAAATCCTCGATCCGGTCGGATTTGGTGCGGCTCGCCGGACGGCTGCCGATCTTCAGGCCCGAAATCTCGGCGATCGGCGTCATCTGGCGGAAGAAGGTGCGGAAACCTTCGGTGCCATAGACCAGCGCGCGATACGCCTCGAACGCCGATGCCGATAGCGTGTCCATTGCGGCGGCGAAGCGTTGGGTGTCGGCGGCTGACAGTGCGTCCGGCTCGAGGCTGGCGAGCAGGGTGGCTGCGGTCATCGCCTCGAGATTGGTGATCGCACTGTCGCGCGTGCCATATTTCCCGGCGATCACCTCGCCTTGTTCGGTGATGCGAATGCGGCCCTGCACGGTGCCGGGCGGTTGCGCGCGGATCGCGGCAAAGGCCGATCCGCCGCCGCGCCCGACCGCGCCGCCGCGCCCGTGGAACAGCTGCATCCCGACGCCCGCGCTGGCGAACACGCCCTTCAGCGCGGTCGAGGCCTTGGACAGGCTCCAGGTCGAGGTGAGATACCCCCCGTCCTTGTTGCTGTCGGAATAGCCGATCATCACTTCCTGATAGCCGCGCCGCGCGGTGATGCTGCGCACCTCGGGCAGTGCGAACCATTCGGCCATGATGCCGGGGGCGGCCTCGAGATCGCCGATCGTTTCGAACAAGGGCACCGCCATGATCGCGGCCTCGGGCTCGGCGCCGGGGCGATACAGGCCGGCTTCCTTGAGCAGGATGTTGAGTTCGAGCAGGTCCGACACGCTTTGCGCCATCGACACGACATGCTGGACGATGCAGGCCGGGCCGTACGTGGCGTGCGCCTGTGCCGCCGCGCGCAGGATAGCGAGTTCGGATTTCGTCTCGTCCGAATATTCGGCGAAGCTGCTCGCGAGTGGGCGGGCGTTGGACAGTTCGTGGCGCAGCAGCGTGACGCGCTGCGATTCGCCGAGCGCAAGATAGTCCGCCTCGACCCCTGCGACCTTGAGCAATTCGGCCACGACGCGTTCGTGCACCGCGCTGTTCTGGCGCAGATCGAGCGTGGCGAGGTGGAAGCCGAAGGTCTCGACCGCGCGGATCAGCCGCCCGAGCGCGCCGCCCGACGACAGCGCCCCGCCGCCGCCATCGCGCAAAGCGCGGGCGATGGTGACGAGATCGGCGCGGAACGCCTGCGGATCGGCATAGCGATCGCCGTGCAGCAGTCCGGGGCGCGGGGCGGGCTTGCCGGTCAGCGCCAGATGCGTCGCGGCGAGCCGCGCGTAAATGCCCGACAGCGCGCGGCGATAGGGTTCGTCGCTGCGGCTCTCGGCGGTGTCGCCGCTCGCCTCGGCCAAAGCGATGACCGCATCGTCGGCGGGCGCGAGATTGGTCGAGATCGACAATTCGCCACCGAGCGCGTGGACCGCGTCGAGATAATAGCCGAGCACCGCTTCGCTGGCCTTGGCGAGCGCGGTCTTGAGGCTGTCGGCGGTGACGAACGGATTGCCGTCGCGGTCGCCGCCGATCCAGCTTCCGGGCCGCAGGAAGCTCGGCACGCGAGTCCCGAGCGCCCGGTCCCAGCGTTGATACAAAGCCGGGAGCGCCGGAAGGAACACGTCGCGCAAATAGCTGAGCGCGATCTCGACCTCGTCGGTGACGTAGAGCCGTTCGCGGCGCAGCACGCGCGTTTGCCATAGCAAGGCGATCTGGCGGAGGATCGCTTCCTCGACATCATCACCGTCGGCAGTTTCGGTCTCGCCCGCATCGCGCAGCCGCATCAGCGCGGCGATGCGGTTGCGGTGGTCGATCATCGACTTGCGCCGCACCTCGGTCGGGTGCGCGGTGAGGACAGGTGCGATCAACGCTTGATCGAGCAGCGCCATCACCTGCGTCTTGTCGATCCCTTCGCGGCCCAAGCGATCGAGTGCGGCGGCCATGTCGGCACCGGGTTCCGCGGCAACGCCCTGCCGGTCCTCGGCAAGATTGGCGAGCATCGAGAACAGCATGAAACCGCGCACGAAATCGAGCGTGTCGTCCAGGCTGAGCGCATCGAGCCCGAGGTCCGTCTCGCCGCCCTTATGCCGATCGACCGAGGCGGCGCGGATCAACTCGGTGCGTTCGTACAGCGCCTCGCCGCCATAGTTGCGGATCACGTCGCCGAGCAATTTGCCCAGAAAACGGATGTCGGGATTGTTCGCGATGCCGGGGAGGGTAGCCATGACTTCATGCTGCGCTGCGGCAAGCGTAGCGTCAACCGGGAACAGACTTCCTTTGTCTCCCCGGTAGGGGGCCTGGCCTTATGCTCAAGCCTCCAATTCGACGTCCCAATAGAGCCAGTCGTGCCAGGTATCGTGCAGGAAATTGGGCGGATAGCGGCGGCCATGTTCCTGCAAATGCCAGCTCGTCGGGCGGATCGCGTCGATGTGGAGCGGCATCCCGGCTTGCTTGGGCGTGCGGCCGCCTTTCTTGAGGTTGCACGGCGCGCAGGCGGTGGCGACGTTTTCCCAGGTCGTGCGCCCGCCCTGCGCGCGCGGCACGATGTGATCGAAGGTCAGATCGTTGCCCGAACCGCAATATTGGCAGGTGAACTTGTCGCGCAGGAACAGGTTGAAGCGGGTGAAGGCCGGGAAGGCCGAGGGCCGGACATATTGCTTGAGCGCGATCACCGATGGCAGCTTAATCTTCTGCGTCGGGCTGCGCACTTCGCGTTCATATTCGGCGACGATGTCGACCCGGTCGAGGAACACCGCCTTGATCGCGGTCTGCCACGGCCAGAGCGACAGCGGATAATAGCTGAGCGGCGTATAGTCGGCGTTGAGCACCAGCGCCGGACAGCCATCGGGATGGCGGATCAGATCGGGATGGTACACAGCAAACCCCCCTTTACACCTAAGTGGCGCTTTCCCGGTGGCTTCTTAACCCGTAGGATGACGCCGTGATGACAGCGCCACCCGTCGCCTGCGAGTTTCACACGACGCACGACTCGCGGTCAAGGGCCGGATGAACCCGCCCGTCCTTCCCGTTACGCGCTTCGCCCCGAGCCCGACGGGCAAGCTGCACCTGGGTCACGCTTTTTCGGCGATCCAGGCGCATGATCGCGCGCGCGCCGAGGGCGGGCGGTTTCTGTTGCGGATCGAGGATATCGACGGCGCGCGATCACGACCCGAGCACGTTGCAACGATCGAGGCGGATTTGCGCTGGCTGGGGCTGGAATGGGACGGGCCGGTGCTGTTCCAGTCGACCCGGCTGGAGGTTTATGCCGCAGCGTTGGAGCGGTTGCGAGGCATGGGGCTGCTCTATCCGTGCTTTTGTACGCGCGCGGAAATCGCGGCGAGCTTGAGCGCGCCGCATGGGGTGGAAGGGATCTATCCGGGGACTTGCCGGGCGTTGTCCGAGGGGGAGCGCGCGGCGCGGGTTGCGGCGGGTGTGCCTTATGCTTGGCGACTGGATGTCGCGGAGGCGGTGGCATATCTGGAGGACCCGGAAGTGCTCCTCTGGCACGACGAAATCGCGGGTGATGTCATTGCCGATCCGCTGTCGGCGGGCGACGTCGTGCTCGCGCGCAAGGATGCGCCAGCGAGTTATCACCTTGCGGTAACGCTCGACGATGCGGCGCAGGGGATCACGCATGTCGTGCGCGGGGTCGATCTGTTTGCGGCGACGCATGTCCACCGGCTGTTGCAGGCGCTGCTCGACTTGCCGACGCCGATCTATCGGCATCACGCGCTGCTCACCGGCGCGGACGGAGAGCGGCTGGCCAAGCGCCACGGTGCGCCGACGCTCGAAAGCGTGCGGTTGCGTGGCGACGACGGCCGGGCGCTTGCCGATCTGCTCCGCAATGGGGCGCTACCCATTGGCTTTGGCCATGCGAATGCCTAGATACGGTGCATGAGCACTTTCCTGACCATCCTCCTGATCGCGTCGATGATCGCGGTTGTCGTCGTGCTGGTGCGCGGCCTCATCATTTTCCTGCTGGGCGCGAGCCATGATGTTCGCGAAGGCACGACCAGCGGCGACGGTTTGCTCGCCTCGTCGACCAAATCGAACAAGATGATGCAGTATCGTGTGATGTTGCAGGCGGTGGCGATCTTCATCGTCGTGCTGATGCTGTGGATGGCCGGCAAGAGCTGACCGCGCAATTCTGGGGGCAGCGTCACGGTGGTCAAGCTCAATCGCATCTACACGCGTACCGGCGATGATGGTACGACCGGCCTCGTCGATGGATCGCGCGTCGCCAAGGACGATGCGCGGATGGCGGCGATCGGCGAAGTTGACGAGGCAAATAGCGCGATCGGCGCGGCCGTCGTCGCATTGCGGGCCGGTGGGGTCGAGCTGGCGTGGCTCGCCCTGTTGCTCGAGCGGATTCAGAACGATCTGTTCGATCTCGGTGCCGATCTGGCAACGCCCGGTGAGGATTTCGAACCGTCGGAGATGACGTTGCGGATCGTCGCCGCGCAAGTCGATCGGTTAGAGGCTGAGATCGACCGGATGAATGGCGAACTCTCCCCGCTGACCAGCTTCATCTTGCCCGGCGGGACGGCCGCAGCAGCGGCGCTGCACATCGCGCGTGCGACCGTACGGCGAGCGGAGCGCGCGGGTGTTGCGGCGGCGCGGGCAGTGTCGCTCAACCCGCTTGCGCTCGGCTATCTCAACCGTTTGTCGGATTATCTGTTCGTGGCCGCGCGTGCGGTGAACCAAAATGCCGGTGGCGACGTTTTGTGGAAGCCGGGTGCGACGCGCTGAGCGCGGATTACGGTAATCCGGGCAAGCCGATGGGCGGCTGAGAACGGGGACGAATAATGCAGACTGCCCCGACGGCCGATCCCGGAGATTTGAGCGCACGCTTTCACGCGGTGCGCGCGCTGTCGGTGGCGCTGGTCGCGCCGCTTTCGGATGCCGATGCGACCGTCCAGTCGATGGACGACGCCTCGCCCGCCAAATGGCATCTGGCGCACACCACCTGGTTCCTCGAAACCTTCGTCCTGCGCGATTTCGTGACCGGCTATACGCTGTACGACGACCGCTTCCCATTCCTGTTCAACAGCTATTACGAAGCGGAAGGCCAGCGCCACGCCCGTGGGCGGCGCGGGATGGTAACGCGGCCCTCGCTGGATGAGGTGATCGCCTATCGCGCGCATGTCGATGCGGCTGTGGCGGCTGCGCTGCCCGATCTGCCGCAGGCCGCGCACGATCTGATCACGCTCGGCTGCCATCATGAAGAGCAGCATCAGGAATTGCTGATCACAGACATTTTGCATCTGATGGCGCAAAATCCAGTCGAACCGGCGATCTGGCCGGCGGCGCGGAAAGTGCCGGTGGCGATGCCGGGGCCGATCGGTTGGATCGCTGGCAAAGCGGGCGTCACCGAGATCGGGCACGGCGGCGATGCCTTCGCGTTCGATTGCGAAGGGCCGCGCCACCAGACCTGGCTCACCCCGCACGCAATCGCCGATCGCACGGTCACCAATGGCGAGTGGGCCGATTTCATCGCCGATGGCGGCTATGACGACGCGCGGCACTGGCTGTCGGACGGCTGGGCGTGGGTGCGCAAAGACGGGATCACCGCGCCGCTCTATTGGGAGCGCGGCGCCAAAGAGACGGGGGGCGGCTGGACGCGCTTCGGGCTTGACGGGCGGCGCGCGATCGATCCGGCGGCGCCGGTGACGCATGTCAGTTTTTATGAGGCGGATGCCTATGCCAGCTGGGCTGGCGCGCGCCTGCCGACCGAGGCTGAATGGGAAGCCGCCGCCGCACTGTATGATCCCGCGGGCGGCAATCAGCTCGACCGCGCCGGACCTGTCGAACCCCGCCCCGCCACAGCGAGCGCGGCCTTTTTCGGCGATGTGTGGGAATGGACCGGCAGCGCGTACCGCCCATACCCCGGCTTCAAACCTGTCGAGGGTGCGGTCGGCGAGTATAATGGCAAGTTCATGAGCGGTCAGTGCGTACTGCGCGGCGGATCGTGCGCGACCCCGCGCGGGCATGTCCGGGCCAGCTACCGCAATTTCTTCTATCCCCACCAACGCTGGCAATTCACCGGCGTGCGGCTCGCGAAAGATCTCTGATGTTAAAGCAGGAAATCGAGGACGGTCAGGCGTCGCTGGCCGATCCGGCGTTTCGCCATGATGTGCTGCGCGGGTTCGAGATGCGCCCGCGCGCGATTCCGGCGCGCTGGTTCTATGACCGGCGTGGGTCGGAGCTGTTCGAGGCGATCACCGATCTGCCCGAATATTATCCGACGCGGACCGAGACCGCGATCCTGCGCGCATGTTGTCCGGAGATCGCGGAGATCGCCGGCGCGGGGCGGGCGGTGGTGGAGTTCGGATCGGGCTCCTCGACCAAGACCCCGATCCTGTTGCGGGCGGTCGATCCCGCGGCCTATGTGCCGATCGACATCTCGGGCGATTTCCTGCGCGAATCCTCGGGCCTGTTGTCCGATGCGTTTCCGGGCCTGACCGTCCTGCCGCTCGAAGCGGATTTCATGAAGCCGATCGCGCTGCCGCCGCAGATTGCGGCCACGCCGAAGCTCGGTTTCTTTCCGGGATCGACGATCGGCAATATGATCCCGCATTCCTCGGTCGATCTGCTGCGCGCGATGAAGGCGTCGCTGGGCGAGGGCGCGATGCTGGTGATCGGCATGGACCGGATCAAGGATCCGACAGTGCTGGAGGCGGCCTATGACGATGCGCAGGGCGTAACGGCTGCGTTCAACCTTAATCTGCTGGAGCGGATCAATCGCGAGCTGGCGGGCACGATCCCGATCGACAAGTTCCGCCACCGCGCGATCTGGAACGACGATCGCGCGCGGATCGAAATGCACATCGAGGCGATGGCCGAGGTGCGCTTCACCATCGAAGGGCGGCCGTTCACGATGACGCCGGGTGAGACGATCCATACCGAGAACAGTCACAAATACGGCGCACGCGACGCGCGCATCCTGTTGCGCGCGGGCGGGTGGACGCCGGTTGGGGAATGGACCGATCCCGAGGGGCTGTTCGCGGTAATCTTGGCGGAGGCGCAACCAGCGCGGTCTGCGCCCTAATCAGCGCAGATAATCGAACAGCGACAATTGCCCGAGCTTGGTGAAGCTAGCCTGCGTCGCCTGCAGCACCGTCATCGTCTTCTGCAATTCGGTGATAGCGGTCGACATATCGGTGTCTTCCAACCCCGCGCGGTCGGTCTCGCGCGCGGCGGCGGCGTCGGTCGCTTGCGCGGACACGATGTCGAGCCGCGCGGCGCGCGCGCCGACCGAGCCTTGCACGTTGCTGACCTGGGTCATCGCCGCTTTCAGCCCATCTGCGGCAGCGCCAGTCGCGGCGGAGACGTTGCCGCCAGCGTTGAGCGCGGAAATCAGGCTGGACAGCACCGCGAACACGTCGGTCGTGCCGCCGCCACTCGCTGGCAAATTGCCGAACACGCGCTGCGCACTGTCGGTCGCCTGAATCTCGGTGCCATCGGCAACGGGGATGGCGGAGATTTCACCTGTCCCGCCGAAACTGACCGTCCCGTCCGCTGCCTGAACGACAGCTGCCCCGCCACTCGCCGTGCCGAACAGCGGCTGGCCGCGCGCATCGGTGGTGCCGGCCAGGCTGACCAGATCGTCGCGGATGCTCTGCAATTCGATCGCGATCGTCTTGCGGTTCGCATCGTTCAGCGTGCCGTTGGCGGCCTGCGTCGTCAGCTCGGCGGCGCGCTGCAACTGGTTGCTGACCGACGTCAGGGTCGTGTCGGATTGCTGTAGCAGCGACTGGGCGAGGCTGACGTTGCTCGCATAGGCCGTGCTGTCGGCGTTGGTCTGCCGAATTGCGGTCAGGCGGTTGTACGCGACCACATCCTGCGAGGGGGCAGTGAATTTCTTGCCCGTCGCGATCTGCGTGTTGAGCGTGTCCGCCTGCGTCGCGAGCTTGCCGAGCTGCGACGCATTCTTTTCATAGAATTGGTTGGTGCCGATTTGCATGGGCTATCCCTAGCGGATGTCGAGGATCGACTGGAGCGTGTCGCGTGCGACCTGGATCACGCGGCTCGACGCCGAATAGGCTTGCTGGAAGCGCAGCAGATCGACTGCTTCGCTGTCGAGATTGACACCGGAGACGGCATCGCGCGCGGCGGCGGCATTGTCGCGGATCGCGCTTTGCGCCTCGGCGATTTGCTTGCGCCCGCTGAGCGTGGCGGCGTTCGCCGAGACGAGCGCGGTCGTCTTCGCTTCGAACGCGCCGCTGGTGCGCAGCGTATCGAAATTCTTGAGGTTGCTCGCGTCGCGCGGGCCGCCGCCGACCGCCGCTGCGGCGATGCCGCGCGGATCGGTGAGCGATACGGTGATGTCGGTCGGGCTGCTGCCGACGGCGAACAGCGCCGCGCCGGGATTGCCGTCGAGATCGCGCCCCTGCGCCTGAACGGCGTTGACGCCGTCTGTGAAGGCGGTGGCGATCGTCTCCAGCGACACGCGCGCGTCGGCGATGCGCGCCGCACCGTCGACGATACCGGCAAGCGCGCCGCCCCCGGGGGTAACGGTGGATACGCCGAGCGGCGTTTGCAGCGCAAACGCCACGGTGCCGTCACTGCCCCGCGCGAAAGTTACGGTGCCCGCGGTGTTGCCGGTGACCAAGGTCGGTCCGCCCGCATTGCCGAGCTTGACCGTCGCGCGCCCGGCGGGGTCGGTGGTGACCGAAACGTCGCTGATCGCGCTCATTTGATCGAGGATCGCGTCGCGCTGATCGGCCAGTTGCGCCGCGCCGTTCGAGCCGGGCTGCACACGGCCGAGGCCGTCATTCACCTTGGCGAGCGCGGCGCCGAGGCTGTTGAGTGTCGTGACGGCGCTCTGCGCGGTCGCATCGAGATTGGCGTCAAGACTGTCGAGCGCCCGACCGGTCGCGGCGAAGCTGCCTGCCACGGCGCTGGCTTGTTCGAGCAGCGTGCTGCGCGGGACGGTCGCGCTGGGATCGGCGGCGACGTTCTTGGCGGCGTTGAAGAAGCCGGTCAGCCGGTCGCCCAATTGGTTGCCGGTCAGCGCGGTTTCGATCCGGTCTAGCCAGGCGATGCCGGTTTCGCTGCGCGCGAGATCGGCGCTGGATGTGCGGACATCGGCCGCGCGCAGCGCATCGGCCGAGCGCGTGACGCCCGCGATCGTAACGCCCTGTCCGGTCTGGGTTCCGCCACCCGAATTGATGCCGATTGCGGGCGCAACTTCGCGCACGTCCGCGGTCCGCTTGGCGTAGCCGGGGGTGGCGGCATTGGCGATGTTTTCGGATACGGTGGTCAGCGCGCTTTGATACGCGCGCACCCCGCTGGCGCCGATGCCGAGCAGGTCGCTCATGACGTCTTGCCGTCAGTTGTGGGCGGCGGCTCGGCCTGCAGCGCGGTTTGCGAGCGCGCGAGGAATTCGGTCATCGCCTTGCCGATGCCGAGCGGGGCGTGATCCGCCATGCCCTGCGCAAATTGGGTGTCCTGCATTTCCTTGAAGGTATCGAGCCCCTTCGAGCCGAACAGGTCGTCCTCGGCCAGGTGCGTCGAGCGCATCGCCTTGACCATCATGCCGGTAAACACCGCCTCGAACTTCTTGCCCGCCGCTTCCAGATTGGCGCGGTTCTGCAAGCGGCTGGTATCGAGGTTGATGCCGCTGGTCGGGCCCTGGACGGGCGGAAGGGCGGGGACCTCGCTCACAGGATGATCAATTCGGCTTTGAGCGCACCCGCCTCTTTCAGGGCCTCGAGGATCGCGACCAGATCGGCCGGCGATGCGCCGATCGCATTGATCGCCTTGACCACGTCCGACAGGCGGGGCCCCGGCTCGATCAGGAAGATCGGATGCTTTTCCTCGTCCACGCCGACCGCGGATTTCTGCTCCTTGGTGGTCTGGCCCTCGCTGAACGGCGCGGGCTGGCTCACGCGTTCGGATTCGTCGATCCGCACGGTCAGCTTGCCGTGCGTGATCGCGGCGGTGCCGACCCGGACGCTCGAATTGATCACCACGGTGCCGGTGCGCGCGTTGACGATCACCCGCGCCGAGGGTTCGGCCGAGACGATGTCGAGATTCTCGATCTCGCTCATCAACGTCGCGCGGACATCGCCACCGACGGGCGCGCGGATCGTGACCGAAATGGCATCGGTCGCCTGCGCGGTCCCGGCACCGAGCCGCGAATTGATTGCCGCTGCGACATTCTGCGCCGTGGTGAAATCGGCGCGCGCGAGGTTGTAGGTCAGGTAGGGCGTGTTCTCGAACCCGGTCTGCACCGCGCGTTCGACCGTCGCGCCTTCGGGGATGCGCCCGGCCGACGGGATGTTGACGACGATCTGCGACCCGTCCTTGCCCTCGGCCCCGAGACCACCGACCGCGAGATTGCCCTGCGCCATCGCATAGATCTGCCCGTCGGCACCGAGCAATGGCGTCAGGATCAGCGCGCCACCGCGCAGCGATTTCGCTTTGCCCATCGACGCGACAGTGATGTCGAGCTTCTGCCCCGGCTTGGCGAACGGCGGCAGGTCGGCAGTGATAATGACGACGGCGGCGTTCTTGAGGCCGGGATTGACGTTGGGCGGCAATTGCAGGCCGAAGCGCGAGGCGACCGCCTTCATCGACTGAATGGTATATTCGAGATTGTCGTCGCCCGTGCCGGGCAGGCCGACGACGATGCCGTAGCCGGTCAGCTGGTTGCTGCGGATGCCCTGAAAGCCGCCGAGATCCTTGATCCGGTCGGCCGAGGCGGGTGCGGCGACGAGCAAGGCGAGCAGGCTCGCGAGCAACAGCCGGATCATGCGGGTTCCCATCAGAACGGACTCACCACGGAGAAGAAACGGCTGAGCCAGCCCTGGCGGCTGGCGCGGGCGACGTCGCCCTTGCCGGTATAGGCGATCTGCGCATCGGCGACGCGCGTCGACAGGACGCGATTGTCGGCATCGATATCGGCGACGCGGATCAGGCCCTTGATCTGGACGAATTCGTCGCCGCGGTTGAGCGTGACGCGCTTCTGCCCCTGGATCAGCATCGTGCCGTTGGGCAGGACCTGGCTGACCGTGACGCTGACTTCGCCCGACAGCGTGTTCGACTGGTCGGTCGCGCCTTGCCCGGTGAAGTTGCGCTTGCTGCTGAGGCTCGCATCGGTCCCCTGGAACAGCGCGAGGCTGCCGGTGGTCGGCGGCGTGATGCTGAGGCCGCCACCCGAATCGAGCTTCGAGCTGGCGGATTTGGAGGCGGCGGTGCGCTCGACCAGCACGATCGTCAGCGGATCGCCGACACGGCGCGCGCGCGTGCCTTCGTACAAAGCGGCATAGCCATCGGCGACCTGGAAGATCGACCCGGTCGGCACCGCCGGCGGCGGCGGCGGGGGCGGCGGCAGTGCGGCGGTAAAATCGACTGCCGGCTTCTTCTTGCCGAAAATGCTCGCGTCCGCCGCACCCGGTGCGAGTGCTGCGGTGACAAGGCAAGCGGCGCAGGCCGTGGCGAGAAGAGCGACTGACTTCATGCCACTAGCTACCGAAATGTTGGTTAACATATTGTAGCATTTCGTTGGTCGCCGAGATCATCTTCGAATTGACCTCATAGGCGCGCTGCGTCTCGATCATGTCGACGAGCTCCTCGACGACGTTGACGTTCGAGCCTTCGAGCTGCCCCTGGCGGATGTTGCCGCGCCCGTCCTGACCCGCAACGCCAAGGTTGGCGGCACCGCTGGCGGATGTTTCGACGAGGTAGTTATCGCCCTTGCTCAGCAGGCCGGCCGAATTGGGGAAGCTCGCGACCTGGATCTGGCCGAGCTCGGTCGAGGCGGCTTGGCCCGGGATCGTCGCCGAAACGGTGCCGTCGGTGCCGATCGTGATCGCGGTCGCGCCTTCGGGCACGGTGATGCCGGGCTGCACCTGATAGCCTTCGGAGGTGATCAGCAAGCCTTCGGGCGAGCGCGAGAAATTCCCCGCGCGGGTATAGCCGAGCGTGCCGCCCGGCATCTGCACCTGGAAATAGCCGTCGCCGTCGAGCGCGAGGTCGAGGCTGTTGTTGGTCTGCTGAAACGAGCCCTGCGTATCGATCCGCGCGGTCCCCTGAATCTTAACACCGGTGCCGAGGTTGAGGCCGGTGGCATATTTCGATTCCGCCGTGCTCGGCGCGCCGGGCGCGGTGACGGTCTGATAGGCGAGCGTCTCAAACGCGGCGCGATCCTTTTTGTACGCCGTCGTGTTCACGTTGGCGAGGTTGTTCGAAATGACGCGCATCCGCATGTCCTGGGCGTCGAGCCCGGTCCGCGCGATGTGCATGGCTGCACTACCCATGATCTATTCCTCTCAAGCCGGCAGGCGCATCAGGGACGCGCTGCTTTCATCCAATTCCTTGACCGATTTCATAAGGTTGGCCTGGACCTCATAGGCGCGCTGATTCTCGATCATGTCGACCAGCGCCTGCGTCATGTTGACGTTCGATCCCTCGAGCGTGCCCGTCTCGATCTTGGCGTCGAGATCGGCGGGCAGCACGCCGCCGCCCTTTACGTACAGCAAATTATCGGTGCCCTTGACCGTCTCGGTGCCCTTGGGGCTCGCAAGCTTGAGCGTGTCGATCACCTGCGGGTTGCGCGCGTCGCCGCCGACCGGGACGATCGAGATCTTGCCGTCGTTGGAGATCGAGATGCTCTGCAGCGGGGGCAAGGTGATCGGGCCCCCCGACCCGATGACCGGGAAGCCGTCGCCGGTTTGCAGCACGCCCGACGGCGCAATCTGCAGATCGCCGCGGCGGGTATAGGCTTCGGTTCCGTCGGTCGCCTGGACGGCGAGCCAGCTGTCGCCGGGAATCGCGATGTCGAGCGCGCGCCCGGTCTGCTGCATCGCCCCCGGCTTGCGATCGGCATCGGCGACCTCGGCCGAGGCCGGGGTGCGCGTGTCGAAATCGGAGCCCTGCAGCGACAGCCGGTCGAACACGACGCGGTCGGCGCGAAAGCCGATCGTGGAGGCGTTCGCCATATTGTTGGCGATCGCCGCCTGCGACGCGAGATGCGCCTTGAGGCCCGACGCCGCGGTATAGACCAATTTGTCCATGTGCTGCTCCGATTACGTCCCGCTCAACCCTGGATCTGGAAGATCGTTTGCGAGATCTGGCTGGCGGTATCGAGCGCCTTGGCATTCGCCTGGAAATTGCGCTGTGCCGCGATCAGGCTGACCAGTTCCTCGGTAATGTCGACGTTCGATCCCTCGAGCGTGCCCGACAAAAGCGAGCCGTAGCCATTCTCATTGGCGGCACCCATCGACGCCGCGCCCGAAATGCCGCTGGCCGACCAATAGCTGTTGCCGGTCTGGCGCAGGCCCGTCGGGTTGGCGAAATTGGCGAGCGCGACCTTGCCGAGATTTACCGTGTCGCCGTTCGAGTAATTGGCCGCGACGATGCCCTGCGCGTTGACCGTCACGCCGGCCAGTTCACCGACCGATGCGCCATCGGCGGTGCGCGAATCGACCGAGAAGGCGCTCGATTTCTGCGTCGATCCGGCCAGGCTGAAGGCGAGCGTCTGCGAGACCCCGCCCGTGGTCGGATTGAAGGCGTCGTAGCTGACCGGCGTGGTCGGCGCGGTGAGGTTGCCGCTCGCATCGAAGGTGACGGGCGTTCCCGCACTTGACCCGCCGACGCTCAGTGCCTGATCGCCGACATAGGAGTGGACGGTCCAGCTATTGCTGCCGGTGTGGACGTAATAATTGGTGAGCGTGCTCGCCTTGCCCGACGAATCGTAGATCGTCGTGGTGGTCGAGTTGTTGTAGCTCGACGCATTGGCGGGATCGAACGCGACGGTCGGCGTCGACGCGGCGGCGTAAAGATTGACCTTCAGCGCGACATTGCCGGTGGCCGCGGGCGTGCCGCTGGTTTCGGGCAGGTTGAGCGGGATGAGACCGTCCGCGCCGGTGGCGGTCGCATTGCCCTTGGCATCGACCGGATAGCCGAGCAGCGCCGAGCCTTGCGCATCGACGATGTTCTTGGTCGCGGGATCGACCTGGAACGCGCCGTTGCGGGTGTAGGCGGTCGTCGCGTTGAGCCCGGCGGTCTTGACCGCGAAGAAGCCGTCACCGCTGACCGTGAGATCGAGCGCCGAGCCGGTGGTCTTGAGATTGCCCTCGCTGAATTGCTGGCGGTTGCCCTTCACCACGGTGCCCGAACCGACGAGCTTGGTCGGATCGGTCGCGATGCTGGAGGCGATCACGTCGGCAAAATCAGTGCGGCTCTTCTTGAAGCCGTTGGTCGAGACGTTGGCGAGGTTGTGCGAGACGGTCGAAAGCTCGGTTTGCGCCGCCTGCAGGCCGCTCAAGGAAGTGTAGAAGGACATGGGAGTGGCTCCTTATCGAAGGGGAAAAGAGGGTTCAGCCGACCTGGCGTACGGCGCTGACGGCGACGGTGCCGAGACCCGGCACGGTAAGGGTGGGGCTGCCGCTGGCAGGCACCGAGACGGCGGCCACGGGCGCCCAGACGAGGCCGCGGCTGATCACCTTGGCTCCGGCATTGGCGGCGGACACCGCGACGGTGAAGGGGCCGGTTCCGGCTTCGGTGCCATCGGCGGTCTTGCCGTCCCAATCATAGGAAACGGTGCCGGCCTTCTGCGCGCCGAGCTGCAGCGTGTTGAGCACCTGACCGTTGGCATCGCGGATCGAGACGGTGACGTCGGTCGCATCGCCGTCCAGTTCGACAGCACCTGCCAGGCCGCCGCTGCTGCGGCCGTAGGCGGTGGCGCCCTCGGTCAGGATCGTCTTGCCGACATAGGCCAGTGCATCGGACGTGCTGGTCGCGCCCAATTTGGTCTGAATTTCCTTCAACGTCGCGCCCATGTCGGCGATGCCCGACGTGCTGGTGATCTGCGCGAGCTGCGCCACCATCTGGCTGTTGTCGGTGGGCGAAAAGGGATCCTGGTTCTGCAACTGCGCGGTCAGCAGCTTGAGGAAATCGGACGTGCCGAGCGACGAGGATTTCGCCGTCGCGGTAGCGGCCGTGCTGCTGGTCGAGCGGTTGATGCCGAGGCTGGTCAGCGTGGAATCGAACGTGGAGGCCATGATTTAGCGTCCCATCTTGAGGGTATCGAGGATCAGGGATTTCGCGGTCTGCATGACCTCGACATTGTTCTGGTAGCTGCGCGCGGTCTCCATCATGTCGACCAGCTCGCGCGTCTCATCGACCGCCGATTCCCAGACATTGCCGTCCTTGTCGGCCAGCGGGTGGGAGGGGTCGTAGCGCTTCTCCGGGGCTTCGCCCGCGGTCACGATGCTCTCGACATTGACCGTGGCGAGACCAGAGGCCTTGTCATATTCGGTGCGGAAGACGGGCTTGATCGTGCGGTAGGCGCTGTCCGCGCTCGACGTGACCGATCCTGCGTTGGCAAGGTTCGACGCGGTGGTGTTCATGCGCACGAGCTGCGCCGACATCGCGCGCCCGGCGACCTGAAAAATCGTGAGGGGTTGTTGGTCAGCCATGTTCATTCACCCTTCAGCGCGCGGGTGATCTGCCCGATGCGCCCGTTGAGGAAGGACAATGTCGTCTGATAGGCGACGGCGTTTTCGGCGAAGGCGGTCTGCTCGGTCGACAGCTCGACCGTGTTGCCGTCAAGCGAGGGCTGCGAGGGCACGCGATATTGCAGCGCGCTGCTGATCGACGTGCTGCCGCCTTGCTCGACCGCGGCGAGCGCCTTGCGGAAATCCACGTCCTGCGCCTTGAAGCCCGGGGTCGAGGCGTTGGCGATGTTCGACGCGAGCACACCCATGCGCTGCGAACGCACTTCGAGTGCCGCACCATGTACCCCGAAAAGACCCCCGGAAAGACCGTTGCTGGGCATCGCCCATCTCCTCACGCCCTATTGCGCGATGGGGTATCAGCAAAGGCCGTGCCAAATGCGTGTGGGGCGGGTGAAAAGGGGTTGGAAGGGGGTGGGGCGGCAAAGGCTTGCCGGTTGGCGGCAAGGGAGTTGCCGGTCCTTCCGTTACTCCGACCTTGTGCCGGGGGGCGCCGGGCGGCTGGCGCTGCGCAACACGGAGGGCGGCGCGTACGCGGTCAGGTCGACCTCGGCACAAGGCGGGGTGACGGTGAAGATGCGAACTGGCCCGCGCCTTGCAGAGCATTCGCGCGATGACACCGATGCTCGCTCCCTTTCTCGACCCAGTCGCCTTTGCCATCGTCGGCGGCGGAACGCTGGCCGCGGCGGTCCTGCGCACGCCCTCGCGCGATCTTCTCCGCGGGATCGGCGCGCTGGGCACGCTGTTTAGGCCGCGCTTCCAGGCCGACCCGCTGCTCGAACAGATCGGCGCGTTTGGCCGAATCGCGCGGCGGCATGGGGTGATGGCGCTCGACAAATCGGTCATTGCCGACCCCGACATGGCCGCCGCCGTCGCCGCGATCGTCGATGGCGCAAGCCCTGACGAACTCGCCGAATTGCTTCGCCAGCGCCACCGCGCGCGGACCGAGCGCGCCGTCGCCCTGTGCGAGCTGTGGAGTGCCGCCGCCGACACCGCGCCCGCGATGGGCATGGTCGGCACGCTGATCGGCCTGGTCGGCATGTTTGTGAAGATGCAGGACCCAGGCGCGATCGGCGCTGCGATGGCGGTCGCCTTGCTCGCCACGCTCTATGGCGCCTTGCTAGCCAATCTCGTGCTCGCGCCGATTGCCGCGCGCTTGCGCCGCCGCGCGCGCGATGAAGCGGTCGAGCGGCTGCGGCTCGATGCGCCTCTGATCGCGCTGGCGACACGCGAACAGCCGCGCTCTGCACATCTGGCGGAGGTCGCATGAGCGCGCTTCCGCTTGATCTGGAGCTGCCCGATGCCGCACCAGCGCGCCCGGTATGGCTGATGACGCTTGCCGATCTTGCGCTGCTGCTGGTCGGTTTCTTCGTGTTCCTGCAGGCGAGCCAGCAGCTCGACCAGCGCGCGCTCGCCAAGGGTATTCGCGAAGGATTCGGGGTTCAGGCCGCCGCGCCCGCCACGGAACCGATGGCAGTCTCTGCTGGATCGGTGGGCGCGTTTGCGCGCGGATCGGCGGTCCTGCCGCACGCGCCCGATGCGCTGATCGCCTGGGCGCGTAAATCAACCCGCGACAATCGCGTGATCCTGCGCGTCGCCGGCGCGGTCGATGGTAGCGCGGCCGACGTCGATCCGGTGACGAGCAGCGGCGCGGTGCTTGCCGCCGATCGCGCGCGCGCTGTCGCCACCGCGCTCATCCTGGCACGGGCCGTGCCCGCCGATCGCATCACGCTTTCCACCAGTCGGCCCGGTCGCCGAGTCGTCACCGTCACCACCGGCTTTGCCGCACTGACTGCTGGGGTCCGGCAATGATCTGCCGCCCGGCAACCCGCCTTTGCCGCTTCATCCAGGGATAAAGCCATGCTGCGTACCTTCGCCTTTCTTTCCGTAGCGATCGCGGCCCCGCTCGCCGCCGCGCCGACCTTTCAGGATACCGCCGCGATCGACCGCGCGGTTGCCGCCTTTGCCGGGCACGGCATTGGCGAGGAGGGCGGTGCGCGCACGCCGGTCGACAGCCGATTGAGGCTCGCCACCTGTCCGATGGTGTCGATGGCGTGGCGTTCCGACGCGCACGACGCTGTTGTGGTGAGCTGCACCGGGCCCGAATGGCGGCTTTTCGTGCCGATGCGGATGCCCGCGACGGCACCGAAGGCGGCCGCGCCGCTCGTCATCGAGCCGACCAACGCGCCGCAGCCGATCCGTCCGGTCTATGTCATCAAGCGCGGCGATCCCGTGACGATCAGCGCCGGTTCACCCGGCTTCACCATCACGCGCGAAGGCGTCGCCGCGGGCGACGCGATTGCGGGCGGGCGGTTCCTGGTGAAGGTCGATCAGACGCGCGCGCCGGTTCAGGCGGTGGCGATTGCCGCTGGCCGCGCGACCCTGCCCGGCTGGACCGAATAAATCGTGCAAGCACTTCTTAAGGTTCGGCGCGACCGGTCGTTTCTACTCCTGTCAGCGAAACCGCATAGGTGCAGGCATGATAGAGTCGATCGGATCCAAGGCTGGAATAGGGGCGGTGACGCCGCAGGACCGGCTGGTCGTGCCCATTACGCCTGCGTCGCCAGCCGCCAATGCCGCCGCCCGGCCAAGCGAAGCCGTTACCCGGCAGCTCGAACTGTCGGCGTTGGCGTTCGATTTCGGCAAGGCAGCACCCGTCGATGAAAAGCGAGTCGAGGAAGTGAAGCGCGCTGTGCGCAACGGCACCTATCCGATCACGCCGGAAACGATCGCGGACCGGATGCTGGCGCTGAAACTCTATTGGAGCCCGAAGAAATGACGGTCGCGGGTACCACCCGGCGCGATGCGTTGATCGCGGTGATCGAGGCGCTCCATGCGGAGATCGCCGCGCTCAAGGTGAACGACGTCGCCGCGCTGGAGACGGCAACGCAGGAAAAGCTCGCGGCGATCGAGGCGGTGGCGGCGTTCGGCACTGCGCCCGCAGGCGAGGAGCTGCGCGGCCTGGCCGAGGAAGCGCAGCGGTTGAACGATACCTGTCGGATCTACGTGAACCTGATGGCGGCAAATGTTCGCCGCCGCCTGCAAACCTTGACCGGTGCGGCAGGCGTTGCCGTGGGGAGCGCGCCGGGAACGGTGTATCGCCCCGGCATGGGGATGGCCGCCTACGCGTGACCTTCCTCCCCTCCCTGGAATGGAGGGGATTGAGGGGTGGGTTGCTTTCAGTAGCAACGTCACGCCCGCCCCACCCCGACCCACCCCCCACCCCCTCCCTTCCAGGGAGGGGAGCTCAATAGAAAAATGGCACGGCTCTTGCTGATATCGCCCTGAACATGGGCAATTCAGCCGGGGACCGATGCCTTTCAACCCACTCACGATCCTGAACGGAGCCGTCAACGAGGCGAAGACCCTCGGCGGCGGTGCGGTGCGCAATGCCATCGCCAATGCCAGTCAGAAGACCGGGGTCGATTTCAACTATCTGCTCGGGCAGGCAAAGCTCGAAAGCGGGCTGCGCGCTGATGCCAAGGCAGGCACGTCGAGCGCGCGCGGGCTGTATCAGTTTATCGAGCAAAGCTGGCTGCGCGTGGTCAAGGCGCATGGCGCGGAGCACGGCCTGGGTTGGGCGGCGAACGCCATCACCACCACCGCAAGCGGCCGCGCGACCGTGGCCGACCCGGCAATGCGCAAGGCGATTCTCGATCTGCGCAAGGACCCCAATGCGGCTTCATTGATGGCGGCCGAACATGCCAGCGACAATAAGAGCGCGCTGGAAACCGCGACCAGGCGCAGCGCGACCGGCACCGATCTCTACATGGCGCATTTCCTCGGGCTCGGCGGGGCGCGGAACTTCCTGACCGCGATGCAGTCCAATCCCGATCGCAGCGGCGCGGCAATGTTCCCGGCGGCGGCGCGCGCCAACCGTAGCGTGTTCTTCGACGCCAGCGGCAGCGCGCGGTCGCTCTCCGAAATCTACAGCCGTTTCACCGCCAAGCTCGAAAAGAGCGTCGACGGCGCGAGCCTGCCGACGATGACCCCGGCGCTGATGACGACGCGGCTGGGGGAATGGGGCGCCGATGTCATCCCCGGCAATGACGAGGGATCCACCTCGGATGCTGCGGTGTGGGCGCAATCGACGCTCGAACGGCTGAATGGGACTGCCGGTCAGCCAGCCCGCGTCGAAACCGCAAGCCTGCTGCGTCCGACGCCGAACACCGCACGGCTGGCGTACATGATGCTGGCGAGCCTGGGAGCGTAACGCGTGGCGATTGCACCGAATTCCGGTCTCAAATCGGGCGGCGTGCTGCCGCTGCTGCGCTCCGCCGCCTTGCCGATCGCGATCCTGCTGCTGGTCGTGTTGATGGTCGTGCCGATCCCCTCGGCGATGCTCGACATCTTCTTCATCATGAACATCACGATCAGCCTTGCGGTGTTGATGGTTAGCCTCAACGCGCAGAAGCCGCTCGATTTCTCGGCCTTCCCGACCGTGCTGTTGTTCGCGACGCTGTTCCGCCTGTCCTTGAACGTCGCCTCCACGCGCGTCGTGCTGGTGCACGGGCATGAGGGAGAGGGCGCTGCGGGCCATGTGATCGAGGCGTTCGGCACCTTCCTGATCGGCGGCGACTACGTCGTCGGCCTGTTCGTCTTCGCGATCCTGGTGATCATTAACATGATCGTGGTGACCAAGGGCGCGGGGCGCGTGTCGGAAGTCTCCGCGCGCTTCACGCTCGACGCCTTGCCCGGCAAGCAGATGGCGATCGACGCCGATCTGAACGCCGGCCTGATCACGCCCGAGGAGGCCAAGACGCGCCGCGTCGAAGTCGCGACCGAGGCGGATTTCTACGGTTCGATGGACGGTTCGTCGAAGTTCGTGAAGGGCGATGCGGTCGCGGGCCTGCTGATCCTTGCCGCCAACATCATCGGCGGCTTGATCCTTGGGCCGGTCAGCCACGGCATGTCGATTGCCGATGCTGCGCACAATTATGTGCTGCTCGCGATCGGCGATGCGCTCGTCGCGCAGATCCCGTCGCTGATGCTGTCGATCGCGGCCGCCGCGATCGTGACGCGCGTTACCTCGAGCATGGATCTGGCGGGCCAGATCGGCAGCCAGTTCGGCTCGGCGCGCACCTGGACGCCGGTTGCGATCATCCTTGCCTTGCTCGGCGTGATGCCGGGAATGCCGCATCTGGTGATCCTGCCCGCTGCAGCCCTTGCCGGGTTCGCGGCGTGGCGGATGCGCCAGGCGGCACTGCGCCCGGCATCGGTCGTCACCGCACCCGCCGAGCCGGTCGACTATTCGAAGATCAGCTGGGACGAAGTGTCCGACACGATGCAGGTCAATCTCGACATCGGCTATGGCCTGGTGCCGCTGGTTGATGAGCGTCGCGGTGCGCCGCTGATGGGGCGGATCACCGGCGTGCGGCGGCAATTGTCGAAGGACATGGGCTTCGTCATCCCGCAAGTGCGCGTGCGCGACGACATCAATCTGCCGCCGTTTGCCTATCGCATTCTGGTCGGTGGCGTGGTGGTCGGCGAGGACAGCGTGTCGCCCGATGAAATGCTCGCGCTCGACACCGGCCAGGCCGTTGGCGGCCTGATGGGCAAGCGCGCCAAGGACCCGACCTTCGGGCTGGACGCGGTGTGGATCGCGGCGGGCGATGCCGATGCCGCGACGGGGGCGGGCTATCTCGTGGTCGATCCGGGCACGGTGGTCGCGACGCACCTCAATCATCAATTGAGCACGCACGCTTCCGAACTGCTCGGCGCGGACGATGTGCAGGCGCTGCTCGACGGCCTGAAGGAGCGCAACCCGCAACTGGTCGCGTCGCTGTCGCCCAACCCGCTGCCGCTCACCACGCTGACGCAGGTGCTGCGCGGGCTGCTGGCCGAGAACATCCCCTTGAAGGAATTCCGCCGCATCGCCGCCGCCATCGCGGTCGCCGCGCAGAAGACGCTGGATGCCGAGGATATTATCGAGGCGATCCGCCCCGAACTCGGCGGGCTGATCATCGGCAAGCTGTGCGGCGTGCGCGAGCCGCTGCGCGTAATGACGCTGGAAGGGCAGCTCGAAGGGCTGCTCGGCCAGGCGCTGCGCAACGATCCGTCGCGCCGCCACACGATCGAGCCCGATCTCGGCCGCCGCATCGTCGATGCGCTGCAACGCGCGGCGCAGCCTTTGGTCGACGAGGCCAAGCCGTTCGCACTGGTCGTCCAGCCCGCGATCCGCCTTGCCATCCGCAAGCTGGTCAAGACCGTCCTGCCCGATTTGCCGGTGATGAGCTTCTTCGAAGTGCCCGAGGAAAAGGCCGTCGAAGTCGTCGCCGTGATCGGAGCCC
Organism: Sphingomonas sp. MMS24-J45; assembly: GCF_044881195.1. Classification (GTDB taxonomy): domain Bacteria; phylum Pseudomonadota; class Alphaproteobacteria; order Sphingomonadales; family Sphingomonadaceae; genus Sphingomonas. Next base: position 1,399,172 of record NZ_CP173255.1, on the reverse strand, counting down.
CCGGAGCCCTCCCCGCATGACCGCACAGCCCCAATTCGCCGCCTTTGCGGAGGCTATGCCGCTGACCTACGGCCGCACCGCCGCGCCCGATCTGAACGCGCTTGCCCGCAAGCACTTGCCGCTGGTGCGCCGGATCGCCTGGCATGTGCATGGCAGCATGTCCTCCGCGGTCGAGGTCGAGGACCTGGTGCAGATCGGGCTGGTCGCTTTGGTTGAGGCCGCGAATGCTTTCGAGGATCGCGGACAGGTGACGTTCGAGCAGTATCTCGCCACGCGCGTGCGCGGGTCGATGATCGATGCGCTGCGGCGTTCGGCGACGCTGACGCGCGGCGCGATGCAACGCAAGCGGGTTTATACGCAGACCATTGCGGCGCTCAGCGCGGAACTCGGCCATGCGCCTGATGAGGCGCAGGTCGCATCGCGGATCGGGGTCAGCCGGGAGAAGCTGCGGCTGGAATACGCCAACGCCCAGCCGATGCGCTTCGAGCCGATCGATGAGGTCTATTCCGACGAAGGCCCGTGGTTCGCGAGCGACGAGCCCGATGCGTTCGCGCAGCTATCGGAGGGCGAGGAGCGCGACACGCTGATCGCGGCGATCGCGTCCTTGCCGGAGCGCGAGGCGCTGGTGATCCAGCTTTACTATGTCGAGGAGTTCAATCTCGAGGAGATTGGCGAAGTGATCGGGGTGGGCGCGGCGCGGATCTGCCAGATCAAGGCCTCGGCGCACGCGCGGTTGAAGAAGGCGATGTTGCGGCGGGGGTAGGGGCGTCGCGGAGCTACGTCAGTGGCTGGTGTTGATGCTAACCCGATTTGGCGCTTTCTTTCTTCAATGCAGACTTTCTGCGAGATCGTATTCCAATGTCCAGAAAGAGCCAACAGTCCGATCGCTGATGCCGATAAGGTGACAACGATGACGAAGCTCCTCAACTTGGGCTGAAAAATCAACCTATACAGCCAAATGGAACCTATGAGGCAGGCGATTGGAAGCGCGAGCTGCGCGAACACATAGAGCCCGCTTTCCGGTTGGCAGGGAATCGCAGTTCGGAGGAGTAGGAAGCCAAGCGACGCCAATGTCGCCAGCAACAGCAAGAAGCTGAGAATCACAGATAGAGCTGGCACAAGCCAACGTTCGAACATGAGCTCAGACTAGCGGCGACCTGCATTACCGCAAGTGGGACGACAGCCCCCCAACCGTCACCCCTGCCTAGAGCCGGGGCCCATCCATCCGCGAGCGCGTCGATCGCCTTCGGAGCGTTGCGCTTGCTGCACTATGGGCCCCGGCTCAAGGCCGGGGTGACGGGGGGAGTGCGGGATCCCCTCTCCGTTCGTTTCGAGCGTAGTCGAGAAACAGGCAACACGCGCTGCGCGGGGTTTCTCGACTTCACTCGAAACGAACGGTGGCGGGAGAGACCCCGATCGTCAGCCGATCAACAACCCCGCCAGCGCCGCCGACATGAGGTTCGCCAGAGACCCCGCCGCCAGCGCCTTCAACCCCAGCTTGGCGATCATCGGGCGCTGGTTGGGGGCAAGGCTCCCGGTCACCGCCATCTGGATCGCGATCGAGGAGAAATTGGCGAAACCGCACAAAGCAAAGGTCACCACCGCGATGGTGTGCTCGCTCAGCCCCTTTTGCGTGCCGAGGCTGATGTACGCCACGAATTCGTTGAGCACGATCTTCTGCCCGAACAGGCCGCCAGCGATCTGCGCTTCGTTCCACGGGATGTTGAGCAGGAACATGATCGGCGCGAACACCGTGCCGAGCAGCCCCTGGAAGCTAAGTGCCGGATAGCCGAACCAGCCGCCGATCCCGCCGAGGATGCCGTTGGCGAGCGCGACCAAAGCGACGAACGCCAGCACCATCGCGCCGACCGCGACCGCGAGCTTGACGCCGGTCTGCGCCCCTTGCGCTGCCGCCATGATGATGTTGGCGGGCTTTTCCTCGTCATGGCTCGCCTGCGGCATCGGCTCGCCGGGCGTGCCTTCGGGGAGGAGGGCGGCGGGGCCGGGGCCGCTGATCCGCGTCTCGGCCAGCTTGATCTGCTCCTCGGGATGGTCGCCGAGCGGCAATTCACCCTGGCGCTGCGGCTCGTCGGGCATCATGATCTTGGCCATCAGGATACCGGCCGGTGCGGCCATGAAGCTCGCCGCCAAGAGATATTCGATGCGGATCCCCATCGACGCATAGGCCGCGAGGATCGTGCCTGCGACGCCGGCCATCCCGCTGGTCATCACGGTGAAGAGCTGCGCCGGGGTGAGGCCAGCGAGATAGGGCCGGATGACGAGCGGCGATTCGCTTTGCCCGACGAAGATATTGGCGGCGGCGCACAAGGCCTCGACCTTCGACACGCCGATCACCGCCTCGATCGCGCCGCCGAGCCAGCGCACGACGAACTGCATGATGCCGAGATAATAGAGGATCGACACCAGGCTGGCGAAGAAGATGATCACCGGCAGTGCCGCGATCGCGAAGCTGTTGCCGCCGATCTCGGGCTTGGCGAGCGGGCCGAACAGGAAATCGACGCCGTTATGCGCATAGCCGAGCAGATTGGAGACGCCGCCCGACAGGAATTGCAGCGCCGCGACCCCGGCGGGGATCTTCAGCACCAGCACCGCGATGCCGACTTGCAACGCGAACGCCGCGCCGACGACGCGCAGCCGGATCGCCCGGCGGTTGTTCGACAGCAGGAGCGCGAGGCCGAGAATGACGGCTATGCCTAGGATGCCGATCGTAAAAGAGCCCATGAACTGCGTCACTCGCGTTTGAATTCGCCCACGCGGCCCCCCCGCGCGAAAGCGCGCACCATACAGCGTGCGGTGTCGGGGGCTAGTGCAAGATGCGCACCTCCATCACGAACGGAGGAACCGACGGAAAGGGCGCACATGCACCTGGACGTTTGACGCCCGCGCGAAACCGGCTAGCGTTGCCGGGATGGAAACACCTGCTCATACCGCGACCAGCGGCATCCCGCGTTCGCTCTTCGCTTTTTCGATCTTTTATGGCGGCATGGTCTGCATCGCCGGGGTGCTCGGCAACAAGCAAGTGACGCTGGGGCCGATCTCGGCGCTGGGGCCAATGGTCGGGTTGGGGCCCCTGGCGGTCGAGGCGGGGATTTTCGCCTTCCTGCTGCTGGTGGTGGTGTCGAGCGCGGTGGCCGAGCTGCATGGCCGTACCGTTGCCAACACGCTGGTGCGGATCGGTTTCGTGCCGCTGATCGCCTCGATCCTGCTGTCGATCGTCGTGCTCGCCGCGCCCGCCGCGCCCGATATGGATCCGGCGCGGCGCGACGCCTTTGCGCTAATGATGGGCGGCACGCCGCGCATCTGGGCGGGCGGGATCGTCGCTTACGGCATTTCGCAGACGCTCAACGTCACGATCTTCAGCTGGCTGCGCAGCGGCAGCGCGGGCGGCGGCGGGCTGTTGTGGCTGCGCGCCGGTCTGGCCAGCATGTTGAGCCAGGTGGTCGATACCCTGCTGTTCGTGTCGATCGCCTTCTGGGGCGTGTTCCCGATCGGCCAGTTGCTTGCGGGGCAGATGCTGACCAAGGTGGTGTTGTCGGCTTTGCTGGTCCCGCCGCTGATCTATCTCGCGGTGGGGATCGGGCGCTGGTTGGATCGCACTTGAAAATTCCCCTCCCGCTTGCGGGAGGGGCTAGGGGAGGGCATGGCGCGTACAGGCCCTCCCCCAGCCCCTCCCGCAAGCGGGAGGGGAGTAAGAAGATGCTTTCATGACCGACCACAGCCCCGCCCCCGAACTTCTCGCCAAGGCCGAAACGCTCGTCGAGGCGCTGCCGTACATGCAGCGGTACGCCGGCAAGACCTTTGTCGTGAAATATGGCGGGCACGCGATGGGTGATCCCGAACTCGCGCGCGATTTTGCAGAAGACGTCGTGCTGATGAAGGCGGTCGGCATCAACCCGGTGGTGGTGCATGGCGGGGGCCCGCAGATCGGCGCGATGCTGAAGCGCCTCGGCGTCGAGTCGCGCTTCATCGATGGCTTGCGCGTCACCGATGCCGAAACCGCACAGATCGCCGAAATGGTGCTGGCTGGCAGCATCAACAAGGAAATCGTCGGCTGGATTGGCCAGGCGGGCGGCCGCGGCGTCGGCATTTCTGGCAAGGACGCAAATCTGGTCCTCGCCGAAAAGGTCGGCGGACGGCGCGAGCCCGATCCCAATTCGGGGATCGAGCGGCACGTCGATTTGGGCTTCGTCGGCGATCCCGTCGCGGTCGATCCGTCGATCCTGATCAACCTCGCGCGCGACGGTTTTATCCCGGTGGTGGCACCCGTCGGACTCGGGGCCGATGGTGCGACCTACAATATCAATGCGGATACGATGGCCGGTGCGATCGCCGCGGCCCTGGGCGCGGAGCGATTGTTCATGTTGACCGACGTGGTGGGCGTGCTCGACAAGAGCGGCGAATTGCTGACCGATCTCGTGCCCGACGATGTGGCACGCTTGCGCGCCGACGGCACGATCAGCGGCGGGATGATCCCGAAGCTTGAAACCTGTGTCCAGGCGGTCGAGGGCGGGGTCGACGCCGCGGTCATCCTCGACGGGCGCGTGCCGCATGCGATGCTGCTGGAAATCTTCACCAAGCGCGGTGCTGGTACGCTGGTGCGGCGGTGACGCGCAGGCTTGCCGTGCCTACATCCTGTCGTGTATTAATCTCTTAATCCACTGGAGAGCGTTTTGGCCTCTTTCTTCATCATGATCCTGAACATCGTCCAGATTCTGCTGGATGTCGCGTGGTGGATCATCTTCGTCCAGTTCATCCTGTCGATCCTGATCTCGTTCAACGTGATCAACACCTATTACGACTTCGTCCGCGGCACCTGGAACGGCCTCAATGCCGTGACCGAACCGGTCTACCGGCCGATCCGGCGGATGCTGCCCGATACCGGCACGCTCGATTTCGCGCCCCTGATCGTCCTGATCCTGATCCGGATTATTAGCGGCGCGGTCTTGCCTTGGCTCTACCAGATGGTGTCAAGCGCCGGGTGAGGCGTCTGGCGTAGGGTTCGCCGCGCAGGATTGGGGGAAAGGCGACATGACGGCGACGATAATCGACGGTAAGGCGTTTGCGGCTGGCCTGCGCGGACGCGTCGCCGAGCGGGTCGCGGCTTTCGTCGAGCAGGCCGGACGCGCGCCGGGGCTGGCGGTGGTCCTGGTCGGCGAAGATCCCGCATCGGCCGTCTATGTTCGCAACAAGGGCCGCGCGACGCGCGAGGCCGGGATGGTCAGCGTCGAGCACCGTCTGCCCGCCGACGTGCCGCAGGACGCGCTGATCGACCTGGTCGATGCGCTCAACGCCGATCCCGCGATCGACGGCATCCTCGTGCAATTGCCGCTGCCGTCGCAAATCGACGAGCGCGCGGTGCTGATCCGGATCGATCCGGACAAGGATGTCGATGGTTTCCACCCGGTCAATGCCGGACGGCTGGCGACGGGGATGGCGGGGTTCGTGCCGTGCACGCCGCTTGGCTGCGTGATGCTGCTGAAGGATCAGCTCGGCGATCTGAGCGGGCTCGACGCGGTCGTGATCGGCCGGTCGAACATCGTCGGCAAGCCGATGGCGCAATTGCTGATCGCGGAAAGCTGCACAGTCACGGTCGCGCATTCGCGCACGCGCGACCTCTCCAGCGTGGTGAAGCGCGCCGATATCGTCGTCGCTGCGGTGGGCCGTGCGCAGATGATCAAGGGCGACTGGATCAAGCCGGGCGCGACCGTGATCGACGTCGGCATCAACCGGACCGAGGCTGGCCTTGTCGGCGATGTCGATTTCGCAGGCGCAATGGGCGTGGCGAGCGCGGTCACGCCGGTGCCGGGCGGGGTCGGCCCGATGACGATCGCGTGCCTGCTGCGCAACACGTTGGTCTCTGCCGAGCGGCGCGCGGGCGTGGCCGCGGATCCGGCCTTGTGATCGAACTCTACATCTCCTCGCTGATCACCTTTTTCGTGGTGATCGACCCGCCGGGGTGCGCACCGATCTTTGCCGGGCTGACCAGCGGGGCGAGCGTGGCGCATCGCAGGGCGATGGCGTTGCGTGCGGTGCTGGTTGCTGCCGCGATCCTGTTCGTGTTCGCGTTATTCGGCGAGGATTTGCTGCGCGGCCTCGGCATCAGCCTCGCCTCGTTCCGCATTGCAGGCGGGATCATGCTGTTCCTGATCGCGCTCGAAATGGTGTTCGAAAAGCGCACCGAACGGCGCGAGGATCGCGGCGCCAAGGTCGCCGCGACGCCGGAGGTCGAGGATGTGTCGATTTTCCCGATGGCGATGCCGATGATCGCCGGGCCGGGGTCGATTGCCTCGGTCATGCTGCTGATGAGCCGCAACGAGGGGCTCGAGCGTTCGATCGTGATCCTCGGTGCGCTCGCGACGATCCTACTGCTGACGCTCGCGGCGCTGCTCGCGGCGGGGCCGATCATGCGCGTGCTGGGCGCTAAAATCGAAGCTGTGATCACGCGGCTGCTTGGCGTGCTGCTCGCGGCGCTGGCGGTACAGTTCGTGATCGACGGGGTGAAGATCAGCCTCGCCTAAACCGACCGCAGGCTATTTGATCTGCCACAGCCGCAGCGGCGACTTCTTCGGCATTGGCAGCGGTTCGAGCCAGTCGAACTCTTTGCGATGCGCCAGCTGGTCGTAGAAGCCACCGGGTGCCCGCGCGCGGTAGATCGTCGATTCGGCCATGTTCGGACACACCAGCAGCAGTGTCGCGCCGTGGCGCTTGGCGATCGTGCGGAAATTGTCGGGCGTGCCGGAGAACGCGTGCTGCACGTCGAGGATCGCATCGCCATTGCGGTGATACGGCCCGGCCACGGCATTGTGGTGCGTGATCGTGATGATCCGCGGACCCAGATCGACGAAGCTGAAGATCGTCTGCGCCGGGTAGCGGTCGAGCGGGCGCAAAGCGGTCATCGTCGGACAATTGCCGCTGGCGCGATCGACGATCTGCGTGCGCTTGTCGGGGCGGTCGATCGGCAGGAAGCGGATCGCAAGACCCGCGAACAGCCCCGATCCGATCAGCAGGATCACCGCGACCGTGCCGAGCACGCGCACCAGCGCCGAATTGCGGCGCTGGAACCACGGCACCAGCATCCACCCGAGCGCAACCGCGCCCGGAACCGCGAGCATCTGCGCGGCTGGGCCGGCGCGCGCCTGCCACAACAGCAGCAAGGCGGCACCGGTTACGAACAACAGCACCGTGGCCCACGCCAGGCCCAGTGCCGTGCCGCGCGCGCGCCACGTCGCTACGCCTGCGCCGATCACGCCGACTACTGGCAGCACCGCGACCGGAAAGGCGATGCGGAACGGATGCGAATAGATCGGCCGCGCCTCGCGGATCATGTTCAGCCAGTTCTTCTGCAATTCGGGCGAGGCCTGTTCGGGCCGACCGAGGCATTGCGGGAACACGAGCGCGAAGCCGATCACGATCACCGCCCCCGCCGCCACCGCGAGCCCAAGCCGGACCCAGCGATTCTGCGGGTTCGCCCAGGCCAGCGCGAAGAGCAGTGCGCCTGCCACGACCATCACGCTCAGCCACACCGGCGTCAGCGCATCGCAGCGCAGCACGGCATTGGCGTAGGACGCGAACAGCGCATAGCCAAGCGCGCTCCCTGCGCCGAGCGTCAGTGCATAGAGCGTCAGGCGCGGTGCCTCGGCGCGATTCCATACCCAGCGCAAGCTCAGGATCGAGCCCGCGATCGCCGCATAAGGCAGCATTTCCAGCCCGATCGACAGCGACACCGCGCTGGCCAGCCCGACGATCGCTCCGCCGCGCATCCCCTTGGGGTCGGACAGGCCCGCAACGGTCAGGCTCAGCATCGCGAGTTGCCAGCCGTGATGGTCGATCCGCTCGGGCATATACATCAGCAGCGTGGCGGAGCAGCACAGCAGCAGTACGATCGCGACCGGCCAGGCGTACGGGCTGACCAGCCGCCGCACGGTGACCCCGATGCCGAGGAAGGTGATCGCCAGCGGCAACAAGGGCGCGATGCCGCAGGCCAGCATCTCCGCCTCACGCGCGCCCACGAACGGGCGCAGCAGCAGGATCAGCCCGGCGATCGGCAGATCGACGATCCGGCTCCAGTGCATGTCGAAACCGCCCGGCGGGTTCAGGCGATATTGGCGCAGATCATACCAGCCCTGCCCGCCGAGCCAGGCGCGGACTTGCATCAGGCGCATATTGTCGTCGGTGTCGCCGAGCTGGAGGAAATGGATCCCGGTCCAGCGCTGGGCCACGAAATACACCGCCACGCCGAACCAGGCGAGCAGGGTGAGGAAGACCCAGTCGCGCTCCAGTGCGCGGGTGTACCGGCTGTATCCGTGCAAAACGCTTCCCTCCACCATCATCGCGCTCTACTGGCGCAACCGTAAAGGGCAAGAGAACGTGACGGCATTTCACCGCCAAATGGAACAGATGCGCGCGAGCGGGATGCTCGGCGAGGTGCTGCGCTTCGGCATCTCGGGCGGCATCACGACGCTGATCTATATCGCCGTCTATTGGCCGCTGACGCACTATGTGTTCGAACAGCGGCACGCCGTGTACGCCGTGCCCTTCGCCTTTGCCGTCGCGGTGACGGCGGGCTTTTTCCTGCACAGCCGGTGGAGCTTCAAGGGTCACGAGACGCGCGATCCCGATCCGCTGCGCCACGTCAAATTCGTCGCCGTGCAGGCGTCGGGCGTCGCGCTCAACGGGTTGATCACCTGGATCGGCACGGCCAAGCTCGGCTATGCGCCAATGGTGCCGTTGCTGCCCGCGGTCGCGTGCGCGACGGTCTTCACTTTTTTCCTCAACCGCCAGCTGGTTTTCAAATAATGGTCTCAGATATGAAGAAGCGCGCCTGATGGACCGTATCGTCTACGATCGCATGGCGGCGCATGATTCGACGCATTGGTGGTACCGCGCGCGGCGCGACATCCTCGCCGATTACCTCGCGCGCGAAGGGGGCTTGCCCAAGGATGCGCGCATCCTCGAGATCGGCTGCGGCACGGGGCACAATTTGCCGATGTTGGCGGCCTTTGGCACGGTCGAGGCGATCGAGATCGACCCCGCCGCGCGCGCGATTGCCAGCGAACGGCTCGGCAAGCCAGTCGGCGCGGCGCCGCTGCCCGAATTGCCGGGGATCGAACGCGGGGCCTATGATCTGATCGCCGTGCTCGACGTGGTCGAGCATATCGAGGACGATGTCGCGGCACTGAAAGCGATGGGCGACTGTTTGAAGCCCGGCGGCAAGATCCTGATCGCGGTGCCCGCGCACCAATGGATGTGGAGCGCGCACGATGTGGTGAACCACCACCACCGGCGCTATTCGAAAGCGACGCTCGCCGCTGCGATCGGCAAGGCCGGGCTGAAGCATAACGGTTTGCGCTGGTTCAACTCGCTGTTGTTCCCGCTGGCGGCGGCGACTCGGATCGCGGGGCGGCTGCGCGGCAAGGACGATAGCGACGATTCGCCGCCGCCGCCGGTGCTCAACACGCTGTTCGAGCGGATTTTCCGAATCGAGCGGCATCTGGTGGGACGGGTGCCGCTCACGCCCGGTGTCTCGATCGTGACGCTGGCTTCGGTGAAATAGCCACGTCCTGCGCTCCTGCCTGCGCGGGAGCACGGCGCCTTTACGATGTAGCGGCTGTCGCTTCGGTCGGCGCACCACCCTCTGCATCGGTCGGCTCGGCCCGAAATCCCAGCGTCGCGCGCCCCTGCACCGGTCCGACCACATCGGCGACCAGATAGAGCGGGCGGCGCTTCGATTCGACGTAAAGCCGTCCCAGATATTCGCCGATCATGCCGAGCACGAACATCTGAAAGGCTCCGAGCAGCACGACGACAAGCATCGTCGAGGTCCAGCCCGCGACCGCGCTGCCGCTGAAGAAGCCGACCGCGATATAAAGGAACAGCAATAGCGACGCGGCGGTCAGCGCAAGGCCGAGATGGCTGGCGAAACGCAAGGGTGCGGTCGAAAAGCCAGTGACCGCATCGAGCGCCAGGCGAATCATCTTGCCGAGCGGATAATTGGTTTCCCCGGCGTGCCGTTCGGCGCGATCATAGGGAAAGGGGATCTGCTTGAACCCGACCCAGGCGACCATGCCGCGGATGAAGCGCGCCTGTTCGGGCATCGCCAGAAAAGCGTCGAGCGCCCGACGGCTCATCAAGCGGAAATCGCCGGTGTCGAGCGGGATCGCGGTATCGGTAACGCGATCGAGCAAGCGATAGAAAGCCGCGGCGGTCGCTTTTTTGAACAAGGTCTCGCCCTCGCGCGAGCGGCGCACGGCATAGACCACGTCGGCGTCCGCCGCCGCCATCGCCGCGCGCATGTCGGCAAGCAATTCGGGCGGATCCTGCAAATCGGCATCGATGATCAGGATCTGCGCGCCGGAACACAGGTCGAGCCCCGCGGTCAGCGCCAGTTGGTGGCCGTGATTGCGCGACAGGTTGATCACCACCAGCCGCGGATCGCTCGCGGCGAGGCGCTGCATGACGGGCCACGTGTCGTCCTTCGATCCGTCATTGATGAACAGGATTTCGTAATCCTCCCCCACCGCCGCGCGCGCCGCCGCCGAAACGCGGGCGTGCAGGACATCGAGACAGGCCGCCTCATTGTAACAGGGGATGACGACGGAGAGCGCTGGACGGATCATGAATTGCCCATAGCGAATCCGTTTCGGTGCGTCATGATGAACTTGCGGGCAGGCAGGCACGCATTCACACGCGCGTCACGGCGTTGACGGCGTCCGCCGCGCGCAACGCGCCGATCACGTGCATCAGATGGTGCACGTCGTGCACCTCAAGGTCGATCGTGTTGGTGTGATATCCGGTATCACGATTGTCGAGCCGGAGGTTGACGATATTGGCCTTTTGCGCGCCGATGATCGTGGCGATCGTGCCGAGCGCGCCGGGCTCGTTCTTGACCTCGAGCGAGATGCGCGCGGTGGCGCCCTCGGTCTTGTCGCCCCAGGAGAGATCGACCCAATCGGCATCGTCGGCAGACGCGAGCACGGGGCAATCGATCGTGTGCACCTCGATCCCGGCGTCGGGCCGACGCAGGCCGACGATGCGGTCGCCGGGGACGGGGTGGCAGCATTCGGCGAGATCGAACGCGACTCCTGCGGTCAGCCCGCGGATCGAAATGGCAGAGGATTGCGGCGGCAGATCGCGCAGGGCGTCCGCCCCGGCCGACCCCGGCATCAGCGCTTCCATGACCGCGCGATCGGGGATCCGGCGGCGCGCGATCGCCTCGAGCAGGGCGGCTTCGTCCGGGACTTTCAGCCGCTGCATCGCCATCGCCATCGCATTGGCGGCAAGCGGGGCGGGCAGGCGGGAGACGAGCTCGTCGTACATCTTGCGCCCGAGCGATTGCGTCTCGTCGCGTTCCTTTTGCCGCAGATGGCGGCGGATTGCCGCGCGGGCCTTGCCGGTGATGGCGAAGTTCATCCAGCCGGGCTGAGGTTCCTGGGCCTTCGATCTCAGGATTTGGACTTGGTCGCCATTTTCGATGACGGTGCGCAGCGGCACGACGCGGCCGTTGATCTTGGCCCCCACGGCCTGGTCGCCAAGGTCGGTGTGGACGGCGTAGGCGAAGTCGATCGGCGTGGCGCCCTTGGGCAGCTGATGCAGTTCGCCCTTGGGCGTGAAGGCGAAGATGCGATCCTGATACATCGCCATCTTGGTGTGCTCGAGCAGCTCCTCGGGGCTCTCTGCGGTATCGAGGATTTCGACCAGATCGGTGATCCAGCTATGCTGGGTGTCGGGCCGCACCTTGTTCTGCTTGTAGGCCCAGTGTGCGGCGAGACCGATCTCGGCCTCCTCGTGCATTTCAGGGGTGCGGATCTGGATTTCGACGCGGGTATTGTCGGCGTGGATCACCGAGGTGTGCAGCGAACGGTATCCGTTGCGCTTGGGGGTCGAGATATAGTCCTTGAAACGCCCCGGCACCATCGGCCAGCGGCGGTGGATCGTGCCAAGTGCGGCGTAACACGCCTCCTCTGTGGGCACGATCGCGCGAAAGGCCATGATATCGGAGAGCTGTTCGAAGCTGATGTGCCGCTCGGCCATCTTGCGCCAGATCGAATAGGGATGCTTCTCGCGGCCCGAAATGTCGGCTTCGAGCCCCGCGCGCGACAGCAGCAGTTTCAGCCCGGATCCGATTTTGGCGATGCGATCGCCGCCGCCTTCCTTCAACTGCGCCAGGCGGCGGGTGATCGATTCATACGCTTCGGGTTCGAGCTGGGCGAAGGCGAGCGTCTGCATCTCCTTCATGAATTCGTACATGCCGATCCGCTCGGCGAGCGGGGCGTAGATGTCCATCGTCTCGCGCGCGATGCGGCGGCGCTTCTCCTCATTCTTGATGAAGTGGAGCGTGCGCATATTGTGCAGCCGGTCGGCCAGCTTGACCAGCAACACGCGAATGTCATCCGACATCGCCAGCAGGAATTTGCGCAAATTTTCGGCGGCGCGCTCGTTCTCGGTCTGCGCCTCGATCTTGCTGAGCTTGGTCACGCCATCGACCAGCCGCGCCACGCTCGGCCCGAACAGGCGCGTGATCTCCTCAGGCGTGGCTACGGTATCCTCGATCGTATCGTGCAGGATCGCGGTCGCGATCGTCTCGTCGTCGAGGTGCAGATCGGTCAGGATGCCGGCGACTTCGATCGGATGGCTGAAATACGGGTCGCCATTGGCGCGCTTCTGACTGCCATGCGCCTGCATCGAAAAGACGTAGGCGCGGTTGAGCAGCGCCTCATTGGCGTTTGGATCGTAATCGAGGACGCGATCGACGAGTTCGTACTGACGCAGCATTGGGTTCAAGATGGCGTTGCGGAACGCTGCTTTGCAACATGTTTGCGCATCGACCCCAAGAAAAAGCCCCTCCCGCGCGGGCGCGGAAGGGGCGAATCCTGCTTGGAGCGAGAGCTTACTTCGCGCGCGCGTTGCACTTTTCGAGCGAAGCGGCATCGAACGCCTGGCCACCGGCGGTGAAGGATGCGAGCTTGCCGGTGCTCTTGGCGACCAGTTCGCACATGATCGCGTCGCGCTGCGTCGCCTTGTTCGCGATGAAGGCCGCCGTGTTCCACTTCCACACCGTGCCGCTGGTGATCAGCGTGGTCTTGGCGGGCGCGGTTACCGGAGTCGCGGCATAATAGGGTGCCTCGCCGGCAGTGGCAGCGACCGGGCTGAGCAGAGCGGCGGAGAGGATGGCGGCAGCAGCGAGCGAAAGCGGGCGGATCATGGGGAGGCTCCAATTATTCAGTTGCGGACCGCTACCTAAATGCTGCACATGCGAGTTGCAAGTGAAAACGTATATTTCATTCCCATGCCCTGCGAAATTGCGATAAGGTGACAGATTATGGACGGAAAGCTCCGCGAACCCTTGCGGGATCTGGCACTTTGCAGCCTTCCTGCCGCGCTGGAGGCGATGGGAGAGCGCTGGAGTTTCATGATTTTGCGTGCAGCCTTCAATGGCCTGCACCATTTCGAGGAATTCCAGTCCGAACTCGGCATTGCGCGCAACATACTGGCCAACCGGTTGGGGCGCCTGGTCGATCACGGCATCCTGACGCGCACCGCGATGCCCGCCGACCGCCGCAAGATTCACTATCAGTTGACCGAAAAGGGGTCTGCGCTGCTGCCGACGATGCTTGCTTTGCGGCAATGGGGTGAGCGGTGGGAGACGGGCTATCGTGCGAGCCCGGTGCTGGTCGATGCGCGCGACATGCGCCCGATCGCGCCGATCGAGGTACGCGCGCACGACGGGCGGGTGTTGACCAAGCATGATCTGCTGTGGGCGCTGCCCGAAGATGTCAATTATGGCGGGGATACGCTGCGCGCTGCCGAATAAGCGCGCGAGCAATGTCAGGAAACAAAACCGCCAGTAGATTCCCGCGGAAATCTTGCGTATTCATCGCGTCGTGCCAAGCCTTCATGCCCTCGCGAATCCGGCGCGTTTCCTCAAAATCGCCAGGCCGCTGACGCCTTTGCTGTTCTGGGCGGGCGTGCTGTTGCTCGGTTACGGCGCCTGGGGCGGTCTGACGCAGACGCCGGCCGACTATCTGCAGGGCGAAACGGTCCGCATCCTTTACATCCATGTGCCGACCGCCTGGCTCGGCATGGGCGGCTGGTCCAGCATTGCGGTCTCGTCGCTTGTGTTCCTGATCTGGCGGCACCCGCTGGCGATGATCGCCGCGCGCGCGATCGCGTTGCCCGGTGCGGTCTTTGCGGCTTTGTGCCTGGCGACCGGGTCGATCTGGGGTCGACCGACTTGGGGCACGTGGTGGCAATGGGACGGGCGGCTGACGTCGATGCTGTTGCTGTTCTTCGTCTATCTCGGGTTTATGGCGCTGATCCGCGCCGATGACGATCGCGGCGGGGACGGGCGCATTCCCGCGATTTACGGCATTGCCGGGTCGATCCTGCTGCCGATCATCCGCTATTCGGTCATCTGGTGGAATACGCTGCACCAGGGGCAGAGCATCGGTATCACCAAATCGAGCATTGATCCGTCGATCCTGTGGCCCTTGTGGTTCACATTGAGCGGCTTCAGTTTGCTGTTCGCGGGCATCGTGCTGATGCGGATGCGCACCATCCTGGCGCGGACCAAGGCCGAGGCGCGGATGCGGCGCATGGCGACCGCTACGGAGGCGATGGCGTGAACCCTTGGCCATTCGTGACTGCCGCTTATGTGTTGACGGGGGCTGCTTCGGCTGCGCTCGCCGTGTGGAGTTATCTTGCGATGCGGAAGGTCGAAAAGAAGTGAAGGCCAAGCATCAGCGGCTGACGCTGGGGATTCTCGCGGTCGTGGCGGTCGGTGGGGCAAGCGTCCTCGCGCTGTCGGCGTTGAAGGATCAGGCGGCATTCTTCTACGCGCCGTCGGATGTGAAGAAGGAAGGTCTGCCGCTGGGGCGCGCCGTGCGCCTGGGCGGGATGGTCGCGGCGCAATCGATCCAGCGAATGCCGGATGGCGTTTCGATGCGCTTCGTCGTGACCGACGGACTCGCCACCGTCCCCGTTGCTTTCCGTGGCATCGCGCCCGACCTGTTCCGTGAGAAATCGGGCGTCGTCGCCGAAGGATCGTTCAACCCCGATGGCAGCTTCACCGCGACCAATCTGCTTGCCAAGCATGACGAGAAATACATGCCGCCCGAAATGGCGGGCAAGATGCACGAGACGAAATCCCTGAAACAATGATCGGCGCACGATGTTAGCAGAAGCCGGTCTTGCCGCCTTGTGGTTTGCCGCGGCGCTCGCTCTTCTCCAGCTCGTGCTGGCGGGGCTGGGTGTGTGGCGTTCAGCCGCCGTTCGCCCTGAGCTTGTCGAAGCGCAGCTCCCTACCGGGATGAGGGCGCAGGTTGCGGGCGGTGCCTCGACAAGCTCAGCCGGAACGGAAGAGCGAGACCGCCTCACCGCCGAGATCATGGCCGCCGTCCGTCCGGTCGCGGTAGTGCAGGGCGCGCTTGCGCTCGCCGCTATGCTGCTGCTGATCTGGGTGTTCGCGCGCAGCGACATGTCGGTGCTGCTGGTCGCGCAGAACAGCCATTCGGACAAGCCGATGCTGTACAAGGTGGCGGGCGCGTGGGGGAACCACGAGGGATCGATGCTGCTGTGGGTGACGATCCTGGGCGTCGCCGGGGCGGCGGTCGCGTTGCTCGAACGCAGTCTCGCCAAGCCGACACTAATCGCCACGCTCGGCGCGCAGGCGGCGATCGCGCTCGGATTCTACGCCTTCCTGCTGTTTTCCTCCAACCCGTTCGCGCGGATCAACCCGGCACCGGCCGATGGTGCGGGGCTCAATCCTTTGCTGCAGGACCCGGGCTTGGCCTTCCATCCGCCGACGCTCTACATCGGCTATGTCGGCATCTCGATCGCCTTTTCCTTTGCGGTTGGCGCTATGATCACGCGCGATGTCGGCCCGGCTTTCGCGCGCGCGATGCGGCCGTGGGTGCTGGGGGCGTGGATCTTCCTGACGCTCGGCATCACGGCCGGTTCGTACTGGGCCTATTACGAGCTCGGCTGGGGCGGCTGGTGGTTCTGGGACCCGGTCGAGAACGCCTCGCTGATGCCGTGGCTGGCGGCCACCGCGCTGCTGCATTCGGTGACGGTGCTGGCGACGCGCGACGGGTTGCGCGCCTGGACGCTGATGCTGGCGGTGGTTGCTTTCTCGATGTCGATGCTGGGCACGTTCCTGGTGCGATCGGGTATTTTGACGAGCGTTCACGCCTTTGCGGTCGACCCCACGCGCGGGTCGTTCATCCTGGCGCTGCTGGCGATCTATATCGGCGGGGCGCTGCTGCTGTTCGGCTTGCGAGTCGGCACGGTGAAGCAGGGCAACACCTTCGATTTCGTCAGCCGCGAGGGCGCGCTGATCGCCAACAATCTGTTGCTGACGGTGATCCTCGGGATCGTGCTGATCGGGACGCTATACCCGATCGTTGCGGCGGGGTTCGGTACACAATTGTCGGTCGGGCCGCCGTTCTTCGACAAGGCGGCCGGGCCAGTCGCGCTTGCGCTGGTCGCGATCATGGCGGTGGGGCCGATGCTGCGCTGGCGGCGCGACACGACGGAGGCGGTGCTGAAGCGGATGACGGTGCCGGTTGCCGCCACGGGGATCGTGCTGATTTTGGTCGCGCTGCTCGGGCATGTCGCGTTGCTCCCGCTGCTCGGGTTGGCGCTCGCGGCGGGGCTCGCGGTGGCGAGCGTCGCACCCCTGTGGAAGCGCAACCTGCGCCGCACACCATTGTTCACCTATGGCATGGTGATCGCGCATCTCGGCATTGCGGTGAGCCTGGCAGGCATGGCGTGCGACACTGCCTTTACGCAGGCGACGCTGGTCGCAGCGCGCGTAGGCGTGGCGCAACGCGTCGGGCCGTTCAGCGTGACGCTCGACGGGATCAAGCCCGTGGTCGGGCCGAACTGGTCGGCGCTCGAAGCGCGGCTAAGCGTGCGGCGTGGCGAGTCGGGCAGCGTGTTCTACATGCGTCCGCAATCGCGCTTCTTCGCCAATCCGGTGACGACCACCAGCGAATCGGCAATTGCGACGCGCTGGGATGGGCAGCTTTATACCGTGCTGGGTGAACCCGATGGCACTGGGCGCTGGCAATTGCGGCTGTGGTGGAAGCCGTTCGTGACGCTGATCTGGCTGGGCGGGGCGCTGGTTGCGGTCGGGGGCGCGTTGTCGCTGCTTGGTCGTTTGCTGCGCGGGCGTCCGTCTGCCCCGCGGGAGCGCTACGCATGAAGCGGCCGTTGATCTGGGTGCCGTTTCTCGGCGCGCTCGCGCTGTTCGGGGTGATAGCGTGGGGCCTCTACAAACCCGCTGACCGCACGATCCATTCGGCGCTGGTCGGGCAGAAACTGCCCGCGTTCAATCTGCCGCCGATCGTGCCGGGCAAGCCCGGTCTGTCGACGGCGGCGTTCGCGACTGGCAAGCCGCGCTTGCTCAACGTGTTTGCGAGCTGGTGCATCCCATGCATCGCCGAAGCGCCGCAATTGCTGAAGCTTAAAGAAGCCGGGGTCGAGATCGATGCGGTCGCGATCCGCGACACGCCCGCGGCGATCGCCGATTTCCTGGCGCGCAATGGTGATCCCTATGCGTCGATCGGCGACGACAAGGCGAGCGCGGTACAGCTGGCGCTCGGGTCGTCGGGTGTGCCCGAAACCTTCGTGATCGACGGGCAGGGCCGCATCGTGCAGCAGCATGTCGGCGATATTCGGCCCGACGAAGTGCCCGGCTTGATCGCGGCGGTGAGGAACGCGCGGTGACGGCACGCTCTTTTAGTCACCCCGGCCTCGTGCCGGGGTCCACCTCTGAGCTTGGCGACGCGCCCGCGATCCTTGCGCATCGCGGGCCGCACGGTGGACCCCGGCACAAGGGCGGGGTGACGGCAGGGATTGCGCTGCTCCTTTGCGCCACCCCCGCCCTAGCCGACAGCAACCAGCCGCCCGCGCCGCTCGCGAACGTGCAGCTGAAGGACCCGGCCAAGGAAGCACAGGCGCAAGCGCTGATGCTGACGCTGCGCTGTGTCGTGTGTCAGGGCCAGTCGATCGCCGACAGCAATGCCGAAATGGCGGGTGACATGCGCTCGCTAGTGCGGACGCGGATTCAGGCTGGCGAGAGTCCGCAGTCGATCCGCGACTGGCTGATCGCGCGCTATGGCGATTATGTCAGCTATGATCCGCCGTTGAGTGCCACGACTGCGCCACTGTGGATTGCGCCGCTGGCGTTGCTGGTGATTGGCGCATGGCTTGCGCGGGCGAGCTTCAAGCGGCGGCGCAAAGCATGAACCTGGTGATCCTTATGTTGGTCGGCATTGTTGTGGCGGCTGGTCTGTGGGCGCTTGGCGTTGCGCGGCGTTTGTGGACGATCGCGGGTGCGGCGTTGATGCTCGGTGCGGCGGGCTTTGCGTGGCAGAGCCAGGCGCACCAGCCGGGCAAGCCGACCGCCGCCGATGTCACCCCGATCACGGTCGATCCGGGTATGGTCGCCTTTCGCGAGTTGGTATTCGCACCGTCGCGCGAGGATAGTCTGGCGCTCGCCACGGCGGATGCGCGGCTGCAGGCGGGCGATGCCCACGCCGCTGCCGACGGGTTGCGCGCCGAAATCGCGCGGCGGCCGAACGATGCGGTGTTGTGGACTGGCCTGGGGTATGTCCTCGCGCTGCACGACGGATCGGTTTCGCCGGCTGCGGAATTCGCCTTTCGCCGCGCGGTGATGCTGGCACCGGGGACGCCGGGGCCGACCTTCTTCCTGGGTATGGCGCACGTCGATGCGGGCGATCTGGCGGCGGCGCGCCCGGCCTGGGCGGCATCGCTGGCGGCGACGCCGAAGGATGCGCCCTATCGCGGCGACATTGCCGATCGTCTGGCGGCGATCGACCAATTTCTGAAAATGGCCGCCGCGAAACGCGCTGCTGGAATTACGCCCTGATCGACCTCAGTTTTTGCCGAATGGGGCGTTCAGCCGCACGATCGTCAGATTGAGGAACGCGGCGAAGCTGACCCATAGCAGATAGGGCAGGATCAGCAGTGCCGCGAAGTGCGAGATCGGCCACAAACCGACGATTAACGCGACGAGCGAGGCCCACAGGAACACCACTTCGATCAGCGCCCAATCGGGCCGCCGCCATGCGAAGAACAGCGGACTCCACATAAAGTGGAAGGCCGCATTGACCGCGAACAGGATGATGATCGAGGTCCGGGCGGCACCATCGGGTGCGGCGTTCCACGCGATCGCGGCGGACCAGGCGGCAAGCCCGAGAATGATCGTCCAGGCTGGCCCGAACGCCCAACCCGGAGGCTGCCAGCTCGGTTTGCGCAAGCCCTTGTACCACTCACCAAGCGGCGTCGCCAAACCACCGGCGACCAGCAACGCGGCTGCACAGCCGAGCGAAACGTAAAGAGGATTCATCGAAGTCCAATCGGCTGCTCCCCCTTGTGGAATAGAACAATTTGGGGAGTGTCCACTTGTCGTGTGTCCAACGCATGATACACCGTGAGGATGCGTGTGTCTTTCCCCTTCTCTGCGATCGTCGGCCAGGACGAGATGAAATTGGCGCTGCTGCTCGCGGCGGTCGATGCGCGGATCGGGGGGGTAATGGTATTCGGCGATCGCGGCACGGGCAAATCGACCGCGGTGCGCGCGCTTGCCGCACTGTTGCCGCCGATCCCCGCGGCCCGGGCGGGCTATCATCCCGAAGGCGTACCGCCGCCGCCCGCCAAGGCGACCGCGCCGGTGCCGTTCGTCGATCTGCCGCTCGGCGCGACCGAGGACCGGGTGGTCGGTGCGCTCGATCTGGAACGCGCACTGGGGGCGGGGGTCAAGGCGTTCGAGCCGGGATTGCTCGCCCGCGCCAATGGCGGCTTTCTCTACATCGACGAAGTGAATTTGCTGGAGGATCATATCGTCGATCTGCTGCTCGACGTGGCGGCATCGGGCGAGAATGTCGTTGAGCGCGAGGGGCTGTCGGTGCGGCACCCGGCGCGCTTCGTGTTGGTCGGCAGCGGCAATCCGGAAGAGGGGGAGCTTCGCCCGCAATTGCTTGATCAATTCGGTCTCTCGGTCGAAGTGCGCACGCCGCAGGATCTGGCGAGCCGGGTGGAAATCCTGAAGCGTTGCGACGCGTTCGAGCGGAGCCCGGAGGCGTTCGCCGAGGCGTGGCAAGCGGCCGAAAAGAAGACGCTGAAGCAGATCGCGCGCGGGCGCGCCGGGTTGGCCAAGGTTCAGATGTCGGAGGCGATGCTGGCGCGCGCGTCCGGGCTGTGCATGGCGGTCGGCGCCGATGGGCTGCGCGGCGAATTGACGCTGATGCGCGCGGCGCGGGCGCTCGCGGCGCTCGACGGCAAGACCGAAGTCAAGCCTGACCATATCGCGCGGGTCGCGCCGCTTGCGCTGCGCCACCGCTTGCGGCGCGGGGTGCTCGACGAGACCGGATCGACCGTCCGGATCGAGCGCGCGTTGGACGAACTGGCGGCGGCGTGAGCGCGCGCGACCCGGTCCTGCCCGGGGCGATGGATGATGCAATGCTGGCCGCGCAATTGTGCGCCTTCGATCCGGTCGGGCTTGGCGGCATGATCCTGCGCGGCGGTGGCGAGGTTCGCGATGCTGTCGTTGCGGCGCTGCGCGATGCCTTGCCGGACGGCGCGCCGGTGCGGCGTGTTCCGGCGCATGTCGATGACGATGCGTTGCTCGGTGGGCTCGATCTCGGCGCGACGCTCGCGCTCGGACGACCGGTGCGACAAGCGGGGGTTCTGGCTGCGGCGGACGGCGGTGTGGTGGTGCTGCCGATGGCCGAGCGCATGAGCGACGCGACGGCGGCGCGGATTGCGTCGGTGCTCGATGCGGGGTCGGTCGAGGGCGCGCCGGTGCGCGTGGCGGTCGTTGCGCTCGATGACGGGGTCGAGGACGAAGAGCCGCCGCACGCGTTGGTCGAGCGGCTGGCGTTTCGCGTTGATTTGTCGGATTGCCGTTCCCCGGCGAAGGCCGAGGCCCAGTTGCGCGACGACGATGATCAGGCGCTGTCCTCACCAACTGAAACCTCCGCGGCTGGGCCCCGGCCTTCGCCGGGCAAGGAAATTGAGGATAGCGAAGTCCTCGCCACCCTCGCCGCCGCGTCGCTTGCGCTCGGGATCGATTCGGCGCGCGCGCCGCTGTTCGCGCTGCGTGCGGCGCGCGCGGCGGCGGCGCTCGCGGGGCGCGATTCGATGGCCGAGGAGGATATGATTCTCGCGGTGCGGCTCGTCCTCGGTCCACGCGCGACGCGTCTTCCTGCTCCGCCGGAAACAGAGGATAGCGCCGAGGACGCACCACCGCCGCCACCCCCGGGACACGACTCTGGCGAGGAGGAGCAAGGCGAGCCGAAGCCGCCCGAGGATGTCGTCCTGGAAGCGGCACTCGCATCGCTGCCGCGCGATGTGCTCGAAAAGCTTGCGGCAGGACGCGGCCGACGGCGCGCTGGCGCGGCGCGCGGCAAGGGTGAGCGCCGCAAATCGATGCAGCGTGGGCGCCCGATGAGCGCGCGCGCCGGGGTTCCGCGCGGGGGGCTGCGGCTCAGCCTGATCGATACGTTGCGTGCGGCGGCGCCGTGGCAGAATCTGCGCGACCGGGGCGATGGTCCGATCCGCATCCGCCGCGACGATCTGCGGATTCGCCGGTTCGAAACGCGCGCGGAAACGCTGACCATCTTTGCCGTCGATGCCTCGGGCTCGGCGGCGGCGGCGCGGCTGGCCGAGGCGAAAGGCGCGGTCGAACTGTTGCTGGCCGAGGCGTATGTGAAGCGCGCGCATGTCGCGCTTGTCGCGTTTCGCGGTACCACCGCCGAAATCCTGCTGCCCCCGACCCGTTCTTTGACCCGGGCCCGCCGTGCGCTTGCCGAATTGCCGGGGGGCGGGGGACGCCGCTGGCGATCGGTCTCGATGCCGCGCGCGATCTGGCCGAGGCGGCCCGCAAGCGCGGGCGCACCCCTTTCATCGTCGTGCTGACCGACGGCCGCGCCAACATCGCTGCCGATGGCACGACGGTGCGCGAGCGCGCCGAACAGGACGCCGAACAGGCCGCCCGCGCCATCGGCCAAGCGGGAATCGCGGCGGCATTTGTCGATACCTCGGCACGGCCCCGGCCAGAGGGCGCGCGACTGGCGCTGGCAATGGGGGCACGGTACCTGCCGCTGCCGCGCGCCGATGCCGCGGCGATGCATCGTGCGGTTGCCGCGGTGCGCGCGGCGTGAGCAGGCCCGACTGGAGCGTCGAGGGCCGCGACTGGCCCAATCGCGCGGCGAGCCGCTTTGTCGATACCGGACGGATGCGCTGGCATGTGCAGGTGGCGGGGCGTGGGCCGGTGCTGCTGCTGCTTCACGGCACCGGGGCGGCGACGCATAGCTGGCGTGCACTGCTGCCTTTGCTGGCGGAGCATTTCACGGTCATCGCGCCCGATCTGCCGGGGCATGGCTTTACGACGGGGCGACCCTCGGGCGGGCTGTCGATGGTCGGGATCGCGCGTGCCTTGGGCGATCTGCTGACCGCGCTTGCCGTCGCGCCGGAGTGGATCGTCGGCCATTCGGCGGGCGCGGCGATCGCGCTGCGGATGGCGATCGATGGCGTGGCCGCGCCGCGGGGTGTGCTCGGGCTCAACCCGGCCTTGCTGCCCTTCCCCGGTCTTGCTGCACAGCTTTTCCCGGCGCTGGCGCGGATCCTGTTCGTCAATCCCTTCGCACCGCACATTTTTGCGGCGATGGCGCGTGGCCCCGGCGAAGCGGCACGCTTTCTGGAGCGCAGCACGGGGTCGCGACTTGATGCCGCGGGGGTCGATCTCTATCGCCGCCTGTTCGCGACATCCGACCATTGCGCAGGCGCGTTGACGATGATGGCAGCGTGGGATCTCGACACGCTGTCACGCGACCTTCCGCGCATCCGGGTGCCGCTGGTGTTCGTAACGGGCGATGGGGACGCCGCGATTCCCACGGCTTCGGTCCAGGAAGCGGCGGCGCTGATCGCGGGGTCCCGAGTCGAAGTGCTACCCGGTCTCGGCCATCTGGCGCACGAGGAGCAGCCGGACTTGGTGGCGAAGCTGATCGAGGAGTTTGCGCAGGCGACAGCGGGAAAGGCATGACGCGATGATCGGTAACAATCTCGGGCTGATCGAGCTGCTGCTATCGGGTGCGCTCGGGATCGGTTTCTGCCTCTATCAATATGTCGCGATCAGCCGCGACATCGCGCGGAGCAAGCGCGAGCGCGCCGAGGACGGACAATCAGCGGGTGGCGCGGGGCATGCGGAAGGGGAGCATCGACTGGACGACCGGTGAGCGGAAGCGCCCGAGCGACAGGCTTTCGTGGACCGCGCGAACGTCCTCGCCAAACAGCCGCGTATCGATCGCCGAGCGCGCGTAGAACGGCGCATCGACCCAGGTCTTGACCACTTTCGGCTGAAACCCTGGGTCGGCGCGGGTGAGGCGGTCGATCAGCCAGCCGGTCCGCGTCAGCCGCGCAGTGGGCGGCGGGGCGACGTCGGTCCAATTCCCCTGCCGATCCATGCGCAGCGCCAGATCGAACGGCGCGCCATCGGCGCGGATGCCCTCGTACAGCACCGCCACGTCGTTTTTCAGATGCGCGCGCGACCAGTGCCAATCCTCGAACCCGGCCTCCAGCGGTTCTTCGCCAAAATTCGAATCGAAATAGCCGCTGCCGCTCCAGCTGATGCCGGGTTGGCGCATATCGACCTCGACGCGGGCGCGCGGCGCGACCGGGTGCCAGCGGTGCCGCCCGGCCGGATCGAGGTGGAAGCCGGTGGTGCCGATCAGCTCGGGATAGACGCGTACTTGCCCGCGCACCGGATAGGGCAAAGGGGCGGAGCTTTCGACGATGTCGATTACCAACGCCTGCCCGTCCCAGAACAACGCGCTCGGCCCGATGATGAGGTGGTCGGCATCGCGCGACACGCTGCCGCTCGGGCGTTCGGTCATTGCCCACGCCTTGCCGCGCGGGCCGGTCATCGCGACGTTGATGGCGCAGTGGTTTTCCGGACTGTGGCGGCCGCTCAGCTTGTAATAGGGCGAGAAGACGCTGCCGATAAAGGCGATGATCGTGAGCCCGTAGCGCCCGCCATCGGGCCCTGTGGTGTCGCTGAAGGCGTCGATATACCACCAGGCATAGCCGTTCGCGTCGACCTGTACGTCGAACCGAGGTCCTTGAGCAGAATATCGACGGCTAGGCCGCCGCTGAGTGCTGCCATCGGGA
The DNA here is from genome assembly GCF_044881195.1 of Sphingomonas sp. MMS24-J45. Classification (GTDB taxonomy): domain Bacteria; phylum Pseudomonadota; class Alphaproteobacteria; order Sphingomonadales; family Sphingomonadaceae; genus Sphingomonas. Next base: position 1,374,962 of record NZ_CP173255.1, on the reverse strand, counting down.
CGCCGGCGCCCGGGTGCGTGCTCCCGCCCGCGCAATAAAGACCAGGGATCTGCGTCCGGGCGCCGGGCCGGCGGAAGGACGCCGCCCATCCGTGCGAGGCCCGTCCATAAAGGGCTCCACCCGTCGAGGGGAACAGCGCTTCGAACCCCATCGGCGTCGTAAGCGTCGTTGCTCCCGGAGAGAGCTCCACCGAGAGCCCGGCCCGCGCCAAGCTCTCCAGCATCCGGACTTGGCATTGGTCGATCTCCGCTTGGGTAAATCCGGGGCCGTCGCCGATCGGCGGGGCATTGACGAGAATCTGCAACCGTTCCGGGCCGTCGGGTCCGTTGCCAACGCCGTCACGGTCTTGCGCGCAGACGTAGACGGTCGGCGGATCGGGTAGCCGATTGGCGGCGAGCTGGCCGAATTCGGCCACATAATCGTCCGAGAAGATGACATTGTGGTGGAGCAGCGGGAAGCCGCTGGTCTTCGCCTGCGCCGTCCACACCATCGCAGCGAGCGATCTTGCCGTGCGCTCGGTCGGCGGCACGGCGGAGGCGACGTCCGCACCAAAGCGGCCATCGGCGATCGCGGCGGGATCCGCATTGCAGACGATCGATCCGGCCTCGAGCCGCTCGCCGCTCGCCAGCACGACGCCGACCGCACGGCCTTGCTGAACCAGGATTTCGCGCACCGGCGCATCGTAGCAGAAGCGCGCGCCGCCGCGCACCGCCAGCGCTTCGAGCGCGCGGGCGAGCGCGTGCATCCCTCCATCGAGCAGCCACACGCCGCTCGCCTCGACATGCGCGATCAGCATCAGCGTGGCGGGGCATTTGAACGGCGAGGAACCGCAATAAGTGGCGTAGCGGCCAAAAAGCTGGCGCAGGCGCGGATCGCGGAAGTGGTCGCCGAGCGCGTTCCATAGCGTTTCGAACGGGCGCTTGGTGATCAGGTCGCGCGGATTGGCGAGGCCCATTTTCCAGGCGAGACCGAACGGCGTGGTCCGCTGGCCGCGCATGAAGGGGCGGTCGAGCCCGGTGAAGACTTGCTGCGCCTCGGCGCAAAAGGCGCGATAGCCGCGTGCTTCCTGCGGCCCGGCAAAGGCCCCGATCGCATCGGCGCTTTCGTCGCGATCGGCGAACAGATCGAGCCGCGCGTCGCCCCAGGCATGGCGCGCGAGCCGATCGGTCGGGCGCAGCGTGACATAGTCGTCGAGCGATGCCCCGCAGGCATCGAAAATGCTATCGAACACGTCGCGCATGGTGAAGACGGTCGGCCCGCCGTCGATCATCGCGTCACCCGCCGCGACGTGGCGCATCTTGCCGCCGGGTGCCGATGCCGCCTCCACCACTGTCACGTCCAGCCCGCGCGCGGCGAGCAGAGCGGCGCTGGTCAGACCGCCAACCCCTGCGCCGATAACGATGGCCGTGTCGCGCTGCATCCGAATCCTAACCGCGATTGACGCTTATCCGACATGCGTCCAATTAATTGGACATATGAAGCTGCCTATAAACAAAGACAACAGAAATTGGCGGGAACGCTGGATCGCCTGGCGCAATCGAACGCTTGCCGATCCGGGCTTTCAACGCTTCGCCATACGCTTCGGCCCGACACGGGGAATCGTGCGAGCGCGGGCGCGGACAATGTTCGATCTGGTCGCCGGTTTTACCTATTCGCAGACGATCGCGGCGTGTGTCGAAGTGGGGCTGCTGGAATTGCTCGCGCGCGGTCCCGCGTCGGTCGAGGAGATCGCCACGCAGATCGATGTTCCGCTCGAGGGCACCGAGCGCCTGTTACGTGCCGGGGCGGCGCTGAATTTGACCGAGCGACTCGATGCGACGCGCTGGGTCCTCGGCGCGGACGGCGCTGCGCTGCGCGGCAATGGAGGCATTGTCGAGATGGTGGCGCATCACCGGATGCTCTACGCTGATCTGGCGGACCCCGTAGCGTTGCTGCGGCGTGGCGGCGGCGGCGGCCAGCTCGCGCAGTATTGGACCTATGCCGAACGATCGGGTGAGGGAGAGAGCGACGAGGTCGCGGCCTATTCACGCCTGATGGCAGCGTCACAACCCCTTGTGGCACAGCATATTCTCGACAGTTACAGCTTTGCGCAGCACCGCCGGATGCTGGATGTCGGCGGGGGCGAGGCGCGATTCGTGCGCGCCGTGGCGGAACGGGTGCCGAGGCTCGGACTGTCGATGTTCGATCTTCCTGCGGTCGGTGCGCGCGCGAAGGCAGCGCTGGTCGCGGACGGGCTGGGCGAGCGAGTCGAAATCTTCGGCGGCAGTTTCTTCGACGATCCGCTGCCGACCGGGCATGATCTGATCACGCTGGTGCGCGTGCTGCACGATCATGACGATGCGCCTGCACTTGCCCTGCTGCGCGCCATCCACGCCGCGCTGCCACCGGGCGGAACGCTGCTGATCGCCGAGCCGATGGCGGAAACGCGCGGAGCGGAGCGATCTGGGGATGCCTATTTCGGCCTGTATCTGTGGGCGATGGGGTCCGGTCGCCCGCGATCGGCGAAAGCGATTCGTGCGATGCTGCGCGCCGCCGGATTTGCATCTTCCCGCATCGTTTCGACCGCTTTGCCGCTCACCGTGCGGATCATTACGGCAACGCGATAATCTCCGAGAGCGTCAAGATCAGTTGACAATGTAAAGTGTCCAGATAAAGTGACACTCGAAGAAGACCGGATGATCTGGTCCTCTCGATCGGGGGATGCTCGGTGGAAACACTGGCAGTAGTGTTGGAGGCTCCGGAGCGGCTGGCGCTTCGTGCGCTCTCCCTGACGGAACTCGGTTCTGCCGACGTCCTGATCGACATCGCCTTCAGCGGCATCAGTTCTGGCACAGAGAAGCTCTTGTGGTCGGGCAAGATGCCCGCCTTCCCCGGCATGGGCTATCCGTTGGTGCCGGGCTACGAATTGGTTGGCCGCGTGGTCGATGCCGGTGCGGAAGTGCGTGGGCGGATCGGTGAATGGGTCTTCGTCCCCGGCGCGAATTGCTACCAGGATGCCCGCGGCCTGTTTGGCGGCACGGCGCAACGAGTGATCATGCCGTCGGCGCGGGCGCTGCCGGTTGCCGAATTGCTTGGCCGTGACGGCATCCTGACTGCCCTTGCCGCAACGGCCTATCACGCCGTTGCTGGCGGCAAAGCGCCTGATCTGGTGATCGGGCATGGGATTGTCGGGCGGCTTATCGCGCGGATCGTCGTCGCGATGGGCGCGCCCGCGCCGACGGTGTGGGAAACCAACGCCGATCGCCGCGACGGCGCGGGCTATACCGTGATCGATCCCGAGACCGACGAACGGCGTGATTACGCGACGATCTGCGATGCAAGCGGAGCGTCCAATATTTTGGACACTCTTGTGCCGCGGCTGCGCAAGGGTGGCGAGATCGTGCTGGCGGGATTTTACGACCGGCTAAGCTTCGCTTTCCCGCCCGCTTTCATGCGCGAGGCGCGGATGCGCATTTCGGCCGAGTTCACCCCGGCCGATGTGATCGCGACGAACGCGCTGGTCGAATTCGGCGCGCTGCGGCTCGACGGGTTGATCAGCCATGTCCGTCCGGCCGCCGATGCTGCCGACGCTTATCCCGCCGCCTTTGGCGATCCGACCTGCCTGAAAATGGTGCTCGACTGGAGTCACGTATGACCATGCTAGACCCCGGCTCGCTCCGCGATGAAGCGCATGAAGAGCCAGATCCCGTTCACACCGGCCCGGTGACCAAGGAAACGCAGATCATCGCGATCTACGGCAAGGGCGGCAGCGGCAAATCCTTCGCGCTCGCCAATCTCAGCTACATGATGGCGCAGCAGGGCAAGCGCGTGCTGCTGATCGGCTGCGATCCCAAGAGCGACACCACCTCGTTGCTGTTCGGCGGCAAATCGACCCCGACGATCATCGAAACGTCGAGCAAGAAGAAGCTAGCCGGCGAAGAGATCGGCATCGAGGACGTCTGTTTCCAGCGCGACGGCGTGTTCGCGATGGAATTGGGCGGGCCCGAAGTCGGTCGTGGCTGCGGCGGGCGCGGGATCATCCACGGCTTCGAGACGCTCGAAAAGCTCGGTTTCCACGAATGGGGCTTCGATTACGTTCTGCTCGATTTCCTGGGCGACGTGGTGTGCGGCGGCTTCGGCCTGCCGATCGCGCGTGACATGTGCCAGAAGGTGATCGTCGTCGCCTCGAACGACCTGCAATCGCTCTACGTTGCGAACAACGTCTGCAAAGCGGTCGAATATTTCCGCAAGATGGGCGGGAATGTCGGCGTCGCGGGCATGATCCTGAACAAGGATGACGGTACTGGCGAGGCCAATGCCTTTGCCGAAGCGGTCGGCATCCCGCTGCTCTGCGCGATCCCCGCGAACGAGGACATCCGCAAGAAGAGTGCGAACTATCAGATCATCGGCAAACCCGGCGGCGAATGGGCGAGCCTGTTCGAGGAACTGGCCATCAACGTCGCCGAGGCGCCGCCGCTTCGCCCCGCGCCGCTCGACCAGGATGGACTGCTCGGCCTTTTCTCGGCGGATGTGACGGGCGCAGATTTCGCACTGAAGCCCGCGACGCAGGCCGACATGCGCGGCGTGGCGTACGTGCCGAAGCCGACCCTCGAAGTCGTGTACGACGCGGTCTGATCATGGACGTGGCCACCCCCACCCGCGATCGCGACCGGATCGACCTTACGCCTGCGGGCGTGAGCGCCGATGCGGGCGGCTGTGCCAGCGGATCGACTCTGCGCGAAGCCGCCGAGCTGGCGGGCAAGTCGGAAGTGCTCGCGCGCTATGACGCGGATTATCCCAAGGGCCCGCATGACCAGCCGCAATCGATGTGCCCGGCGTTCGGCTCGCTGCGTGTCGGCCTGCGGATGCGCCGCACCGCGACGATCCTCTCGGGCTCGGCGTGCTGTGTCTATGGCCTCACCTTCACCTCGCATTTCTACGGCGCGAAGCGGACGGTCGGGTACGTACCGTTTTCGTCCGAGACGCTGGTCACCGGCAAATTGTTCGAAGACATTCGCGACGCGGTGCATCAGATCGCCGATCCGGCGCTGTACGACACCGTCATCGTGACGAACCTGTGCGTGCCGACTGCATCGGGCGTGCCGCTGCAATTGCTGCCGAACGAGATCAACGGCGTCCGTATCATTGGCATCGACGTGCCGGGCTTCGGCATCCCGACTCATGCCGAGGCGAAGGATGTCCTTGCCGGGGCAATGCTCAATTATGCGCGCAAGGAGGCAGAGCAAGGCCCCGTCGCCGCACCAAAGGAACGACCGGACCGGCCGACCGTGACTCTCCTTGGCGAGATGTTTCCGGCTGACCCGCCAGGAATCGGGCTGATGCTCGAACCGCTGGGCCTTGCGGCTGGCCCGGTCGTGCCGACGCGCGAATGGCGCGAACTCTATTCCGCGCTCGATTGCGCGGCGGTCGCGGCGATTCATCCTTTCTACACCGCCAGCGTGCGCGAATTCGAAGCGGCCGGGCGTAGCGTCGTCGGATCGGCCCCGGTCGGTGCGGATGGCACGGCGGCGTGGCTTGATGCGATCGGACAGGCGTGCGGCATCGCACAGGACAAGGTCGATGCGGCCAAGAACCGTTTCATCCCGGCAATCCGGGGCGCGCTTGCGGCAAAGCCGATTTCCGGGCGTATCACCGTGTCGGGCTATGAAGGCTCAGAACTGCTGGTCGCGCGCCTGCTGATCGAAAGCGGCGCCGAGGTGCCCTATGTCGGCACCGCCTGCCCGCGCACGGTGTGGTCCGATCCCGATCGCGACTGGCTGGAGGCGCGCGGGGTCCGCGTGCAGTATCGTGCCAGCCTGGAGCAGGACATTGCTGCGGTCGAGGAATTCGGCCCCGATCTCGCAATCGGCACCACGCCCGTCGTCCAGCACGCCAAGCAGAAGGCGATTCCGGCGCTGTATTTCACCAATCTCATCTCGGCGCGCCCGCTGATGGGCCCGGCGGGGGCTGGCAGCCTCGCGATGGTGATCAATGCCGCGCTCGCCAACCAGCACCGTTTCGATCGGATGAAGAGCTTCTTTGAAGGTGTCGGCACCGGCCCGAGCGCCGGCGTGTGGGAAACGACCCCGGTCGATCGCCCCGAGTTCAAGGCGAAATATGCCGCCAAGCGCATCGCGGCGGCCAAGGCCGAGGAGCACATCGGCACATGACCCTCATCCTCGATCACGATCGGGCCGGTGGTTACTGGGGCGCAGTCTATGCGTTCACGGCGATCAAGGGCTTGCAGGTCATCATCGATGGGCCAGTGGGTTGCGAGAACCTGCCAGTCACGTCGGTGTTGCATTATACCGACGGCCTGCCGCCGCACGAATTGCCGATCGTCGTCACGGGTCTGGGCGAGCAGGAGCTCGGCCGCGACGGCACCGAAGGCGCGATGAAGCGCGCCTGGGCGACGCTCGACCCCGATCTGCCCGCGGTCGTCGTGACCGGTTCGATCGCCGAGATGATCGGCGGCGGCGTCACGCCCGAGGGGACCAATATCCAGCGCTTCCTGCCCCGCACGATCGACGAGGATCAGTGGCAATCGGGCGACCGCGCGCTCACCTGGCTATGGACGCAATTCGGGCCGAAAAAGGTGCCCGCGTTGCGCCCGCTGAAAGAAGGCGAGAAGCCAAAGGTCAACATCATCGGGCCGATGTACGGCAGCTTCAACATGCCGTCCGACCTGGCCGAAATCCGCCGCCTGATCGAGGGGATCGGCGCCGAGGTCGGGATGGTCTTCCCGCTCGGCAGTCATCTCGCCGACATACGCAAGCTGGCCGATGCCGCGGTCAATGTTTGCATGTACCGCGAATTCGGGCGCGGGCTGTGCGAGGTGCTGGAGCGCCCGTATCTGCAGGCACCGATCGGGCTGGAAAGCACGACGCTGTTCCTGCGCAAGCTTGGCGAGCTGACCGGGCTCGACCCCGAGCCATTCATCGAGCGCGAAAAGCACACCACGATCAAACCGTTGTGGGATCTGTGGCGTTCGGTCACGCAGGATTTCTTCGGGACGGCGAGCTTCGGGATCGTCGCGACGGACACCTATGCGCGAGGGATTCGCAACTTCCTCGAAAACGACATGGGCCTGCCCTGTCATTTCGCCTTCAGTCGCACCGCCGGGATCAAGCCCGACAATCAGGCGGTGATCGACGCGCTGAAGACCAATCCGCCACTGATCGTGTTCGGCAGCTTCAACGAGCGGATGTACATGGCCGAAACCGGCGCGCGCGGGGTCTATATCCCGGCGAGCTTCCCCGGCGCGGTGATCCGTCGTCATACTGGCACGCCCTTCATGGGCTATGCCGGTGCCACCTATCTGATTCAGGAAGTGTGCAACGCGCTGTTCGACGCGCTTTTCCATATCCTGCCGCTCGCCGGGCAGCTCGACAAGGTCGAGCCGACGCCGGCGCGGATCGAGCGTGAAGTTGCCTGGGACGATGCCGCCAAGGCGGCACTCGATGCCGTGGTCGAGCGTGAGCCGGTGCTGGTGCGCATTTCCGCCGCCAAGCGCATTCGCGATGCCGCCGAACGCGGCGCGCGCCGCGCGGGCGAAAGCCGCGTGACCACCGACCGCCTGGCCGGCGCCATTTCCGAAAGCCGTGGCGGATGACCGCCCGGGCAACCCATCTCCGCGCATCCGCGCGGACAAGCCGATCTTCGTGGTGCTCTGCGCTGCGTAGATGCCGTCGGGGGACGCGTGCCGCGCGCCTTATCTCGTCGGTTCGAACGACACAGAAGGAGCGAGCGAAATGAGTGATGATAGAATGGGACCGGGCACCTACCTGACGCCCGATGAAGCGAAGGAGTTTCACAAACTCTTCGTCGTGAGCATGGGCTTTTTCGTGGCGGTCGCGCTCGTTGCCCACTTCCTCGTTTGGCAGTGGCGTCCGTGGCTCGGCCCGTCGCAGGGCTATTCCACGTCGGCGGCCGCAGCAGCCCCGGCCACCACAGCCGCAAAAAGCTAATAGGAGACAGTATCATGTGGAGAATGTGGGTAACGTTTGACCCCCGTCGGGTCCTCACCGCGCTTGCCGTGTTCTTGTTCACGCTGGCGATCCTGATTCACTTCATCTTGTTGAGCACGAACCGGTACAACTGGCTCGAAGCGCCCAACCCGACTGCGCCCGCTGCTGCGGTAGCGGCTCCAGCTGCGCCCTGACGGGCTCGACTGACAGTCGATGTCGTAACACCAACGACGAGGCGGACGTGACCTGATTGGCGCTTCAGCGCGCCCAGGTCCGTCCAGTCCTCCAAATGTTTCGAAATTTGTCCATCTCGCCGCGGACCGGTGGGGGGAAGGAGCGGGTCCATGGCAATCTTGAGCTTTGAACGGAAATACCGGGTAAGGGGCGGGACGCTCGTGGGCGGCGATCTGTTCGATTTTTGGATCGGTCCCTTCTACGTCGGTTTTTTCGGAGTCACGACCGCCTTCTTCGCGGGGCTGGGCACGGCGCTGATCTTCTACGGCGCATCGCTTGGACCCACGTGGAACCCGTGGCTGATCAGCATCGCGCCGCCGGACATCCGTTACGGCCTTTCGCTCGCCCCGCTCAAAGCTGGCGGCTTGTGGCAGATCATCACGATCTGCGCGGTCGGGGCCTTCTGTTCTTGGGCGCTGCGCGAGGTCGAGATCTGCCGCAAGCTCGGCATGGGCTATCACGTGCCGATTGCCTTCGGTTTCGCGATCTTCGCCTATGTGAGCCTGGTCGTGATCCGGCCGATCCTGCTGGGGGCATGGGGCTTCGGCTTCCCCTACGGCATTTTCAGCCACCTCGATTGGGTGTCGAACACCGGCTACCAATACCTTCACTTCCACTACAATCCGGCGCACATGATCGCCGTCACCTTCTTCTTCACCACGACGCTCGCGCTCGCGCTGCATGGCGGCCTCGTGCTCTCCGCGGTCAATCCGCAGAAGGGCGAAGAGGTGAAATCGCCCGAATATGAAGACGCCTTCTTCCGCGATACGATCGGTTATTCGGTCGGCACGCTCGGCATTCACCGTGTCGGCTTGTTCCTCGCGCTATCGGCGGGCTTCTGGAGCGCCATCTGCATCATCATCAGCGGCCCGCTCTGGACGCGCGGCTGGCCTGAATGGTGGAGCTGGTGGCTCAATCTGCCGATCTGGGCTTGAGGGGAGCACGCGACATGGCAAGCTATCAGAACATCTTCAATCAAGTGCAGGTCCGCGGCCCGCTCGAAATGGGCCCGCCGACCAACGACCCCCGCGAGCATCGCACGAACGCGATCGGCTACAGCTACTGGCTCGGCAAGATCGGCAATGCGCAGATCGGTCCGATTTATCTCGGCTGGCTCGGAACCTTCTCGCTCGTCTTCGGGCTGATCGCGTTCGAGATCATCGGTCTCAACATGCTCGCCTCGGTCAATTGGAGCCCGGTGCAGTTCGTCCGCCAGCTCTTCTGGCTGTCGCTCGAACCGCCGGCACCGAAATACGGTTTCTCGCCGTTCGTGCCACTGGCCGATGGTGGCTGGTTCATCCTGACCGGCATGTTCTTCTCGGCCTCGGTTCTGCTGTGGTGGCTGCGGACGTATCGTCGCGCGATCGCGCTCGGTATGGGGACGCACGTCTCCTGGGCGTTCCTCAGCGCCATCTGGCTGATGGCGGTGCTTGGTTTCATTCGCCCGATGCTGATGGGCAGCTGGTCGGAAGCAGTGCCGTACGGCATCTTCCCGCATCTCGATTGGACCGCAGCCTTCTCGATCCGCTACGGCAACCTGTTCTACAATCCGTTCCACGCGCTTTCGATCGCGTTCCTGTACGGTTCGACCTTGCTTTTTGCGATGCACGGCGCGACCATTTTGGCGGTTGGCCGTTACGGTGGCGAGCGTGAGATCGAGCAGATTACCGATCGCGGGACGGCGTCCGAACGGGCCGCCTTGTTCTGGCGTTGGACGATGGGGTTCAACGCGACGATGGAATCGATCCATCGCTGGGCCTGGTGGTTCGCCGTGCTGACGACGCTCACGGGCGGCCTCGGCATCCTGCTGACGGGCACCGTCGTCGACAATTGGTATCTGTGGGCGCAGCAGCACGGCTATGCGCCGTCCTACCCCAGCACCGGCGTCGTCGATCCAGCAACCTTGCCGGGAGCACCGAAATGATCCGCGTCGCAACCATCACGCACGGCCTCGTCGCAGGCGGCCTCGTCCTCGCGCTCGCAGGGTGCGAATTCGGGCCCAAGCATATCGAACAGACCGGCTATCGCGGCACAGGTCAGGATCAGATCACCGCCAAGAAGCGGCTGGTCCCGCAACCTGTACCGACGCCACCCTACGCCCTGCCCGCCGATGGTGGACCGACCGCGGCGCAGACCTATCAGAATGTGAAGGTCGCAGGCGCGCTGAGCGCCGAGCGGTTCAATCATCTGATGGCGTCGATGAACGAATGGGTCGCGCCCAAGACGGGCGACCCGAACAAGGTCGGCTGCAATTACTGCCACAACCCGGAAAACATGGCTTCGGACGAGAAATATACCAAGGTCGTCGCGCGCCGGATGTTGCAGATGACGCTCAACATCAACACCAATTGGTCGAGCCACGTGAAGGGCACGGGCGTCACCTGCTACACTTGCCACCGCGGCTATGCGGTGCCGCGCAACGTGTGGGCACGGGCCGATGCGCCGGGCAAATCTACGCGGCTGATGGGCAACAAGCATGGGCAGAATACGCCAGCCGCGCAGGTTGGTTATGCCTCGCTGCCCTATGATCCGTTCTCGCGCTATCTGGGCGAGAACAACAACATCCGCGTGCAGGGTAAGACCCCGCTGCGGACCGCGCCAAAGGGCGCCTCGATCGCGCGGACCGAGCATACTTATGCACTGATGACCCACATGTCGTCGGCCCTGAACGTCAATTGCACCTACTGCCACAATAGCGCGCTCTGGAGCAGCTGGTCGCAAAGCCGGCCGCAGCGTGTGCAGGCGTGGTACGGCATCCGCATGGTCCGTAACGTCAACGAGGCGTATATTTCTTCGCTGACCTCGGTCTTCCCGGCGAACCGCAAGGGGCCGCATGGCGATGTGTACAAGGTCAATTGCACGACCTGCCACCAGGGGTTGAACAAGCCGCTGGGCGGGGTCAGCATGTTGCCCGACTATCCGTACCTGCGGAATGCGAAGGTGGTGCCGGCGGTTAATCCGGTGACCGAGGCCCCCGAGCCGCAGGCCGCCGCGACCACCACGGCTGCAGTTGCACCGGCCGCCGGAGCATCCGGCGGGAACTGAGCCGAGCGGGATCCGGGCAACCGGTCAGGCCGTCGAGGAACGATGAAGCTGTTCGAGATCATCGTCATCCTCCACGTCCTGGCCGGAGCTACCGGACTGATCTCCTTCTGGATTCCGATCGCCGCTCGAAAGGGCGGCGTTTCGCATCGTAAATGGGGGCGTGTTGCCAGCCTCGCCTTCATGGCGGCGGGGACGCTGGCCACCGCCATGGCGCTGCTCTCGCTATACGGGCCCGAACAGCGTCTGCCGATGATCAAGGATCGCGTGCTGTTCCGCGGTCTGTTCGGCTGGATGATGCTCTATCTCGGGCTGTTGACGATCAGCTTCGCCGATTACGGTCTGTCGGTGGTTAGGCATCGTGCGGACCGGGCCGGGTTGCGAACGGCGCGGCACCAGGCCCTGTTCGCCGCGGTGATCCTGTCGGCGCTCAATTGCGGCCTCTATGGCCTGACGACCGGCGAGCCTTTGATGGCCTTGGTCGCGGCGATCGGGCTGATCGCGGTCGCCACCCAACTCTTCTACATCTGGCGGCCCAGCGTGGCGCGTGGCGCGCACGTGCCCGAACATTTCCGCTCGCTGCTCGGCATGGGCATTTCAGCCTACACTGCGTTTTTGTCGGTCGGGCTGATCCGGCTGGTGCCTGACCATGTGTTCAATCCGGTGATCTGGGCGATCCCTAGCACGGTTGGCGTCGGACTGATCGTGGTCTTCACGCTGAAAGCGCGAAAGGCGAGCGGCGCGAGACGCCCGGCATAGTCGACCGATTGTGGCGCGGGTCGGTAGCGACATTCCCCCCGCGAAGCACCCTTTGTTACCGCGTCAAACGGTCGCTGCAGCTTGCCTGCGCCGCTTCACCGTTCGTTACGGGTTTGGTCTACACGCTTGCCGAATGTGCGTAGCGGGTGTCTCGACTGCGCTCGACACGAACGGGCGGGGGAGATCCGATCTGCAGCTTCCCCCGCTCGTCCAATGATCCCGCCCTGACGACTTGTGTCGGGGCTATGCGAGGCCGCCGGTCAGGCGGCCATCGCGCGGCGGGCAAGGGCGCATTGCGACCAGATTTCCGACAGCGCCGTCACCAGCCGATCGACATCGCCGTCGCTATGCACCGGCGAGGGCGTGATGCGTAGCCGCTCGGTGCCCATCGGCACGGTCGGGTAATTGATCGGCTGGACGTAAATGCCGTGGTGTTCGAGCAGCCAGTCGCTGATCATTTTGCACTTGTGCGCATCGCCCACCATGATCGGGATGATGTGGCTGGGATTGTCGAGCGTCGGGATGCCCATCATGTCGAGCCGACGGCGCACATGCGCAACGCGCTCGCGATGTGCCTCGCGCTCGGCTTCGCTTTGCTTCAAGTGGCGGATGCTGGCGCAGGCGCCGGCGGCGATCGCGGGGGGCAGCGCGGTTGAGAAGATGAAGCCGCTCGCGAAGCTGCGCACGAAATCGCACAGCGCGGCCGAGGCGGCGATATAGCCGCCCATCACGCCGAACGCCTTGCCCAGCGTTCCCTCGATCACGTCGATCCGGTCCATCAGGCCTTCGCGTTCGGCCACACCGCCGCCGCGCGGGCCGTAGAGGCCGACGCCGTGGACCTCGTCGATATAGGACAGCGCGCCATGCTTTTCGCACACGTCGAGAATTTCGGCGATCGGCGCGATGTCGCCGTCCATCGAATAGACGCTTTCGAACGCGACCAGCTTCGGGCGGCCGGGCTCGATCGTAGCGAGCAGCCGGTCGAGATCCTCGGGGTCGTTATGCTTGAAGCGCAGGCATTGCGCGCGGCTGTGGCGAATGCCCTCGATCATCGAGGCGTGGTTGAGCGCGTCCGACAGCACGACGCAGTTCGGCAGGCGCGACGCGAGCGTGCCAAGCGCCGCCCAGTTCGAGACATAGCCGCTGGTGAACAGCAGCGCCGCTTCCTTGCCGTGCAGATCGGCGAGTTCCGCCTCCAACTGCACATGCTGATGCGTCGTGCCCGAAATGTTGCGCGTGCCGCCCGCGCCGGCACCGCAGGAATCGAGCGTTTCGTGCATCGCGGCGAGCACCTTGGGATGCTGCCCCATGCCGAGATAATCGTTCGAGCACCACACCGTCACATCGTTGATGGCGCCGTCGACATGATGGCGCGCGCGGGGGAAGGCACCGGCGCGGCGCTCCAGTTCGGCGAAAATCCGGTAGCGACCGTCATCCTTGAGCGTCGTGAGCTCCGTCTGAAAAAACGACTGATAGTCCATACCCAAACCCTCCCCGAAATTCATTTTAGGCGACCGGATTAACCGGCGGCACTTCCGTCTTTTTTACCGATGCCCATGACCACATCTTGGCATCGCGTAGCGGCAACACAAGGAACAAATGCTCGACCACACCGAGGGCGGCGAGCCCCGCCAGCAGCGTCGCCGTCGCGGCACCGCCGCTGCCCACTGGGGCGGCTTCGGCGACCAGCCACGACCAGATCGTGATCGCCACCCAGCCCGCGACCGCGAAGGGAAACAGCGGGTTCATCCAGCGCACGCGGAAATAGCTTTTGAGATAGGCGAGATGCTCCGGGAACACCTCGTCGCTGAGATTGGGCACGCCGAGATACAGGTTGAACTTGGCGCTCAACCGCAAGCCGAACAGCAGCAGGAAGGTGAGCGGTGCCGCCTGGTTCGGCTGCCCCCAGCACAATGCGAAAAGCAACAGCGCGTTGAGCGCGATCGACACTTCGTGATGGATCACCGTGTTGGTGGCGAGCTTCAGCCGCGTCCAGCCAGTCGCCTCGGGCGGGCAGGGGGCCTTGTTCGGCCCGGCGACGAAGCCCATCAGGAACCCCATCTCGTGCCAGCCCCACATCACGATCGCCGCGCCGAAACCGATATAGGATCCCGCCCAGCTCGCATCGCTTGCACTCCACCAGGCCGCGCCAAGTGCCACGAGCGCCGCCACCCCGGCCAGCCGGAAGCTGGTGGCGAAGGTACGGCGCGGGCGACTGTCGAGCCAGACGACCGCAGCCGTCCCGACGAACCACATCACCAGGGCAAAGAGGAGCGGCGGAACGGTCACCAGACCGGGGCCAGCCGGACATCCGCTGGGAGCGCGTTGGTGACCACCGGCTGGAAGTAAAGCCGTGCGAAATTGACGCCGGCGACGGCGATAAGACCGATCTTCTTCAGGCCGCCGATCACCCCGCCCTGTGCCTTTGCCGCATCGATCGCGAGCGCGGTCTTGCGCATCCGTTCCAGCCCGGCGCGGAACCCCGGGCTGTCCGTGTCGAGCGTCATCGGGAACACCTGCTTGGTGATCTCCGAACAGACGCGGAAGACCTGGAAGTCATAATCCTTGGGATCGATCCCCAGCGCCTTGTGGAATTGCGGGCGGTTGTGATCGCGCACGTACATCGTGGCGTAGACCGCGACGAGGAAGAAGCGCACCCACAGTTTGTTGTGTCCGCTCAGCAGCTTGGGGTCGTTGCGCATCAATAGCGCGAACGCCTCGCCGTGCCGGAACTCGTCGTTGCACCACTCCTCGAACCAATTGAAGATCGGGTGGAAGCGCAGCTCGGGATGGCGCGCGAGGTGCCGGTAGATCGTGATGTAGCGCGCATATCCGATCTTTTCCGACAGATACGTCGCGTAGAAGATGAATTTCGGCCGGAAATAGGTGTACTTCTTGGTCTTGGTGAGGAAGCCAAGATCGACGCCGATATCGGCATCTTTCAGCGTATCGTTGATGAAGCCGGCGTGGCGGCTTTCGTCGCGGCTCATCAGGCGGAAGAGCTGCTTGATGTCGGGATTCTTCGCGCGCCGCTGGATTTCGGCATAGAGGATGCAGCCGGAGAATTCGGCGGTCAGCGAGCTCACCAGAAAATCGATGAATTCCTCGCGAAGGCCGTCGGGCAGACTCTCGATCACGCCGTCGAACTGGTTGGTGCGTTTGAAGTGCAGCTTGTTGGGATCGGCCACCATTTCCGCGATCAACTTGTCCCATTCGGCGCGCACTGGCGTCACGTCGATCCGGTCCATCGCGTCGAAATCGGTGGTGTAGAAGCGCGGCGACAGCACAGTGTTTTCGCGCGCGATCGCCATCACATCGGGCGCGGCTGTGATCTTCGTGACGGCGTTCATGCTGTCCTCCGCGGCGTAAAGCTCACTTCGTAGAGTTCGGTCATTTCGAAATGACCGGCAAATTTGGTCCACAGCCGCTCGATCGCGGTGGCGCGTTCGACGGTTGCGGTGCGGTTGAAAACCGCGCTTTCGCCGAAGCCGACGACGATCGGGTCGCCATGCACGCGCACCTTGTCGCCGGGGTAGATAGGCACATCGTCGGCGAGCTTCACATGTGCGTGAAAATGCTCGTCGCTATGCTCCACCTCGATCCGGCAGGGCGTGTCGAAACGGGTGCGGGCAAGCGTTGGCATCAGCTGCGTCCTCCATTGGGGGCAGAAGCCGCGATCGGCGCGACGGGTTTGGCTTCCGGCCGCGTCAGCAGATCGACGAAGGTCGCGCGATTGGTCGATCCGAAGGCGTTGAGCTCAATCGAGCGGCCGGTGACGGTGTCGGTCAGCGACAATTGCCGGTCGGACCACAAGGTCAGTGCGAAGGGTGCCTCTGCCCCGACGCCGTGCATCCGCCGCTCGCGCGCCAGCCCGCGCATCACGCCGCGGATGAAGCCGCTGTTGCTGCCGCGTTCAAGTAGGAGCGCGGTCTGCCCGGTGCCGACGTCCTGGATCTCGACCGAACCATCGGGACGATCGCTGAAGCGCAGCGTGCGCGTCTTGACCACTTGGGCATGGTCGGCGGCGCGAACCAGGGCGGGCGATGCCGCCGGTGGGATCTGCGCGATCCGCGCGATGCTGGTCGCGGCGACCGCCGTCGCGACCAGGGCAGCGGCCATGATCAGCGCGCCGCGCGGGACTTCGACATGGTCGCTGTGCGTTGTGTTCATGCTGCTTCCGCCTGTTCGGGTTGGGCGTTGAGACGCGTCGCGGATTCGATCGGGATCACCCGCCCATCGGTCTGGATCGACAGGCAGGCCCGGGCGAGCATCGTGGCGACCTTTTCGCTGTCAGGCACGGCGCGCAGCATGGGCTGCGGGTCGCTGACATGCCAGGGGCGGGCGTGCGGCCACAGCGCGACATAGCCGAGCCGCTGCTGGCTGCTCAGCTTGATCGCGAGATCGGCGGTCCCGGCCATGCGCGGGCGCAGGTCGACGTTGGAGATGATGCGCAGCGGCAGGTTGATGCACTT
Source organism: Sphingomonas sp. MMS24-J45 (assembly GCF_044881195.1). Classification (GTDB taxonomy): domain Bacteria; phylum Pseudomonadota; class Alphaproteobacteria; order Sphingomonadales; family Sphingomonadaceae; genus Sphingomonas. The sequence continues at coordinate 1,358,509 of NZ_CP173255.1, read as the reverse complement.
TGGCAGTGCCATCCCTATGCGCAGCACGACGCGCCGGTCGGTCAGCGTGTAGATCGTCGACCGCGCCGTCCCCCAGGCGAGCAGGTGGAGCAGGGCAATGCCGATGCCGCCGCCGATCAGGGTAATCGCCACGCCCGACAGATCGGCCGGGCCGGTGACGCCGTGCCACGCCGCATTGCCGATCGCGAAGGCGGTCAACGCCGCAAAATAGCCGGTCACCAGCCGCGTGTGGAAAGCGGTGCGCGCCAGCACCCGCCAATTGGGCGATCCCTGCCAGAGGATGGTTTCGCCCTTCGGGAGCAGACCCGGCAGACCCGGGATCGGCTCCGATTCATATTCCGTCCTCATATCAGCGGCTCCGACCGAGCGGCGGTGGCGTAGAGATAGCCGCCGCCGAAATAGCCCTGGACGCGCTCTTCCTCGTACAGGGTGATGACGCCATTGCCCTCGATCGCGGGCGCATCGGCGAATTGCGCGGCGGTTACGGCATCGACCGTGATCGTCCGGCGCGAGCGGGCGACGCTCGCCATCGTCATCGGGGCGAGCACGTGACGGCCACCGGCGGCGAGTTCGACCTCGAGATAGCGGATCAGGCGATCGGCCTTGTCGATCCACACTTCGCTGACGGTACCGGCCGTCTTGCCGTCGCAGCCCAGCACGGTGAAGCCGCGCGGGTCGGCATCCTGGCGCGCGATGAAGAAGCCGTCGGCGCTGCTGATCGGTACGATGCGGGCATGGCCTTCCCAATCGAGATCGGGGCGCTTGGCGCGTTCGGTCCAGGCGGCCGGACCGACGCCGTCGATCAGCGGATTGCCGGTCGGCTCGATCGGTGCGCCCGGGAACCAGTCGGACTTGCGGGCACCCGGAACCTCGACCGGCTCGCGGCCCTTGGTCGGCGCGCTGACCGTGCCGTGGCCGAAGGGCAGCTTGAAGAATTTGGTGGGGGCGGTGGACAGCAACCCGCCTTCGCTGTCGATCCGTCCGGTCAGTTCATGTTCGAGCGGATAGCCCTCGCGCCGATCCTCGCGGCGCAGATAGAAGACCAGCCCGACGAAGAAGAGGAAGAACGCGTTCAGCACGACTAAAGCGACGTCGATCCCGTGGGTCAGTTGCAGGTTCATGAGACTATCCTTCGCAATCCATCAAATGGGAAATTCGGTGAGGCCGAAACGCAGCGCGGTCTTACGTTCGCGAACGCGAACCAGCGGCCCGAGCGCCACCAGTGTCGCCAACAACAACACGATCTCCATGCAGTACACAAAGGCATAGCCTGTGGTCGGGACGGCGAGCGTCGTCCCCAGGTCATGCGCCACCGCCGCGGCCGAGATCAGGTCGCGTGCAAAGGCTCCGATCGCGATCGCGATGCCCCCGCAGGTTGCTTGCACCGCACCCCAGGCGCCAAGCGCCAGGCCGGTGCGGCCTTCGTCCGAAATGCCCATCGCAGCGGTTAGCGTGCCGACCGAGAACAGCCCGCCGCCAAAGCCGATGATGATCGCCCCCACCGCCAGCAGCGGGGCCGATCCCAGTGGTCCGGCGAACAGCACGCACAGGAACGCACCGATTCCGGCGGTCGCGCCGAAGCCCGCCAGCCGATTGGGCTCGCCGCCATTGCCGAGCGCGCGCGCGGCAAGACCGAAGCCGCTCAACATCCCCATCGCCCACAAGGCCGTGAGCGTGGTGGTCGCGCCGACCGAGAGGCCGAGGATCTGTCCGCCATAGGGTTCGAGCAATACGTCCTGCATACTGAATGCGGCAGAGCCGAGCCCGACCGCTACGAGGAGCCGCAGCGTCTTGGGCTGTGCGATAAAGTGTCGCCACGTCTCGTTGAAGGCAGGACGCGCTTCGCGTGGGGTCATCGCGCTGCGATTGCGCGCTTCCTGCTTCCACAAGGCGACGACGTTCAGGATGACCGTCAGGATTGCGACGCTGGAGACGATCTGCACCAGCCGCGTCGCCGAGAAGGGGGCGAGGAGTTGCCCGATCACCAACGCGCTGATCATCATGCCGAGCAGCAGCATGACGTACAGCAGCGCCACAACGCGCGGCCGGTTCTCCTCGGTCGCGAGGTCGGTTGCGAGCGCGAGGCCGGCGGTCTGCGTCGTGTGCATCCCCGCGCCGATGCACAGGAAGCCGAGCGCGGCGGCGATATGGCCGAACACTGGCGAACCCTGGCCACCGCCCGACATGACGAGCAGCGCAAAGGGCAGGATCGCAAAGCCGCCGAACTGCAGCATCGTGCCGAACCAGATATAGGGTACACGCTTCCAGCCGAGCAGCGAGTTGTGGTGATCGGATTTGAACCCGACGAGCGCGCGCAGCGGTGCGAACAGCAGCGGCAGCGACACCATCGCGGCGACGATCGAGGCCGACATGCCAAGCTCGACGATCATCACGCGGTTGAGTGTGCCGGTCAGCAACACGGCGGCCATACCGACGGACACCTGAAACAGCGAGAGCCGCAGCAGGCGGCTAAGGGGAAGCTCTTTGGTCGCGACGTCCGCGAAGGGCAGGAATGCGGTGCCGAGGCGGTTCCAGAACGCACCGCTCTTCAGCGCTTCGACCGGTGCCGGTGCCACAACCGCGCGTACGGGCTTTGCCGGGCGCGCGAGCGAGGCCTTGAGCGCAGCCAGATACGGGTCACGGTCGGCAGCGGCGGTCACGCGGTCAATACCTCCAGTGCATGGCTGGTGTAGAAGCCGCCCGAGACTTTGCGATCGCGGCCCAATTGCGCGGTCGGCATGGCGTTGCGGATCAGCGTGCGGATCAGCCGCTCACGCACCGGAATGATAGCGGGCGAGCGGTCGCTGCGCGGGAACAGGCGGCCGATCCCCAGCGCCAGCATCAGCAGCGGGGTCTGCGGGGCGAACGTGAAGACCATCGATCCGCTGGTCCGCTCCGACAGGCCGCGCAGCACCGCGACGATGTCGAACGCCTTGTAATGAATGAGCGAATCCATCGCGACGACGTGGTCGAAGCGGCCGAGTGCAGGATCGAGCATGTCGCCGACGCGCCAGTCGATATTGAGGCCCTTCGGTGCGCGGCGGCGCGCGATGTCGACCAGGCTGCCGGCCACATCGATCGCCACGACCTCGGCACCGCGTTCGGCCGCTTCGACCGCCAGCGCGCCGGTGCCGCACCCGGCATCGAGGATGCGCAACCCGCGCAGGTCGGCGGGCAGCCAGGACAGCAGCGTGTTGCGCATTTCGGTACGCCCGGCGCGCACCGTCGCGCGCACCCCGCTGACCGGCGCGTCGGAGGTCAGCTGTTCCCACGCCTTGCTCGCGGTCTTGTCGAAATAGGTTTCGAGATTGCCGCGAAAGCGATCGTAGGTCTGCGTCGCCATCTTATTCGAATCCCAGGAATTCGAAGATGTCGCGGTCCTTCATCGGCTGCGCATCGAGCGGTTCGCACCCGGCCCACAATTGCGCGGCGAGGCGCTTGTATTCCAGGCACGCCGCATCGACCGCGGGCGAGGACGGCATTTCGAACAGGGTGCATTTCTTCAGGCGGCTGCGGCGGATTTCGTCGAGATCGGGGAAGTGCGCGAGCCGTTTCAGGCCGGTCGCATCGTTGAAGCGATCGATCTCGTCGGTTGCGGCCGAGCGGTTGGCGATCACGCCCGCCATGCGGACATCGTAATTCTTGGCCTTCGCCTTGATCGCCGCGACGATGCGATTCATCGCGAAGATGCTGTCGAAATCGTTGGCGGCGACCACCACCGCGCGTTCGGCATGTTGTAGCGGCGCGGCGAAGCCCCCGCACACTACGTCGCCCAGCACGTCGAAGATCACGACGTCGGTTTCCTCCAGCAGATGGTGCTGTTTCAGCAACTTGACCGTCTGCCCGACGACATAGCCGCCACAGCCCGTGCCCGCTGGCGGCCCCCCCGCCTCGACGCACATCACGCCGTTATAGCCCTCGAACATATAATCCTCGGGGCGCAGTTCCTCGCTGTGAAACTCGACCGTTTCGAGCACGTCGATCACGGTCGGCATGAGCTTCTTGGTCAGCGTGAAGGTGCTGTCGTGCTTTGGGTCGCAGCCGATCTGCAGCACGCGCTTGCCCAGCAGCGAGAAAGCGGCGGAGAGATTGGACGAGGTGGTCGATTTGCCGATCCCGCCCTTGCCGTACACCGCGAACACCTTGGCGTTGCCGATCCGGTCATTGGGGTCGAGGCCGACCTGGAGCGATCCTTCGCCGTCGAGGCCGCGGATGGGGGGATCGAGCAGTGCCATGTCGTGTTCCTTTATGCCGCCACCGCAACGACACCCTCGAGGCGATCCTCGAGTTCGTCGCTGGCGGCATGGAGTGCGGCGAGCGTCGCCGCGTCGGGAGTCCAGTATTTGCGTTCGGAGGCTTCGATCAGCCGGTTGGCGACGCGCGCCGCGGCCTTGGGATTGAGTGTGGCGAGCCGTTCGCGCATCTCGGCGTCGAGCACATACGTTTCGCCGATGCGCTGATAGACCCAAGGGTCGACTTCGCCGGTTGTGGCGGACCAGCCCATCGTCGTGGTGACGCTGCCCTCGATCTGGCGCACGCCTTCGTAACCGTGGCGCAGCAGGCCTTCGGTCCAGACGGGATTGAGGATACGGGTGCGCGTTTCGAGTGCGACTTGCTCTTGTAAGCTGCGGACCTTGCCCGCGCCTTGCGTCTGGTCGCCGATATAGACCGGCGCGGCCGTTCCTTTTGCGCGGGTGACGGCGCGGCTGATCCCGCCGAGCGTATCGACATATTGGTCGATGCTGGTGATGCCGAGTTCGACGCTTTCGAGGTTCTGATAGGCGCAATCGACAGTTTTGAGCGCGGCGGCGAGCACGGCGGCCTGACGGACCGGGGCGCCTTTTACGCCATAGGCATAGCCCTTTTGCTTTTCGAAACTGTCGGCCAGTTCGTCCGGATCGGTCCACGCGCCGGTGTCGATCATCAGATTGACGTTGGCGCCGTACGCCCCTTCCGCATTTGAGAAGACGCGCAAGGCGGCGGTTTCGATGTCGCACCCCTGTTCGGCGCTGTGGGACAAAGCGTGGCGACGGATGAAGTTGAGTTCCAGCGGCTCATCGGCTTCGGCTGCAAGCAAGGCGGCCTGCGCCAGCATCCGCGTCTGCAGCGGCAGCAAGTCGCGGAACACGCCCGACAGCGTGACCACGACGTCGATACGCGGGCGACCGAGCTCTTCCAGGCTGACCAGTTCTGCGCCCGCCAAGCGATTATAGCTGTCGAAGCGCGGACGCGCGCCCATCAGCGCCATCGCCTGCGCGATCTGCGCGCCTTCGCTCTTCAGATTGTCGGTGCCCCACAGCACCATCGCCACCGTTTCGGGCAGGTGCCCGGAGTCGGCGAGACTGCGGTCGATCAGCCGTTGCGCCTGCGCGGTACCGTCCTTCATGGCATAGGCCGAAGGAATGCGGAACGGGTCGAAGCCGTGGATGTTGCGCCCGGTCGGCAGGATTTCGGGGCTGCGCAGCAAATCTCCGCCGGTGACGGGATGGATGTAGCGCCCGGCCAGCGCCAGCACGAGGCCGTCGATCTCGCCGTTCGACGAAAGCGCGGTGTTGAGCGCAGCCATATCCTTCAGCAGCGGCGTGTCGAGCTTGAGCGTACCGTCGACCAAAGCGAGGATCGTGTCGTGCGGCAGCTTCTCGCCGCGTGCTTCGGAGGAGGCCGCGATCATGTCGATCCGCTCTACGCGTGTCGCCGCTTCACCCGCGACGTGGAGCCCTTGCGGGATCAACTCGCGCTCGATCTCGTAGAGCTTGGCGGAAAGCGCGGTGACGTCGCTGCCGTCGAGATCGACCGCTTCGGCCTGATCGGCGATCAGCTCGGCCAGGTCGCGCGCTTCGTCGCTCTCCGGGGTGGTCGCGCGCCAACGCTCTACCGATGCCTTTAGCGCGGCGAGGCCTTTGTACACGCCCGAATTGGTGAGCGCCGGGGTGAGATAGGACACCAAAGTTGCGCCCGAGCGCCGTTTTGCGAGCACGCCTTCCGACGGATTGTTGGCGGCGTAGAGATAGATGTTGGGCAGGTCGCCGATCAGCCGGTCGGGCCAGCATTCCGCGCTGAGCCCAGCCTGCTTGCCCGGCATGAATTCCAGGCTGCCGTGCGTGCCGAAATGTAGCACGGCATGCGCGCGGAAATCCTCGCGCAGCCAGCGGTAGAAAGCGGCGAAGGCGTGCGTCGGGGCGAAGCGGCCCTCGAACAGCAAGCGCATCGGATCGCCTTCATAGCCGAGCGCGGGTTGGAGGCCGACGAAGACGTTGCCGAATTGCGCGCCCAGGATTTGCACCGACGTGCCATCCGATTGCAACTTGCCCGGCGCCGGGCCCCAGCTCGCCTCGATTTCCTTCAACCACGTCTCGCGCGCGACGATCGTGTCGGCGCTGACCTTGGCATGGACATTGGCTTCGGTCCCGAAGCGAGCGGCATTGCCGTGCAGGATCGCTTCGCGCAGCGCATCGACCGAGGCCGGGACCTCGACCTGATAGCCTTCGCGCGCCAGCCGTTGCAGCGTGGCGTGGAGCGAGGCGAACACGCTGAGGAACTGCGCCGTACCCGCTGCACCTGCATTGGGGGGAAAATTGAACAGAACGACCGCGACGCGCTTCTCGGCATTCTCGGCACGGCGCAGCGCGATAATCTTGTCGATGCGGGCGGCCAGCATCTCGGCGCGCTCGGTGCAGGTGTGCATCGCGCGGACCGCGCTGGCGGCCGGGAACTGGCACTTGCGGCTGCACCCAGTGCAGGGCGTGTCCGATCCATCCGAACGCCCCCCGAACACCATCGGCACGGTGCCGCCGTCAAGCTCGGGGATCGCGATCATCATTGTCGCTTCGAGCGGGAGCAGGCCCTGGCGATTGGCACCCCAGGCCTGCAGCGTCTGGAATTCGACCGGATGTGCCGCCAGATAGGGCACGTCGAGCTTGGCGAGGATCGCTTCGGCCGCCGCCGTGTCGTTATAGGCTGGGCCGCCGACCATGCTGAACCCGGTCAGGTTCACTACGGCATCGACGACGGGCAGGCCGTCCTTCAGGAACAGCGCCTCGATCGCGGGACGCCCATCGAGCCCACCGGCAAAGGCCGGGATCACGTTCAGCCCACGTGCCTCGATCGCGGCGATCACGCCGTCATAATGGCCTGCGTCCTTGGCCAGCACATAGGAGCGCAGCATCAGCACGCCGACCGTGCCCTTGGCATCGGCGCGGCGCGGCAAGGCGTCGGCGGTGTGGGCGATGCGGCCGGGCAAAGCGGGGTGGTAAACGCCGACTTCCGGGTAATCGCGCGGTGCCTCGGCCTTCATGGTGCCGCGCAGCGCCCGGCGCGGGCCATCGGCATAGCGATCGACCAGGCCGCGCACCATGTCGACGACATTGTCGTCCGATGCGGCGAGCCAATATTGCATCGTCAGGAAATAGGTGCGCACGTCCTGCGCTGCGCCGGGGATGAAGCGCAGCATCTTGGGCAAGCGCCGCAACATCGCCATCTGCTTCGCACCGCCGCTGGCACCGGGCTTGGGGTTGCCGCGCAGCTTCTTCAGCAGCGCCATCATGCCCGTGGCGGGCTTGTCCATGCGGTAGTCGCCCATGCGGGTGAGCTTGACCACGTCGCCCGCCGACATCAGGCCGACCATGGCGTCGCAGTCATTTTGCCGCGCCTGCAATTGCGGCAGCACGGCCTGGATATGATCCTCCAGGAACAGCATCGTTGCGAGCACAATGTCGCCGCGCAGGATGTCGGCACGCGCGGCGTCCAGCGCTTGCGGATTTTCCTCCCAATCGGCGGCGGCGTGGAAGCCGAGCGTCACGCCGGGATTTTCGCGCGCCAGCCGTTCCTGCGCGCGCAGCACTGCGCCCGACAGATGATTGTCGAGCGTCACGATGACGACGCGCACCGCGGGGGCGGCGGGGGTGGCTACGCTAGCGGGCATAATGCGCCTTCGCATCGTACAGCGTGTCGAGCGTGATCGCGGCCAGCCCCTGCTCGGCGGCATAGCGTTCGGTGTTGCGGCGGGCCTTGCCGCGCACGAAGAACGGGATTTTGAGGAGTTCCTTTTCGGCTTCGGCCGACCAGCCTTTTTGATCCGCCCCCGCTTCAGCGGGGAGGGGGACCGTTTTGCTTCTTCAGCAAAATGGTGGAGGGGGCGGGGGCTGGGCGAAACAACTGCGGTTGCTCCCCCTCCACCGTTCGCTGAATGCTCACGGTCCCCCTCCCCGGTTCCCGGGGGAGGATTGGGGATGACCCATGCCCCAAATGGCTTGCGCCTGCCGAATCGCTGAATTCGAAATCGTCGCGGAACATCGTCAGCAGATGCTCCTCCAGCCCCATCACCAGCGGATGGACCCAGGTGTCGAACAGCACGTTGGCGCCTTCGAATCCCATTTGCGGGGAATAGCGCGCCGGGAAATCCTGCACATGCACCGGGGCCGAGATCACCGCGCAGGGAATGCGCAGCCGCTTGGCGATGTGGCGTTCCATCTGCGTGCCGAGCACCAGTTCGGGCTGGAGCTTGGCGATCGCATCCTCGACTTCGAGATAATCGTCGGTGATCAGCGGCTCGAGCCCGTAGAGCTTCGCGGCGTCGCGGATCTCACGGGCGAATTCGCGGTTGTAGCAGCCGAGCCCGACGACTTCGAAGCCGAGTTCGTCGCGTGCGACGCGCGCGGCGGCGACGGCGTGGGTTGCATCGCCGAAGATGAAGACGCGCTTGGCGGTCAGGTACGTCGAATCGACCGAGCGGCTCCACCAGGGAAGGCGCGAATCGTCGAGCGCGGCGGCGGGATCGACGCCGGCGAGCGCCGAGACCTCAGCGATGAAATCGCGCGTCGCGCCGTGGCCGATCGGGATCGTGCGGACGGTCTTTTGTCCGAAGGTCTTCTCCAGCCATCGGCACGCCGTGTCGGCGATTTCGGGATAGAGGCAGATGTTGAAATCGGCGGCACCCAGCCGCGCAAGATCGGCGGGGCTGGCGCCGAGCGGTGCGGTGACGTTGATGTCGATGCCGAGCGTGCCGAGCAGCCGGCTGATCTCGACGATGTCGTCGCGGTGGCGGAAGCCGAGCGCGGTCGGGCCGAGCAGATTGACGCTGGGACGACGACCATCGCGTGGGGCTGCGCTGACGGTCTTGTCTGCCAGCGCCCGGACGAGCTGGTAGAAGGTCTCCGCCGCGCCCCAATTTTCCTTGCGCTGATAGCTCGGCAGTTCGAGCGCCACGACCGGGATCGGCAGTCGCATCGCTTCGGCGAGGCCGGAGGGATCGTCTTGGATCAGTTCGGCGGTGCACGAGGCGCCGACCAACATGGCTTGCGGCTTGTAGCGCGCGAACGCATCGCGCGCGGCGCTCTGGAACAGCTCGGCGGTATCCTTGCCGAGATCGCGCGCCTGGAACGTGGTGTAGGTGACCGGCGGGCGCTTGCCGCGCCGCTCGATCATCGTGAACAGCAGATCGGCATAGGTGTCGCCCTGCGGCGCGTGGAGCACGTAATGCACGCCCTCCATCGCGGTCGCGATCCGCATCGCGCCGACATGGGGTGGTCCCTCATAGGTCCAGACGGTCAGCTGCATCGCGTCAGACCTTCAACACGTCGCGGCGCCGCAGCGGCCGGGCGAACAGTTCGGCCAGGTCACCCGCCTGGTCGAACCCGTGGATCGGCGAGAAGACCAGTTCGATCGCCCATTTGGTCGTCAGCCCTTCGCTCTCCAGCGGATTGGCGAGGCCTAGACCGCAGACGGTCAGATCGGGCTGGGCCGCGCGCACGCGGTCGAGCTGCTTGTCGACATCCTGCCCTTCGCTGATGACGGTCGCGGGCGGCAGCAGCGCGAGGTCCTGCGCGAGGTGGCGACGGTGGAGATAGGGCGTACCGACTTCGAGCGGCACCATGCCGAGTTCCTGCGCAAGGAAGCGCGCGAGCGGCACTTCGAGCTGGGAATCGGGCATGAAGAAGATGCTCTTGCCGTCGAGTTTGGTACGGCAATGCGCGATCGCGCGCTTGGCGCGTTCGCGGCCCGGCGCGATCACCGAACGGAAGTGCATTTCGTCGATCCCGAACGCCGTGGCGGCGGCATGGAGCCAGTTGGTCGTGCCCTCGGCGCCGAACGGGAACATCGCGTCGAGCCGCACCGCGCCGCGATCCTCGAGCGCGCGTGCCGTCTCGCCGAGGAAGGGCTGGGCGAGCAGAAAGCGCGTGTTCGGGCCTACTGGCGGCATCGCGCCCGCGCGGCGGGCCGGGAGCGAGCGGACCGTCGGTATGCCAAGCTGTGCGAAGATCCGCAGGAACTGGTCCTCGACGACATCGGGCAGCGCGCCGACGATCATCAATTCGGGGCGGCCCCCGGCTTGCTCGCAGCGAGGTCGGGCACAAGCGCGGCGAGGCACGCATCTTCGCCCTCGGTGAAGGTCGTTTCGATGCCAGAGCCCGAATAATTGAGGATCTTGGTGCGGCCTGCGTGCTTGAGCGACAGGCGCTGGCCTGCGCGCGACAGGTCGAGCTTGATCACTTCGGACGGGCACGATCCGACCAGGAACAGCAGCTTGATGTCGGGACGGCGCGCGAGCAGCCGATCGACGACGCGGTCGAGCTCCTCGTTGCAATCGACCATCCCGGCAAGATCGCGTTCCTCGATGATCGCAGTGCCGAAGCGCGGTTCGGCAAACACCATCACCCCCGCCGCCGATTGCAGCAGGTGCGCGCAGGTGCGTGATCCGACGACCAGGAAGAAGGCGTCCTGCACCTTGCGGTGAAGCCAGATGATCCCGGTCAGGCCGCAGAACACTTCGCGCTGACCGCGTTCGCGCAAGACCGGCGCGCAATCGGTGCCCGTGGCAGGGCGGATGGGGGCAAGGACCGTCATGCCGCCGCCGCCGTGAAGGGAGCGGACGCCTCGGCCGCCCCCTGCAGCCGCGCCGCGCGCAGCTTCAGGATGAACTGGCCTGCATTGATCGCGTAGGTCGCATAGGCAGCGAGCGCGAGCAGCATCCGATCGCGTTCGGTGCCGAGATCGCCGATCAGCATCACCAGATAGGCGGTGTGCAGCGCCAGCACGAGGAAGCTGAACACATCCTCCCAGAAGAAGGCCTCGGCGAACAGCCATTTGTCGAACACGACCTTTTCCCAGATCGAGCCCGTGATCATGATCGTGTAGAGCGTGATCGTCTTCAGAACGATCGAGACGGTGGCGGCATAAGCGCCTTCGCCTGTCATCAGATAGCGCACGACCAGCGCTGCGCTCGCCAGGAAAATCAGGAATTGGAGTGGAGCGAGGATGCCCTGCACCAGCGTCCACGGTGTCGAGTCGCGGCGCAGGCGCTGCTCCGGCGTATAGAGCGGAGCAGGCGATTTGCGCGCCTGCCGGAATGTCGAAGGGTCTTCGTGCCGCATCGTTTCGATCCGCCTCTCTGCCGCAGAGACTAGGTCGCGGGCGGACAAAGTGTCAATAAGAATTGACGTAAAGAAAATTGGACACTTATTGCAGTGCAGTGTCGATAGGGCGTTGCCAGACCCGGGGAACAGGCATACGCTGCGACCTGCCGGAAGAACCAAATATGGATGTCCGACTGCTCGATGGATGGTCAACGCAGGGGATGGCAGTTATGGCGTCGGCGAGAAGGATGGAACGCTTTGCGTCCGCTGACCAGCGACGCGCCACTCCGCGCGATAGCCGGCCCCGCAGTGAAAATCTGGTTGATTTCCAGCGCCGTGCCGATCTCGAATATGCTCGTTCGCTGACTCGCCTGATCGAAAGCGAGATCATTCCGCGCTTGCTCGTGGCGCACACCACCGGTCCGCACAGTGACGTTGCCGACTCGCCCCATGCCACGTGCATTTCGGCCGAGGAGGTTGATGCGTTCGCGCCGCTCGCGCTGCAAGTCGAGGCGGACGAGCTGCTCGAATATGTCGATGGCCTGGTCGCGCGCGGCGTGACGCTTGAATCGCTGCTGGTCGATCTGCTCGCCCCGGCCGCGCGGCGGCTCGGCGAATTCTGGGAATCCGACCTGTGCGATTTCGTCGACGTCACGATGGGGCTGTGGCGCTTGCAGGAGGTCGTGCACGAATTGTCGGCGCGCTTGCCGCACGACCATAGCAAGCCGGTCGGGCAGGAACGTCGCGCGCTGTTTGCTTCGCTCGAAGGCGATCAGCACAGCTTCGGAACCGTCGTGATCGATGAGTTGTTCTGTGCCCATGGCTGGCTGACCGACCGGTTGAACGAGGCGACGACGGTGGAACTGCTCGAACGGGTTCGGGACGAATGGTTCGATTTGGCTGGATTGACGATTACGTGCGACTGCCATATCGCGCCCTTGCCCGCGATCGTTCGGTCAATCCGCGGGTCCTCCAGAAATCCTCGGATTTGTGTGATGGTGGGTGGCAGGGTTTTTGCCGGCAATGCGGATCTTGCCGCATCGGTCGGTGCGGACGGGACGGCGCCGGATGCACGGGTTGCGGTACGCATTGCCGGGGAACTGGTCGATGCGGTGACGCAGGAGTTGGTTCAACCCACGGCCGGTTGACCGCCAAACAGGGTCTCGCGGGGCAGGGTGTACCGCGCGACGTAGGACTTCAGGAGCACAAACGTTTCGTTGATGAACGATCGTCCCACCTTTGCTGCACCCAATGCATTCTCCAATCCTGAAATTCTGTCAGGTGCGTTGTCACCACAGGTGGCCGTCGCGTTGCTCGCCTCGGTCGGCGATATCGCGCTCGTACTCGATGCTGATGCGGTGATCCGCGATGTCGCGGTGTCCAATAGCGACTTGGTCACGCAAGGCTTTGCCGAATGGGTCGGGCAACGCTGGGAGGATTGCGTCACGATCGAGAGCAAAGTCAAAGTCGCGGAGATGTTCGCCGATAGCGGCGCTAGCAATGCGGCACGCTGGCGTCAGGTGAACCATCCGGCTCCCGGTGGCGACGTCCCGATTCGCTATCTGGTCATGAAGGTCGGCCAGAATGGCAGCGCGATCGCGATCGGGCGCGACATGCGCGCGGCCGCCGCGATGCAACAGCGCTTGTTGCAGACGCAGCAGTCGCTGGAGCGTGACTATATCAAACTGCGTCAGGTCGAGGCGCGCTATCGCTTGCTCTTCGACCTCGGCACCGAGCCGGTGCTGATCGTCGATGCCGCGACTCGGCGAATTCGCGAGATAAACCCGGCCGCACTGCGGTTGCTGGGGGTCAAGGATGGTGCGCTGGCGGATCGTCCGGTCGGCGAAATCGTCGATCCGGCCGATCGCGACACCTTCATCGCCCATCTGGGGGCGGCCAGCGCGAGCGACGATCTCGCACCGGTGACCGTGGATCTCGCCGATGGTCATGGCCCGGTGGAGATCACCGCCCGGCTTTTCCGTCAGGGTCGCGCCGCCTTGCTGCTGGTCCGGATGTTCGCGGCGCAACCGGCCACGGCCGCCGATGATCATCATGCCGCGATGGGCGAGGTGATCGAACACATGCCAGACGCTTTCGTGCTGGTCGATTCGGCGCTCAACATCCTCATCGCCAATGCTGCCTTCGTCGAGCTTTCCGGCGCGCCTTCAGTCGAGCGCGTGATGGGCGAGCCGCTCGGGACCTGGCTGGGCCGACCGGGACTCGATCTGGAGTTGATCATCGGCCAGTTGCAGGAGCACGGCTCGGTCCGCAACGTCGCGACGATCCTGCGCGGCAGTGGCGGAGCGCAGGAGGAAATCGAAGTGTCGGGCGTGCTCGCCCCGCGCGGCGATGGCGAGTGCTACGGGTTCACGATCCGTAACGTCGGGCGGCGGTTGCGCACAGCGCCGTCGGTCGAGCATGATTTGCCGCGCTCGGTCGAACAACTGACCGAATTGGTCGGCCGCATGTCGTTGAAGGACATCGTGCGTGAATCGACCGATCTGATCGAGCGCCTGTGTATCGAGGCGGCACTGGTCTACACCTCCGACAACCGCGCATCGGCCGCAGAGATTTTGGGCGTCAGCCGCCAGAGCCTCTATTCGAAGCTCCACCGTCACGGCTTGGGCAATCTCGTCTCCAGCGACACCTGATCGAATTTCTCGCAAAAAGTGTCAATTCGGTTTGACGCCTTTAAGCGTCAAGTTTAGCCTCGCAGCATGGCACGCGTGACGACTCCTTCGACGAAACCGGCGCCCACGGCAGTTCCGCTTCCGAAACTGCGCGACATCACCGAACTCCTCAAGCCGATCACCTGGTTTCCGCCGATCTGGGCGTTTTTCTGCGGCACCGTTTCCTCCGGCGTGCCGGTCGAAACGCGCTGGCCCTTCCTGGTCGCGGGCGTGTTGTTGGTCGGCCCGCTGGTGTGCGGGACGAGCCAGGCGGTGAACGACTGGTTCGACCGGCATGTCGATGCGATCAATGAACCCAACCGTCCGATCCCGTCGGGCCGTATTGCGGGCCATTGGGGGCTGTGGATCGCGATCATCGGGACGGTGGCGTCGGCGGCGCTTGCCGCATTCATCGGAACATGGGTGTTCGCTGCGACGCTGGTCGCGCTGTCCTTCGCCTGGGCCTATAGCGCGCCGCCCTTCCGGTTGAAGACCAGCGGCCTCTGGGGTCCTGCCGCTGTCGCGCTCACCTATGAAGGATTGACCTGGTTCACGGGCGCGAGCGTGATGGCGGGCGCGTTGCCACCGGCACCGGTGCTGATCATCCTGGCACTGTATAGTGCAGGCGCATTCGGCATCATGACGCTCAACGACTTCAAGGCGGTGGATGGTGATCGCGCGATGGGCATCCGCTCGCTCCCCGCGACGCTTGGCGTGGATCGCGCGGCGCGGATCGCGTGCGTCGTGATGGCGGTGCCGCAGTTCGTGGTGGTCGCGTTGCTTTTGAGCTGGGGTCACATGCTGGTCGCTGGCGTGGTCGCGGTGTTGCTCGTGGCCCAATTGGCGCTGATGCCGCGCCTGCTGCGCGATCCGCTCAAGGAGACCCCGTGGTACAATGCGACGGGGACCAGCCTGTACGTGCTCGGCATGTTGGCCTCCGCCTTTGGTCTCGGCGGAGTGCTCGGGCTATGACGCGCACGCCGCTCGGCTGGTTCGGCATCGTCCGGCTGGGCCTCGTGCAGAGCGCGATCGGGTCGATCGTGATGCTCGCGACCTCGCTGCTCAACCGCGTGATGGTGGTCGAATATGCACTCCCGGCCGCGCTGCCCGCCGGACTGGTGGCGTGGCATTATGCGGTGCAGCTCTCGCGCCCCGTCTGGGGCCATGGGTCGGACAGCGGACGGCGGCGGACACCGTGGATCATCGGCGGGATGGCGGTGCTGGCGGGCGGGGCGATGCTCGCGGTGCAGGCGGTGGGCTTGCTGTCGGCGACACCGTGGCTGGGCTATGCTGCCGCAATCCTTGCTTTCTCGATGATCGGCGCGGGCGTCGGCGCGGCGGGAACGTCGCTGCTCGCCTTGCTTGCAACGCGCGTCGCGCCCGAACGGCGCGCGGCGGCCGCATCGATCACGTGGATCATGATGATCGCCGGGATCGTCGTATCGGCGGCGGTTGCGGGCAAGTGGGTCGATCCGTTCAGCTTCGGCCGACTGGCCGCGGTGGTCGGCGGGGTCGCGACAGCGGCGTTCTTTGTTTCCGCGCTCGCGATCTGGGGCGTGGAAGGGCGTGGTGTTGCGGCCGTGGAGGCACGCGACGCGCCCGCTTTGGCCTTTGGCGCGGCGCTGGTCGAACTGTGGAGCGACAGCGATGCGCGCCGCTTCACGATCTTCGTTTTCCTGTCGATGCTCGCCTATTCGATGCAGGATCTGATCCTCGAACCCTTTACCGGCCTGCGCTTCGGCATGACGCCGGGCCAATCGACACAGATTTCGAGCGTGCAGCATGGCGGCGTGCTGCTCGGCATGATCCTGGTCGGGATCGGCGGCAGCGCTTTTTCAAAACGGGGAACGGCAGCCGGGCGCGCGAGCGGGTTACAGCGCTGGATCGTCGGCGGGTGCATCGGCTCCGCGCTGGCGCTAACCGGCCTCGCGATGGCGGCGCGGATCGGGGCGGGGTGGCCGATCATCGGCAACATCTTCGTGCTCGGCTTTGCCAATGGCGTGTTCGCGGTCGCCGCGATCGGGACGATGATGGCGCTGGCGGGTGCTGGTGGCCCCAATCGCGAAGGGATCCGCATGGGCGTGTGGGGTGCTGCACAAGCCATTGCCTTCGGAACCGGCGGGTTGACCGGCGCGGTTTCGGTCGATGCCGGGCGCGCGCTGACGGGCAGCCTGCCCGAGACGTTCATGCTGGTGTTCGGGGCGGAGGCGCTGCTGTTCCTCGCCGCCGCTGCTTTGTGTCTGCGTAGTGCGCCGCCGCGCGCGTCTCTGCTGGGTCGGGAGGTCACGATATGAAACAGCCGCACTTCGATTGTGTCGTCGTCGGCGGCGGGCCTTCGGGCGCGACCGCTGCCACCGATCTCGCCCGCGCCGGGCGTCATGTCCTGTTGCTCGACCGGGCCGGGCGGATCAAGCCGTGCGGCGGCGCCATTCCGCCGCGCGCGATCGAGGATTTCGCGATTCCCGACCATCTGCTGGTCGGCAAGGCGACGCTTGCGCGGATGATCGCTCCTACGGGTAAGACGGTCGACATGCCGGTCAGCGCTGATGGCAAGGGCGGCTTCGTCGGACTGGTCGATCGCGAGACGTTCGACGAATGGCTCCGCGCCCGCGCGGCGCTCGCCGGCGCCGAACGGCGTACCGGGATGTTCGAGCGGATCGAACGCGATGCGGATGGCACTGCGATCATCGTCTATCGCGAGGCGCGTGGCGCGCCCGAGCAGCGCGTTTCCGCGCGCAGCGTGATCGGCGCGGATGGCGCACGATCGGATGTGGCGCGGGCGGAACTGAGGGGCGCGGACCGCGTGCCGTGCGTGTTCGCCTATCACGAGATCGTCGCCTCGCCGCCCGCGGGCAGTTCGGCCGATTTCGACCGGGCGCGCTGCGACGTCTTCTACCAGGGCAAGCATTCGCCCGATTTCTACGCCTGGGTCTTCCCGCATGGCGACCAGGCGAGCATCGGCGTGGGCAGCGCCAACAAGGGCTTCGACTTGCGCGACGCCGTCGCCGCGGTGCGCGCGCAGACCGGGCTCGATGCCTGCGACACGATCCGCCGCGAAGGCGCGCCGATTCCGCTGAAGCCGTTGAAACGCTGGGACAATGGCCGCGATCTGGTCGTCGCGGGCGATGCCGCGGGCGTGGTCGCGCCGGCCTCGGGCGAAGGCATTTACTATGCGATGGTCGGCGGGCGACTGGCAGCGGAGGCGGTGACGGAATTCCTCGCGACCGGCAAGGCGTCTGCGCTCAAGACCGCGCGAAAGCGCTTCATGCGCGAACATGGCCGGGTGTTCTGGATCCTCGGGATCATGCAATATTTCTGGTATTCCAGCGACAAGCGCCGCGAACGCTTCGTCAAGATCTGCGAAGACCCCGACGTGCAGCGCCTGACATGGGATGCGTACATGAACAAGCGGCTGGTGCGATCGAAGCCGGTCGCGCATTTGCGCATCTTCATCAAGGACGTCCGGCACCTGCTGGGGCTCGCCGAGGCGTGAAGGTGAAGGCACCGGTTCCGCATCGTTCCTGGGGGTTGCCGGTCCTGATCGGCGGGTTCGCGGCGATCGCGGTTGCGGGCATGGGCACGACCATCACCGAGATGGGGCCGTGGTACGCCACGCTGGTGCAGCCGCGTTGGGCCCCGCCCGAAATAGGTTACAGCATTGCCTGGACGCTGATTTATCTCTTCACGGGGCTGGCTGCGATCACAGGCTGGCGGGCGATGCCGACCCGGCAACGCGGGGACTGGATCGTTGGCCTGTTTGCCTTGTCCGGGTTCCTGAACATCCTGTGGAGCCTGCTGTTCTTCCACGTCCATCGTCCGGATTGGGCACTGGCCTGCATCGTGCCCTTGTGGATGGCGATCATGCTGTGGATTTATATCGTGTGGCCGCGTTCGACCGCAGCCGGTCTGCTCCTGCTGCCGTACCTCGCGTGCGTCACCTTCGCCGGGTATCACACGATGATGATCGTGAAGCTCAACGGTCCGTTCGGCTGACCGGCATTGCGACCTGGCTGTTCGGGCAGGGCCATGCCGTCGACTTGATCCTGGCGATCATGGCGGCGGAGTGGGTGATCCTGACGCGTCTGCGCGGATGGCGCAGTGGCGATGCCGCGTTGCGCCTGGTTCCGGGCGCGCTGATGATGCTGGCGCTGCGGGCGGCGCTGACGGGGGCGGGCTGGCCGTGGATCGCGCTGGCGCTGGCGGCGTCGTTCCCGGCACATCTCGCCGACATTGCCCGGCGACCGCGACGCTAAATACCAAAAGGGCCCGGCATCGCTGCCGGGCCCCTCGGTAAGTGTCGGTCGAAAAGGCTTACGACTGAGTCTTCAGGTACGCGATCACGTCCGCGCGCTTCTGCGGGTCGTTGGGCCAGCCAGCGAAGCTCATTTTCGTGCCCGGAACGACGCGCTGCGGGTTTTCCAGATACTGGAACAGCTTCTCTTCGGTCCAGGTAATGCCGCTGTTCTTGTTGGCGGCCGAATAGGTGTAGCCGGCGATCTCGCCAGCCTTGCGGCCCACGACACCGTGCAACGACGGGCCGATCTTGTTCACGCCCGCTTCAACCGCGTGGCAGGTCTTGCAGGTGATGAAGTCGGCTTCGCCCTTCTTGGCATCGCCGGTGTAGGAGGCGAACTTCACGCCCGCGACGGTGTCGGTGTTATCGGCGGCAACTGCGGTAGCAGCAGCCGGGGCTGCGGCGGGGGCAGCGGCCGGCGCGGCCTCGTTGGTCGTGGCCGCAGTGGTGGTCGTCGTCGTGGTGCTTGCTTCTTCGTTGTCGGCCTTCTTCGCGCACGCCGCGAGTGCGAGGGCGGCGCAGGCAACCCCAAAGCTCACTCGGCTGAAACGCGTGATCGATCCTACTTGCATCATCCAACTCCTTTAGGGTCTTCGACTATCTCCCGAACGCACATTTCGCATTATCGTGCCCTCACTGTCCACAAGAATTGGCGCGGTCGTAACGACAGGGAAAAGCGCTCTATTTCAAGCGAGCACGGCGCTGCGGATCTGAGTAGCGGAAACACCACGTCACCGTTCGCATCCGCGTGCTTTTGACCCAGGCTATGGGCAATGCAGCCAAGCCCGCGCTATGTCGTCCTTATGATTCGCGTCGGATTGATCGGGTACGGGCTTGCGGGCGCGTCGTTTCATGCGCCCTTGATCGGTGTGGTCGCTGGGTTGCGCCTGACCCATGTGGTTACCTCGCGGGGCGAAGCGGTGGCGCGCGATTGGCCGGGGGTGCAGGTCCTTGCCGATGCGGATGCGCTGCTCGGGCATGCCGATGTCGATCTGGTGGTGATCGCCACGCCGGACCATCTTCACGCGCCGCTCGCCCGCCAGGCGCTGGCGGCGGGCAAGCATGTCGTCATCGACAAACCGTTCGTAACCGATCCTGCCGATGGTGCGGCGCTGATCGCACTGGCAGAGGCGCGCGGGCTGATGTTGTCGGCGTTTCATAACCGTCGTTGGGACGCCGATTTTCTGACCGTGCAGCAGGTACTGACGGGCGGTGACCTCGGTGACATTGCGCTGGCCGAGCTGCGCTGGGACCGGTTCCGCCCCGCAATCAAGCTTGGCTGGCGCGAGACACAGGGGGCGGGGCTGCTCAACGATCTCGGGCCGCATTTGCTCGACCAGGCGCTGCAACTGTTCGGCACGCCCGAGGCGGTGTCGGCCGATCTCGCGACGCAGCGCGCCGGGGCGGCGACCGAGGACTATTTCGAGGTGACGCTCTTCTATGGCAGCTGCCGCGTGATCGTGTCCGCGGCGACCCTGCTCGCACAGCCGCGCCCGCGCTTCGCGCTGTACGGTACGGGCGGCAGCTTTGTGAAATATGGTATCGATCCGCAGGAGGCAGTGCTGCGCGCGGGGCAGCCGCCAAGCACGCCTGAGTTCGGCAAGGAAGCGCCAGAGGCGTATGGGGTGCTGACTAAAGCCGATGGCAGCGCGCGCACCGTTCCCGGCGTGCGCGGCGACTGGCGCGAATATTATGCCGGCGTCGTCGCCGCGATCACGGGTGGCGCGCCAGCACCCGTCCCCGCGCGCGAGGCGCAGGCGGTGATGGAACTGGTCGCGCTTGCCCGGCGCAGCGCCGCCGAGGGGCGACGCCTGCCGCTTGCCTGACGGCTCAGCCGCGCGGCAATGGGCCGTGGTCGATGTGCGGCAACACGTGACGCGCGAACAGGTCAGCCTCGGCGGCGTGCGGATAGCCCGAGAGGATGAACGCCTCGATCCCCATCGCGCGATAGGCGTTGAGCTTGGCGAGCACCTGATCGGGATCGCCGACGATTGCCGCACCACAGCCCGAGCGCGCCCGCCCGACGCCGGTCCACAGATGCGGTTCAGCATAGCCGTCATCCGCCGCGCTTTCGCGCAACGCAGCTTGCGCCGCGACCCCGGCCGATTGCGAATCTAACGATTTCGCGCGGATCGCAGCACCCTCTGCGGCGTCGAGCTTGGACAGCAAGCGATCGGCAGCGGTGCGCGCCTCGGCTTCCGTATCGCGGACGATCACGTGCGCGCGATACCCGAACTTCAGCGTCCGGCCATATTTGGCGGCGCGCGCGGTCATGTCGGCGATGATCTCGGCGACCACATCCTGCTTGTCGGGCCACATCAGGAACACGTCGCAGCCCTTGGCCGCTGCCTCGCGCGCGTCGGGTGACAGGCCGCCGAAATACAGAGGCGGTGCCTTGCCGGAAACCGTGCCGATGCGCGGCGGATCGACCTTCAGCTTCCAGAACTCCCCATCATGGTCGAGGCTTTCGCCGTTGAGCAGGGTCTTGAGGATGTGCATCGCCTCGACCGTGCGGGCATAGCGCGGGGCGCTGGCCAAGGTTTCGCCGGGCATGTCGGACGAGATGATGTTGACTGTCAGGCGGCCACCGAGCAGCCGGTCGATCGTCGCGATCTGGCGCGCGAGCTGCGGCGGCCAGGATTCGCCGACGCGCACCGCCATCAGCAACGCCATGCGCTTCAGCATCGGCGCGATCGCCGCGGCAAAGGCGGTGGTGTCGATGCCGAGCTGATAGCCCGAGGGCAGCAGGATATTGTCGAACCCGCCGCTTTCGGCCTGCAGCACGATATCGCGGCAATGCTCCCAGCTCGACTTCAGCTTCGCGTCGGGCACGCCGAGAAATTCGTAATCGTCGTCGCACAGCGCCGAGAACCAGCTGACTTCGCAGGGCGGAAGCGCGGGTGTCGTAATGCTCATGGCAGGCGCTCCCCGCGCGAGGCGACCAGCACGTCATACCAGCTCTGGCGTGTGAAGCGGACCTTGAACACGTCGGCAATTTCCCCGATCCGCGCGACATTCTGCGTGCCGACGATCGGAATGGCGCGCGCGGGATGCGCCATGATCCAGGCATAGGCCGCCGCCGCGCGCGATACGCCGGCAGCATTGGCCACGACGTCGAGCGCCGCCGCGACCGCCTTCGAGCGATCGTCCTCGGGTGCGCCGATCCGTCCGCCGCCGAGCGGCGACCAGGCGAGCACCGCCACGTCGCGCTCCATCGTCAGGTCGAGCAGGCCGTCGGTGATCGGATCGAGCGCGAGCGCCGAGAATTCGGGCTGAACGCTCGCCAGCGGGATCGTCAGCAGCGCGCTGATCGCTTGCGTCTGCGGCACGGTATAGTTCGACACGCCGACCGCGCGAACCTTGCCCGAGGTGACCATCTCTTCGAGCGTGCGTGCCACTTCCTGCGGGTGCGCAAGGATATCGGGGCGGTGGATTTGGTAGAGATCGACTTGTTCGACCTGCAGCCGCTTGAGCGACGCTTCGAGCGCCGCCATCAGATAATCGCGCCCCGAATCATACGGCACCGGCGGGGTGATGCCGCCCTTGGTCGCCAGCACCATGCGCGTCCGCAATTCGGGCGCATCGGCGAAGATGCGGCCGAGCAGCGCTTCCGCATCGCCGAACCCGCCCGACCCGTCGAAGCCATAGATGTCGGCCGTGTCGAACAGCGTGACACCCGCATCGAATGCCGCGTCGATCAGCGCGCGACCCTCGGTCGGCGAGGCGTGGCCGAATCGCCACATCCCCCACGCAATCGGACTGACCATGATTCCGCTCTTGCCGAGCGGGCGCATTTCGGGTGTAAGTGTGATTTCAGACATCGTTGTCATATAGAGAAGAAGATCGTGGGAGAGCAAGTGCGATACGGCCTGGTTGGCACCGGAATGATGGGTGTCGAGCATTTGACCAACCTGGAGATCACGCCCGGCGCGGTGGTGACGGCGCTGGCTGATCCCGCGGAAGGATCGCTCTCCTGGGCGAAAAGTGCGCTTGGCGATCGTGCCGATCAGGCGACCGCGTTTGATTCGGTCGAGGCGCTCGCCAAGAGCGGCCTGTGCGATGCGGTGATCGTCGCAAGCCCCAATTTCACCCATCGTGCCGTGCTGGAGCCGCTGTTTGATGCGGGCCTCCACATCCTGTGCGAAAAGCCGCTGGCGACGACGATCGAGGATTGCCGCTGGATCGTCGATCGCGCCGCGCAGAGCGACAAGGTGTTCTGGACCGCGATGGAATATCGCTACATGCCGCCCGCCGCCGAATTCATCGCCGACATTCATGGCGGCAAGATCGGCCGCTTGCAGATGCTGTCGATCCGCGAGCATCGCTTCCCGTTCCTGGTCAAGGTCGCGGACTGGAATCGCTTCAACCGCAACACCGGCGGCACGATGGTCGAGAAATGCTGCCATTTCTTCGATCTGATGCGGCTGATCACGCAGAGCGAGGCGGTGCGCGTTTATTGTTCGGGCGCGATGGACGTGAACCATTTAGACGAAAATTATGGCGGGGAGCGGCCCGACATCATCGACAATAGCTACACCACCGTCGATTTCGCGAATGGCGTGCGCGCGATGCTCGATCTGTCGATGTTCGCCGATGGCGCGGAAAATCAGGAAGAAATCACCGCCGTCGGCAGCGAGGCGCGGCTCGACGTACTGATCCCGGAAGGCGCGCTGGTCCATTCGCCGCGCGTGGGGTTCCGCAATCCGAAGCAGGTCACCCGGCGCGTCGTCCATACCGACGAGACCGCGCTCAACGCCGGCAGCCATCACGGCTCGACCTTCTACGAACATCAGCGCTTCAACGCGGCGGTGCGCGGGCAGGGGCCGGTCGAGGTTACCGCGCACGACGGGATGATGGCGGTCGCAATTGGCACCGCCGCCGAGATCAGCGCGCGTGAACACCGCGTGGTGGAGATGGCCGAACTGGGTTTTTGAACCAAGCATTGCTTTAGCGCTGACAAGCCTGATTACGCTGTCAGAAAGACGTCGATAACAATATCCATCAATCAGATGGGATTATCGTTTCAAGGAGGGGTTTATGACCAAGACTGTATTTTTGTCGGGCGCCGCGTCGCTCGCATTGTTGGCCGCCACACCCGCGTTCGCGCAGACCGCTTCGCCCGCACCCGCTCCGGCCGCCGAGCCTGCCGCTGCCGATGATGCGAACCCCGGCGACATCATCGTCACCGCGCAGAAGCGCTCGGAGCGGCTGCAGAACGTACCGCTTGCCGTCACGGTCGTCTCGGGCGACGTGATTTCGTCGCAGGGGCGCACCAGCCTTGAAGGCGCGCAATATGTCGTGCCAGCGCTCAACTTCGTGAAGGCGGGCACCGCGCTCAACCAGGCGCTGTTCCTGCGCGGCATCGGCACCACCTCTTTCTCGATCGCGGTCGAACCAACCGTGTCGACCGTGCTCGACGGCGTCGTGCTCAGCCGCGCGGCGGAAGCCTTCACCGATCTCGTCGATATCGATCGTATGGAAGTGCTGCGCGGTCCGCAGGGCACGCTATTCGGCAAGAATGCCAGCGCGGGCGTGATCAACATCGTGTCGAAGCGTCCCGGTCGCACTATCGGCGGCTATGCCGAGGGCAGCGTCTATTTCAGCAACGGCATGGAGTATCGCGCGCGCGGCGCGATCGATTTGCCGCTGTCGGAATCGATCCGCACGCGCACGACCGCGTTTTACGACAAATATGACGGCAACATTTTTAACATCGCGCCGAACGTGAACCGGCGCGTCAACGGCTACGAACATTATGGCGTGCGCTCGATCATCGAGGCCGATGCCAGCGCGTTCGTGAAGCTGACGCTGATCGGCGACTATCATCACAATAACGACGATTGCTGCGCCGAAGTGATCGGCGGCGTGCCGCTGACCGCGACGGGTGCGGTCAACACCACCAACCTCGCGCTGATCCAGACCGTGCTGCCGACGCTGCAGGGCAATGAGACGCGCCGCATCAACCAAAACCTCGTCACGCGCACGATCGAAACGGGCTATGGCTTCTCGGGCCAGGCCGACATCACAGTCGGAACGCAGACGGTGACCTCGATCACCGCCTATCGCAACTTCGCCAATAACGAGATTCGCGACGGCGATTTCTATCCGCAGGCGTATATTGGCGTCACGCAATCGCACGACACCGGCCCGCAGACCGGCGACACGTTCAGCCAGGAACTCCGCCTCACGTCGCCCGGCAAGGAGCTGATCGATTACGTCATCGGCGGCTTCTATTCGCGCACCGCGACGCGCCGCATCTTCCAGCGTGACAATGCCTTCTGCTCGGCAGCGGTCGGCGCAGTCCTGCCGGCCGGCGTATTGACGCCGTGCTCAAGCAATCTCGCCGGGCCGACCACCACCGCCTTCGGCCGCGCCGATTACGGTTCGGTGTTCAAGAACCTTGCCGTGTTCGCGCAAGGCACGCTCAATGTCGCCGACAACTTCCGCTTCATCGGCGGCGTGCGCTATACGCACGATCAGCTCGACGCGACCTTCTCGCGCGTGACCAGCCCGGGCAACCTCGCGTCGCAGCCGCCGCTCGACCAGGGCGTGTTCAATTCGCGCACCTCGCCGACGTCGAACGGCAATCCTGCCGCAGCGAACGGCATCCCCTACACCGCGCGCACCGTGGCCGACAATTTCTCGGGCAAGGCGGGTGTCCAATACGACATCACGCGCGGCTCGACCGCTTATGCCAGCTATACGCGCGGCTATAAGGGGCCGGCCTTCAACCTGTTCTTCAACCTGCAGCCGACCGGCGCCAAGGCGCTGGAGCCCGAAACGTCGAACGCGTTCGAAGTGGGTCTGAAGAACACGCTGTTCGGGGGCAAGCTGACGCTGAACCTCGCGGCCTATTACGCGCAATATTTCAATTTCCAGGCGAACAACCCGGACACGCTGGTCATCAACGGCGTCACCACCGTCATCACCCGCTTCACCAATGCGGGTAAGGTGTCGACGCGCGGCGGCGAACTCGACTTCACCTTCCGCCCGATCCGCGATCTGAACTTCTCGGGTGGTCTCGCCTATACCGACGCGCATGTCGATGCGTTCAACCCGCCGCCGGTGCGCACGCCGAACGACATCATCCCCACGGGCACGCCGCTCGGCTTCGCGCCGAAGTGGAAGGGTGACATCTCGGCCGATTACCGGGTGCGCACCAACGGCGCGGTCGATTTCTCGCTGGGCGCGCAGACATCGTATCAGTCGAGCCAGCTGTCGATCTTCACCCCGGATCCGATCGTCCGCGCGGCGGGCACGATCGGCGGCTATGCGCTGGTCAACCTGTCGGCGTCGATCATGGACAAGGCCGATCATTACAAGCTAACCTTCACGGTGCGGAACCTGTTCGACCAGAGCTTCGCCGCGACGATCGCCAATGGCGGGCCGAGCGGCGCGTATCGCTATCAAATCCCGCGCGATGCCGACCGCTACTTCGGGGTGACGGGGCGCGTGAACTTCTGATCCTTGACCGAAGCCCGCTCCTCGCCAACGCGAGGAGCGGGCCCTTTTTGTGCTCAGTGCCCCGCGACCAGGCCGTCGCCGCGCTCTCCCGCCTCGACGGGCACGATCCGCGGGATCAGCAGGTGGATCGCCAGGAGCGCCATCAAATACGACCCCGCGCAGATCGCCAGCGCGGGCGCATAGCCCCAGCTATGCGACAGCGCATAGGCCTGGAACTGGATCATTCCGATCGAGCAGAGATTGCCGCAGAAGGCCGCGATGCCGATCCGGCTGCCGACCGAGCGCGCGGGCGTGATGTCGGTCGTCACGCCGAACACGTTGGTCGAAAACCCCTGATGCGCGAAGAGGACGAGGCCGAGCAGCAACGCCGCGCTCCACGGACTCGCCACGCTCTGGACGAACACAACCGGCAGCACGAGCAGCGCATAGCCCAGCATCGTGGCCTTCCGCGCGCGGTTGACGCTCCACCCCGCCGCCATCAGCCGCGAGGGCACGTAACCGCCGGTCAGCGCGCCACACGCCGCCATCACGTACACCAGCGCCACCGGCAGGCCGAGCGTACCCTGCGGCATCCCGAACAGGCGGTGGAACAGGTCGGGCAGCCACAGCAGCATGAAGAACCACACCTGATCCGACAGGATCTTGGCAATGGCGATCGCGGCGGTCTCGCGGCTGCGCAGCACGCTCAGCCACGGCACAGGGGTCGGCGCGACCGCGTCGAGCGCCACCGGCTTAATGCGCAGCGCGAACCACACCACGACCCACACGACGCCGAGCCCGCCCGCGACCAGAAACGCCGCCTGCCACCCGAACGCCACCGCCAGCGCGGGGATGAACAACGGGGTGACGATCGCGCCGATGTTAGGCGCGGTATTGCCGATGCCCAAAGCGATCTGCCGGTCCTTTTGGTTGAAATAGGTCGCCGCTGATTTGACCGCAGCGGGCGTGCCGACCGATTCGGCCATGCCCAGCACGATCCGCGCGGCAAAGAATCCCGCCACCGTCGTCGCAAAGGCATGCGCCATGCCCGCCAGGCTCCAGATCAGCACGCCGAGCGCAAAGCCCAGCCGCAAACCGACGCGATCGAGGAACCAGCCGGTGCCGAGAAAGGCGAAGGCGGTCGCGACCTGGAACGCGGTGCCCATATTGGCATAATCCTGGTCCGACCAGCGGAACTGCGCCTCCAGCGTTGGTTTCAGCAGCGCGAGGATCTGCCGGTCGACATAATTCAGCATGATGGCGACGAACACCATCGCCACGATGATCCAGCGCGCCGCGCCACCCCTGATCCCAACAGCCATCCGATTCCGCTCCCGTCTTTTTGTTGCGACAACGTTGTCACATGATTGGCGTCTGGGCTATCCCATTTCCCTACCGTTTGCCCTGAGCTTGTCGAAGGGCCGCTTTTCTTTCAACGCCCGATTTCCGGGCAGGGCTTCGACAGGCTCAGCCCGAACGGAGGTGGAACGCGATCATGGCTACGACAAACCGCCCACTGCCAATGGCCGCCGATCTTTACGGCGATCTCTACAGCGCGGTCGAAACCGCGCCGAAGAGCGATTGGCGGGGCTATGCCCCCGGGCTGATCGTGGTGACGATGGGTACGCTCGCGGCGGGGTTCCTGTCGGATCATTACGGCGTGCCGCTGACGCTGATGGCGCTACTGATCGGCCTCGCACTCAATTTCCTCAGCGCCGATGCGCGTTTGACGCCGGGCCTCGCTTTCGCGTCGCGCTCGTTGCTGCGCTGGGGGATCGTGCTGGTGGGGGTGCGCATTACCGCGGGGCAGATCGTCGCGCTCGGCCCGGTTGCGTTGCTCTGCGTGGTGGCGATCGTCGCCGCGACGATGGGGGCGGGGGTGCTCGCCGCGCGCAGGCTCGGGCAGGATACGGCGTTTGGCGTGCTGGCGGGCGGTGCGGTCGCGATTTGCGGTGCGTCGGCGGCGATGGCGCTTGCCACGACGCTGGGCGAAAAACGCACCAGCCAGGCGCAGCTGACGCTGGTGCTGGTCGGCATTTCGGCGATGAGCGCGAGCGCGATGATGCTGTATCCGCTGGTCGCGCACGCTTTCCACATGAGCGATCTGAAAGCCGGGTTCCTGCTCGGTGCATCAATTCACGACGTCGCGCAGGCGCTGGGGGCGGGCTATTCCTATTCGGACGGGGCGGGCGGCATCGCCGCGATCGTCAAGCTGACGCGCGTCGCGTTGCTGGCACCGGTGCTGGCGGTGGTGGCGATGTGCCTGCCCAAGGGGGAAGGCGCGGCGAAGGGGCCAGGCGTGCCGTGGTTCGTCGTCGGTTTCTTCGTGCTGGCCGGAATCAATTCGTTCGGCGTGATCCCCCCGATCGTAGCAACGGGGGCCGAGAAGGCTGCGGCGGCGATGCTGGCGGCGGCGGTCACCGCGACGGCGATCCGCTCGCCGCTTGCGCAGCTGCTTGAGGCTGGGCCGAAGCCGCTGATCATCATCGGTGTTGCGACGCTGGTGGCGTTCGGTCTGGCGTTGGCCGCGGCGCTATTCCTGATCGGGTAACGGGCCCGTCGACTCCCGCACCACCAATTCGAACGCCACCTCACGACGCTCGATCGGCGCATCGGCCGGGCCGAGCAGCAGATCAGCCGCCTGATACGCCATCTCGCGCGTCGGTTGGCGGATCGTGGTGAGTGGCGGCCAGACGAAGCCCGCAAGCGCGGTATCATCGAACCCGGCGACCGAAAGCTGCCCCGGCACCGCCAGCCCGCGCCGATGCGCCACGGTCAGCGCGCCCGCCGCCATGTCGTCGCTCGCCGCGAAGATCGCAGTGGGCGGCGGGTCGAGCGCGAGCAATTGCTCGGCCGCTGCCGCCCCCGAGGCAAAGTCATAGCTGCCCTCGCGCACCAGCACCGGATCGAGCGCAATGCCCTCCTTGCCCAGCGCCTTGGCGTAGCCGCGCATCCGCTGCCCGCTCGTCGCATAGCTCGGATGCCCGGCGATGAAGCCGATCCGACGGTGCCCGAGCCCGAGCAGATGCGCGGTCATCGCCGCCGCCGCAGCTTCATTGTCGATGAAAGTCGAGGGCGCGAGCTCGACCGCGCTGCCCGGGGAGACGCGCACGAAGCGCACGCCGCGTTTGGCGAGCAACTCCAGCACGGCGGGATAGTCCGAGACGGGCGGCGTCAGGATCAACCCGTCGACATGCGTCGCCTCGACCAGATTTTCGATATCGTCGAGCAGGGTCGGCGAATTGCGGTCGTACGGCTGCGCGATCATCCGCACCCCGTCCAGCCCGCAGCGGTCGCGAATGCCCGATTGCATTTCATAGACGTAATAGGGGCTGGGATTGTCGCAGATCAGCGCGATCTGGAAGCTGCGCTTTCCAGCAAGCGAGCGCGCCGCGATGCTGGGGCGGAAATTGAGTTCGGCCACCGCCGCCTCGACCCGCGCGCGGGTTTCCGCGCCGACATAGCGTTCCTTGTTCAGCACGCGCGACACGGTCTTGATCGATACGCCCGAGGCGCGCGAGACGTCCTTGATCGTTACGCGCAAACCGCTGCTCCCCGGATGACCCCGCCGCCTGTTTGCCGCAGCGGGGCCGTCCGGGCAACCGTCACGCCATCACATTGCGCCCGCGCTGTACCGTCGTGCTGTACCCGACATGGCCCGCCGGGTTGCTGGCCTTGATCGTGTCGACCATGATCCATTCATTGGTCGCGCTGTCGGGGGTGAGCGTCATCGCCATATATCCGCGCCGCGACGTATCGCACCATTTCAGTTCCGGGTTGGCGCGCACCAGCGTGGCGGCGATCACCTTCGGATCCGTCGCCGTGGCGGCTTCATACCCGGGCGAACTGACCGAATGACCGGCGAATTCGACTCCGGCGGGCTTGCCGTCCTGCGCCAGGTCATAGGCCCAGGCATTGTGGCTGTCGCCCGACAGCACGATCAGGTTCGCACCGAGCGCCTGCGCACCCTTCAGGAAGCGCGCCCGTGCCGCCGGATAGCCGCCCCAGCTGTCATAATTGAACGGCAGGCCAAGCTTGGCCGCGCCGACGCCCGCCATGATATAGTTTTTGGCGCGTTCCGATGCGTCGGGCGCAAGCCAGGCGGTCGCATCCTGCGGCATCACGGTTTGTCCCATGATCGTGCCGAAGCCGACCACTTGCCAGCGCTGCCCGGCGCGCGTCGATTGCGCCATCGCGTGGGATAGCCAGCTCTCCTGCTGCGACCCCATCATCGTGACGGCCGGGTCCATCCACGCGCCGTCGCGGAACGCCTTCAGCGCGGCGGCCGGGTCCGCCGCTTTGAACAAAGGCGCGACATCGGGCTGCTTGGTGCGCGCCAGCAGCCGTGTTTCGGTGCGGAACAATGTGGCGAGCGTGCCGATGTCATACGCCTTCCACGGTTCGTCGCTGACCGGCATCCATTCGCGATAGGCCTGGATCGACGCGGCGCGGCGGGCATTCCAATCGCCTTCTTCCGGCTGGTGATTCTCGGCGCCGCCTTCCCAGCTATCGTTCGCCGATTCGTGATCGTCCCATTGCACGATCATCGGCACCTTTTGGTGGAGGCGCTGCAGATCGGGATCGCTGCGATAGCTGGCGTAGCGGATGCGGTAATCGGCCAGGTGCAGCAATTCGGTGGCGGGCAGGGGGATGCGTCCGGCGACCTGATCCTTGGCGGCGGGATAAGCGCCGGCCTTATATTCGTAGAAATAATCGCCGAGGTGGATCGCCAGATCGATATCGTCGCGCGCCGCAGCATGGGCATAGGCGT
Source organism: Sphingomonas sp. MMS24-J45 (assembly GCF_044881195.1). GTDB lineage: Bacteria > Pseudomonadota > Alphaproteobacteria > Sphingomonadales > Sphingomonadaceae > Sphingomonas. The sequence continues at coordinate 1,327,981 of NZ_CP173255.1, read as the reverse complement.
TGAAGAAGCCGTACGGCATGTTCGAGCAGGAGAAGGTCGCGGTGCGGAAGCGATCGACCGGCCCCTGCGGCAGCGTCTTGGTCATGCCGACGGGCGAGAAGCTGCCATCGGGCGCGACGAAGCGGAAATGGTAGCGCGTGTTGGGCTTGAGCCCGTCGACTGTGATCTTCGCGGTGAAATCGCGCCACGCACCCGTAATCTGCGATCCGGCGGCTACGATCTTTGCGAAATCCGGGGTTTCCGACAGTTCGACGCGGACTTCGGCTGTGTCGCTACTCGTCGGCACATAGCGTGTCCACAGCAGCATCGAATCGTTGCCCGGCTCGCCGCTCGCGACCGCGTGCGTGAAGCCGCGCAGGCTCGTCACATTGGGGGTCTGCGCGAATCCGGGCACCGCGAAGGCGCCCAGTCCGACCGATCCGGTGAACAGGAAGGAACGACGGTCGAGGGCGAACATATCGGGCATCTCCTATGGGGTGGCTATGCTTGCCACTTGTCGATTGCAGAACCGTGACGGATAGGCATAGCGCAGGCGGCCGGGGTGGCAACGCCTGGACGATTATGATGTGGGGATGGATGCGTGGCGACCGATAGCGACAGCGCGCCCGCGTTCATGACCCGTCACGGCGCGACCGCAGCGCTGCTGCTACTCGTCACGCTCGCCGCGCGCGCCGCGACGCTGGGCAATCCGGTGCTGGGGTTCGACGAGCAATTCTATCTGCTGGTCGGCGATCGGATGCTGCACGGTGCGCTGCCGTACGTGAACATTTTCGACCGCAAGCCGATCGGCTTGTTCCTGCTCTACGCCGGCGCACGGTTGTTCGGGGGCGAGGGTTTCCTTCAGTATAAGCTGCTGGCGGGTCTGTTCGTCGCGGTGACCGCCTTCGGCATCTATTGGATCGCCCGCCGCCATGTCGGCTGGCTCGGATCGGTGCTGGCGGCGATCCTCTACATCCTGTGGCTCAACTTCATGGAGGGGGAGGGGGGACAGGCGCCGGTCTTCTACAACGCGTTCCTGGCGGGGGCGGGCGCGCTGATGGTGTCGGCCGTGTCGGACGGTTCGCGGCTGACGCAAAAGGGGCTGGGCGCGCTGCTGCTGATCGGGCTTGCGCTGCAGGTCAAATATAGCGTGCTGCTGGAAGGCGTCTATTTCGGCTGCGTCTTTCTGTGGCTGGCGTGGTGGCAGGGGCGATCGCTGGCGCAGACCCTTGTGTTCGGCGTGGGCATGGTAGCGCTGGCGCTGCTGCCGACCGCGTTTGCGGCGCTCTATTATGGCGCGATCGGGCAGGGGCAGGCGTTCGTCTTCGCCAATTTCCAGTCGGTGTTCGGCCAGACCAAGGGCGGCTTCGTGCGCGAGAGTATCGGTCTGGCAAGCTTCGTCGGGCTGTTCCTGCCGTTGATCCTCGTCGCGCTGGCCGGGCGGAAAAAGGCCCTGCCGACCGCGGTGGTGCTTGAGCGGCGCTATCTGCTCGGCTGGCTCGTCACGGCCATAGTGAGCGTCGTCATCTATTGGCGCTTCGATGCGCCGCATTACGCGCTGCCGATCCTGCTGCCCGCGTGCATCCTGCTTGCTCCGGCGGTCGCGGCGCGACGACGCGTGGCGGTGGGGCTGGCAGTGGTCGCGCTTGTTGCCGGGCAGATCGTGTTGGCGATCAGCGTGTCCGCCAAGGGCGGCGACCGTGAAGCGCGCACGGTGGCGGCGCTCGCCAAGCCGACGCGCGGGTGCATCTTCGTCTATAACGGCTATCCGGCGCTCTATATGCTGACGCATTCGTGTCTGCCGTCGCGCTGGGTCTTTCCGGGGCATCTCAACACGGCGGACGAGGACAATCCGCGCGCGCTGGGGGGCGATCCCCGTGCGATCGCTAGCGCGATCCTCGCTGCCAATCCGCCAGCGATCGTCGATACCTACCCCGTTTACAAATTCGGCAACCCCGCCGTGCATGGCCTTTTGATGCACGCGATCCGCGAGCGCTATGACCTCGCCGGGTGCGTCGCGACGCGCGGGCGCGTGCGGCTCGTCTATCGTCTGCGCGGAGATCGCGGCCCGCGGGCGCTCGAAAGCTGTCCTGCCGAGCTTCGCGCCAAAATCGGCTAGGCCGCCGCGCGCAGCCGCTTGCCGCTGCGCTTCAGGTCCACTTGCGCCTGATAATAGTCCATCAATTCGACCGCATGGTCGCGGTCGCTGCGCACCTTGCCCGCCGCCACCAACGCCGCGCGGCGCAGCACGCGCTGATCGCGCGCGAACAGCCGATGGATCGCCATCGCGGCACTTTGCGCATCGCGCGCGGTATAGAATTCGGAAGCGTGCTTGTCGGCGACCTCGGCGCAGCCGCCGGTATCGGGAACGATCAGCGGCAGGCCGCCCGCCATCGCTTCCGACGCGACCAGCCCGAACGGCTCGGCTTCCGATCCGTGGATCAGTGCGTCGCAACTCGCCACGATCCGCGCCAGCCGCTCGCGATCATAGACCGGGCGGAACATGCGGATGTGCGGTGACCCCGCGATGCGCATCTCGATCTGGCGGCTCTCGACGCCCGCACCCAACAGGATCAGCCCGACCGGAAGATCAGACCCCGCGCGTTCCGCCGCATCGATCACCAGCCGCCAGCGTTTTTCGGGGTGATGCCGCCCGAGGCCGAGCAGCAAATGCCCGGTCGGCGGTAAATCGCACTGTGCGAGCAAGGCGGCGCGCAGCCGCTCGTCGCGCAGATCGGGTGAGAAATGCCCGCGCTCGATCCCCAGCGGCATCGCCGCATCGATGTGCACGCCGCGGTTGCGCAGCCGTTTTTCCAGCGCAGGACCGTTGGTGACGACCGTGTCGAAATGCGCGAGGAAACGCGACATGTAGCGGCTGTACCAGCCGAATGCGCGTTCCAGCCGATCCTGCGGCCCCATATTCTCGAGCCAGCGCAGCGCGTAGGCGGCCATGTTGTCATTGTGCATGAAGAACGCCTTCACGGCGCCGCCTTCATATTTCGGCTGCCACTTGCCGATGATCCACGGCAAGCGCCACGGCGAGGAGGTCTCGACCACGTCCGCCTGCAAGGCGTCGAGCAGGTTGAGGATCGGCGGCGCTTCCCAGAAAATCCCGTAATTCTGGTCGAGCGGCAAATGCCCGGTCTGGATCCAGATGACCTTGCCGCCGCCGGGCCGTTCCTCGACGCGGTTTTCCTTGCCTGGCGCGATCACGATCAGTTCATGGCCGAGATCCGCCATGATCCCCATCTTGCGGTCGATATAAGTGCGCACGCCGCCGCCGGTCGGTGAATAGAATTCGTTGACATCGACGATGCGCATCGCGGGTCAGTCTCCGATCGGGCCGAATCCGCCGAGCCCGCGCAGATATTGCGCGCGAATATCGACCGATACCATCCCTGCCGGAACATTGATCCGTGCCTGATCGAGTTTCGGCCGCGACCGTCCGAGCTTGCGGTTGCTGACAAAACCGGCGCCGTCGCTCCAGAAATTGAACTTGTTCTTGCCATCGCGATTGTGCGTGAACAGCAGCGCATAAGGCCCGGGACTGGGCACGCGGATGCACAAAACGACCGGGCCGGTCGCCGGAGTCGGCACGCGTACGCGGCGGAAGAACTTTCCTTCGCGAATCAACAGATAGTCGTCGCGCAGGAAATCGGTTTCGTTGGCGGGATAGAGTTCGAGCTTCAATTCGCCGGTGCGATCCTTCAGCCCTTCGACCGCAACGCGAATCGCCGGTCCGCCGCCGGGGGTGCAGGCCGCCGCATCGCTGCCCAGCGCCTGGGCCGCTTGCGCCGCGCTCGCGCCGAACAGCGCGGCAGCGAGCATGGCGGCGGTCATCGAAAATCTACGCAGCATTCTCACGTCTTTCTCACCAAACTCGACAAGCCGAAGATCGCCATCAGCACGACATGGACGAGCAGCGGTAACGCCGCCGTGACCGCGATCAGCACGGTCAGCTTGTCATTCTGTCCGATCAATAGCGTGGCGAAGGTGGCGAAAAGAAGTTCGGTATTTGGCAGAAGTGGCAACCGTCCGACGATCAACCGCGCCGCCGACAGCAGCAGCCACATGCCGACCGACACCGTTGGCAGCCCGAAATGCCACGCCAAAGCGATCAGGACCGAGCCCGCGATCAAACGTAGGCAATGGACGCCGAAAATCCACCACAGCGTCGCGCGCGGCAGCGAAAAGATTCGCTTGGAAAAGATCAGAAACGGAAGCGACATGGCGAACACGCCGACGATCGACCAGATCGCCTTGTGCAATTGTTCCTCGGTCAGCAGCCCGATACCGAGCGGCATGGCGACCGCGATCATCGCGAGCGTCACCATATTGCCGGCGATCGCCGAGAGGATGCTGACGTCCTTCACGGACCCGAACGGGGCCGCGACCATCGACGATCGCTGCCGCGCCCAGGCGTAGAAATAGGCCTCGCCCGAGTAATTGAGCACGTCGTTGGCGATGCGCTTCTTGATCAGCGCGGCGAACCCGCTGGCCGGAATACCCCACAATTTCCGGAAGATGACGAAATCGCCGATCACCGGAGAGAAATAGAGCAGGATGAAGAAGACATAGAAAAGCGGACTGGTCGGCATTGCCGATACCCAGGAATCGACGCCCATTGCGCGCAGCTTCAGCCCCAGCCAGACGATCATCACCAGGGTGACGAGCGCACCGAAATAGGCTGGCCAGCGGCGCTTGGTCTGCGGCATCGGCACCAGCCCGGCGAGATCGGCGGGCGCGCCTGCGGTCGCATGGGGCGATCCCGGCGCCCGTGCGGACGGTGTGTCCGGCGCCCCGGCCATTCCCGCCTCGGTCTTTTGAATGTCCACGTGGTGCGTCTGTCCGCTCATTCGGCCGATCGGGAAATACCCGGTCGCGTCGCCCTGCCGCCCCTTAGCGGCAGAAGTGTGGCGCGGCAATTCGGGGGCATTACCGACCTATGCTTGCGGGGTTGCATCGCCTGGCCGCACGCGGTCCGGGTGCGCCGCGACGATTTCAGGGCGCTCGGCGGCTGCGGCATCGGCACGCAGCAGACGCGGAAAGCGATCGAGCGGCACCGCAAAACGCCGTGCGTTGTAGAGCTGCGGGATCAGGCAGACGTCGGCCAGATTGGGCGCATCGCCGCCCAGGAACGGTCCCGGCAGGTCGGCGGTCATCGCCTCCAGCGCGGTCAGTCCCTCGATGATCCAGTGCGTGTACCACGCATCGCGCGCGGCCTGATCTGCCCCGAATTGCGCGGTCAGCCGGTTGAGGACGCGCAGATTGTCGATCGGGTGGATGTCGGCGGCGATCACCAGCGCCTGCGCCAGCACGTGCGACCGCGCGACCGGATCGGACGACACCATCGGAACGCGCTCATGCGTCGCGTCGAGATAGTCGATGATCGCGAGACTCTGCGTCAGCACGGTGCTGCCGATATCGAGCGCCGGGACCAGGCCCTGCGGATTGCGCGCGAGAAACGCAGGGTTGCGCTGTGCCCCCTTGGTCAGATCGACCGCGACGCTCTCATACGCGACCTGCTTCAAATTCAGCACGATCCGCACACGGTACGCCGCCGAGGACCGCCAGAAATCGTAGAGGATGGGTGTCATGCCTCGGCGTCCGCCTCCGCTTCCGAACTGCGTTCCAGCGCGACCTTGATCATCGCGGTCAGCGGGTCGGCCAGCGTCAGGCCAAGCAGCCCGAACAGCGTGCCCGCCAGGATCTGCGATGACAGCGTCAGGGCAGGGGGCAGGTCGACGGTGCGCTTGGCCACCATCGGGATGACGACATAGCCATCGAAGGTCTGGATAAAGAAATAGATGCCGATCGCGGCAAAGCCGGTGTGCATCCCGGCGCTGAACCCGACCGCGACCATCAAAATGCCGCTGGTGATCGCGCCGATATTGGGGATGAACGCCAGGATGCCGGTAATGATGCCAAGCACCGTTGCCATCGGCACGCCGAAGATCGCCAGCGCAACGCCGGTCATCACCCCTTCCAGCGCCATACCGAACAGCCGCCCGGCGAGCAGCCGCCGCATCGTCACGGTCATGGCCTCGATCGTGCCCGAAAAGCGCGGACGCATGTCGCGCGGCACCATCCACTGCAGCCCGCGATCATACAGCCGCGGCTCCATCGCGATGAACAGGCCGATCACCAGCACCATGATCAGGCTGGTCAGCGCGCCGATCGCGATGCCGAGATAGGAGGTGATCTTGCCGAACGAGCCCAGCGCTTGTTGCGCCATTCCGTTGAGGTCGGACTTGCCAGGCATGATGCCGATGTTGGACGCCCAGTCGATCAGCTTGGTCGCCTGCGTCGTCAGCGTCGCGCGCAATTGCTCTACTTGCTGCACGATTCCCGCGCCGGTCAGATAGAACACTCCGCCGATGAAGAGGATCGTCAGGATGACGACGATCGCCAACCGCCACGGCCGCCCGATCGGCAAGACCCGGCCAAGGAGGCGCACCCCGCCGTCCAGCATCGATGCGAACACCAGCCCGCCGAAGATGATCAGCAACGGCTGGATCAACAACACGACCAGCGCGATCGCCCCCGCCAGCCCGAGCCAGACGGTCGCGCGCTTCAATTCCTGCCGCACGAAGGGGTCGCGCAGTTCGTTGGGCGCTGGTTCGCTGACCAGCGTGTGAGTCTCTGTCTCGCTCATTGGTCGCGCGCCGCGTGCAGCGACGTCCCAGCCCGGCCGCCGCGGAACGACTGGCCCCAGGTCAGCGGGTTCCAACTTCCCAGCCCGGTTTTGGAAAAGGTGATGAATTCCGCCCGGCCGCCGAGATACTCCCACGGCACCGGCCCGCCGAGCCCGCCTTGGTCGAGCGGTACGCGGCTGTCGGCGCTGCGATCGCGATTGTCGCCCATCATGAAGACGTGCCCGGCAGGGATCGTCACTTCGGGATAATCGTCGCCAGCGCTCTCGCCTAGCTCGACCGTTTCATAATGCCGCCCGTTGGGCAGCGTTTCGGTGACGAGCGGCATGTGGCAGATCGTGCTGCCATCGGGCGCCGTGCGCAAAGCATCGGGACCCAGGTCGCAGGTCAGTCCGGTTTCGGGGGCCGGTTGCGGCATGCCGCCGTAATGGGGCACATCGACATAATGCAGCGGCCCGCGCTTCACCGGCACGCCGTTCAGGATCACCACCCCGCGCCGTACTTCCAGCCGGTCACCCGGCAAGCCGATCAGACGCTTGATATAATCGGTCTTGCTGCCCGGCGGCGTCACGATCACGACATCGCCGCGCTCCGGCATCCGCCCGAGCAGCCGCCCGTGGATGAAGGGCAGCAGATGGAAGGTCGGCGACACGAACGACCAGCCATAGGGATATTTGCTCACCACCAGCTGATCGCCGACGAGCAGGCCCGGCAGCATCGATTCCGACGGGATATAGAACGGCTTGGCAATGAAGGTGTGGAACCCCAGCACCGCCAGGATCAGCCAGAAGATCCCGCGCAATTCGGATGCCCAGTCGGTCCCCGGCCGCTTGGCGGCTGCGGTCGCCGTCTCCGACGCCGGACCATCCTTGTCGCCGGGCGTACCGATCTCGTCTTTATCCAGGGCCAGGTCCTCGCTCATAATTCATCCTTGTGCGCCGTATCGCCGATCGCCAGCGCTTCGATGATCACGAACGCCTGTGCCCACGGATGATCGTCGGTCATCGTCAAATGTACCCGCGCGACGTGACCGCCGGGCGTCAACGCGTCAAGCCTCGCCTTGGCACCCCCGGTCAGCGCCAGCGTCGGCGCGCCCGATTTCGCGTTGACGACACCGATGTCCTTCATGAACACGCCCGCCTTGAAACCGGTTCCGACCGCCTTGGAGAAGGCTTCCTTCGCGGCAAAGCGCTTGGCGAGCGTGCCCGCCTTGGTGAACGGGCGCCGCGCCGCCTTCGCGCGTTCGACCTCGGTGAACACGCGCTGTTCGAAACGGTCGCCAAATCGGTCGAGCGATGCCCGGATCCGTTCGATATTGCACAGATCGGAGCCGAGCCCGATGATCACCGCGCCGCATCCATCGCCGCGCGCATCGCCCGCACCGCATCGCCCAGTCCGATGAAGATCGCGTCGGCGATCAGGCTGTGGCCGATGTTGAGCTCGCGCACCTGCGGGATCGCGGCGATCGGCGCGACGTTATCAACGGTCAGCCCATGCCCGGCATGGACCTCGATCCCGTTCTTGGCGGCAAGCGCGGCGGCATCGGCCAGGCGGCGGACCTCGGCGACCTGCGCATCGCCCGACAGTTCGGCATAGCGGCCGGTGTGCAGCTCGATCACCGGCGCGCCGAGCCGGATCGCGGCGTCGATCTGGCGCGCATCGGGTTCGATGAACAGCGACACGCGGATGTTCGCGTCGCGCAAGGCCGAAACGAGCGGGGCGAGGTGATTGTGCTGACCGGCGGCATCCAGGCCGCCCTCGGTGGTGCGTTCCTCGCGCTTTTCGGGTACGATGCAGGCGGCGTGCGGGCGATGACGCAGCGCGATCGCCAGCATCTCCTCAGTCGCTGCCATTTCGAAATTGAGCGGGATCGTCAGTTCGGCGGACAGGCGCGCGATGTCGTCGTCGGTGATGTGCCGCCGATCCTCGCGCAAATGGGCGGTGATGCCGTCGGCCCCCGCCTCCGCCGCAAGCAGGGCAGCGCGTACCGGGTCAGGATAGCCGCTGCCGCGCGCGTTGCGGACGGTGGCGACATGGTCGATGTTGACGCCCAGGCGCAGGTGATCGCTCATGCTGCGCGGCTCCCGGGCTTGATCGCCGGGATCGCCGCGAGTTCGCTCGGCAGCGCGTCCGCGGCATAGGTTGGAACGTCGAGTCGAATCAGCGGATAGAAAGGCACGCCCAGATCGGCCGTGCCATTGGAGCGATCGACCAGCGCGGCGGCCGCGATCGTCTCGCCGCCCGCCCGCGCGATCGCGGCAATCGCTTCTCTGGAGGAAAGGCCCGTGGTCACTACGTCTTCCATCATCAGCACTTTCATGCCCGGATCGAGTCGAAAGCCGCGGCGCAGTTCGAAGACGCCGTCGGGGCGTTCAAGGAACATGGCAGTCACGCCCAGCGCGCGGGCCATTTCGTGCCCCGCGATCACGCCGCCCATTGCGGGCGATACCACCGCCGAGATGCTTGCCCTTACGTCTGCCGGGAGTCGCGCGACCAATGCCGCAGCGAGGCGAGCCCCCCGCGCTGGATCCATCAGCACGCGCGCGCACTGCAGATAGCGCGATGAGCGCAAACCCGAAGACAGAATGAAATGCCCCTCCAGCAATGCCTCGGCGTTACGGAATTCGGCCAGAACGTCGTCTTCGGTCATCGATATTAGTCCTGCGGATGGGTGGCCTGATTAGAAGCGTGCCTGGTGCGACGCAACGATTGCGCAAAAAATGCGGCACGTTCGACTTGAGGCAAAGGGTCACCCTGCGTATAGGGCCGCTATAAAGGGCGTATCCCCGCCCCGGCCGACAACGTTCGTCGGTGCGAGAGTTCAAGGGTAGAACGGAAAGATGCGAATGATCGGGATCAAATCGATCGCGCTGGCCGCGGGCCTCGCGATGCTCAGCGTCGGCTCGGCAACCGCCGCGCCGCAACCTGCGCCGATTGCTCCCGTATCGAAACCGGTCGAGGCCGCACCGACGGTGACGGCCGCGAACCCGACCGCTGCTGCTGCGGCCCCGGCTGCATCCACCGACCCGATGCTCGCGGTCGACGGCGCCCCGGCGATGGACATTGACCCCAAGGTCGGCCAGCCGGTCGTCGGCGATCTCGGCCTGCAGCGTCAGGTCACGCACACCGGCAATCAGGCGGCGTGGTTCCACAACTGGCTGCTGCTGCCGGTCATCACCTTCATCTCGGTGTTCGTGCTGATCCTGCTGTTCTGGGTCGTGATCCGGTATCGTCGCGCGGCCAACCCGGTCGCTTCCAAGACGTCACACAACACGCTTCTCGAAGTATTGTGGACCGGCGTCCCGGTGCTGATCCTGCTGGGTCTCGCGCTGCCGTCGATCGGCTTGCTGCAGGCGCAGTTCAAGCCGGCGCCCAAGAATGCCGTGACGCTGAAGGCAATCGGCAACCAATGGTATTGGTCGTATCAATATCCCGATCATGGTGGGTTCGAGGTCACCTCGAACATGCTGAAGGAAGCCAATGAGGTCGGCAAGGGCGAGCGCGCACGCACGGCCGTCGATGGCCCCCGGTTGCTCGCAACCGACACGCGCGTCGTGTTGCCGGTCGGCGTTCCGATCCGCCTGATCACCACGTCGAACGACGTGATCCACAGCTGGGCGATCCCGGCCTTCTGGATCAAGCTCGACGCCATCCCGGGTCGCTTGAACGAGACGAGCTTCACGATCGACAAGCCCGGTGTTTATTTCGGCGTCTGTTCGGAACTGTGCGGCGCGCGTCACGGCTACATGCCGATCGCGGTGCAGGCCGTAACGCCCGAAGTCTTCGCGCAATGGGTGAAGGCGAAGGGCGGCACGATGCCCGGTGCGGCTGCGGCGCCGTCGCCCGCCGTGACCGGTGCCGCCGGTTCCGCGCCCGCCACCCCGACCGCCGCCGATGCCGCCGCAGCCGAAGCGCTGCCTGCCGCGTCCGGTTCCAACGCTACCGCTGGACAGTAAGCCATGACCGACACCGCCATCAGCTCCACCGCCTTCGAGGCGCATCACGACCATACCCACGCGCATGACGACCATCAGATGTCGTTCTTCGCGCGCTGGTTCATGTCGACCAACCATAAGGATATCGGCACGCTGTACCTGTTCTTCGCGATCTTCGCGGGGATCATCGGCGGCGCGATCTCGGGCCTGATGCGCGCCGAGCTGGCCGAACCGGGCATTCAATATCTCGGCATCTGGGCAAGCTATCTGCCGGGTGGCGAGCAGGGTCTCGATCATTCGCTCCACCTGTGGAACGTGCTGATCACCGCGCACGGCCTGATCATGGTGTTCTTCATGGTCATGCCGGCGATGATCGGCGGTTTCGGCAACTGGTTCGTGCCGATCATGATCGGTGCGCCGGACATGGCCTTCCCGCGGATGAACAACATCTCGTTCTGGCTGCTGATCCCGTCGTTCACGCTGCTGCTGGCGTCGCCTTTCTTCGGTGGCGCAGGTAACGGGTGGACGCTGTACGCACCGCTCTCCACCTATGGCGAGCCGGGGCCGTCGACCGACATGGCGATCCTGTCGCTGCACTTGGCCGGCGCTTCGTCGATCCTCGGGGCGATCAACTTCATCACCACCATCTTCAACATGCGTGCGCCGGGCATGACCCTGCACAAGATGCCGCTGTTCGTCTGGTCGGTGCTGGTCACCGCCTTCCTGCTGTTGCTCGCACTTCCGGTGCTGGCTGCCGCCATCACGATGCTGCTGACCGATCGTAACTTCGGCACCACCTTCTTCGATCCCGCCGGTGGCGGCGATCCGGTGCTGTATCAGCATTTGTTCTGGTTCTTCGGTCACCCCGAAGTGTACATCATGATCCTGCCGGGCTTCGGCATCGTCAGCCAGGTGATTTCGACCTTCTCGAAGAAGCCGGTGTTCGGCTATCTCGGCATGGCGTACGCCATGGTCGCGATCGGCGTGGTCGGCTTCGTCGTGTGGGCGCACCACATGTTCACGACCGGCCTCAGCGTGAACACCAAAATGTACTTCACCGCAGCGACGATGGTGATCGCGGTGCCGACCGGCATCAAGATCTTCTCGTGGATCGCGACGATGTGGGGTGGCTCGCTCACCTTCAAGACGCCGATGCTGTGGGCGATCGGGTTCATCTTCATGTTCACCGTCGGCGGCGTGACCGGCGTGGTGCTCGCGAACGGCGGCATCGACGATTACATGCAGGACAGCTATTACGTCGTGGCGCATTTCCACTACGTGCTGTCGTTGGGTGCCGTGTTCTCGCTGTTCTGCGGCTTCTATTACTGGTTCCCGAAAATGTCGGGCAAGATGTACAACGAGCTGCTCGGCCAGATCCATTACTGGATCTTCTTCCTCGGCGTGAACGTGCTGTTCTTCCCGATGCACTTCCTGGGCCTGCAGAACATGCAGCGCCGCGTGCCGGATTACACCGACGCGCTCGCTCATTGGAACTGGGTTGCGACGCTCGGCTACAAGATCATGGCCGCCTCGATGCTGGTGTTCTTCGTGAACGTCATCTGGTCGCTCTTCTCCGGCAAGAAGGCTGGTGACAATCCGTGGGGCGAAGGCGCGACGACGCTCGAATGGACGCTGTCGAGCCCCCCTCCGTACCACCAGTTCGAAACTCTCCCGCGCATCGACTGAGCCGGAGGCAGGCGCGCTGCGAAAGCAGCGCGCCGGTCCCGCGTAGGCGGGAGCCGATCGGCCGGCCGGCGTCATGCAATGGCGACCGACGACGCGGCTTTGCTGCGGCGGCCAGTAGGAACAGATATGACTACGACGACTTATCCGACCGCGACCCTTCCCGCCGGGGCAGGCGATTTCTTCGCCCTGACCAAACCGCGCGTGATGCGTTCGGTCGTGTTCACTGCGCTGTGCGGCATGCTCGCGGCACCGGTGCAGCTTCCCTTCACGCTCGCTTTTACCGCGATCCTGGCGATTGCGCTGGCCGCTGGTGCGGCCGGAGCTCTCAACCAATGGTATGAGTCGGACATTGACTCGCTGATGAAGCGCACAGCCAAGCGGCCGCTTCCGGCCGGCAAGATGGATCGCGAAACCGCGCTGCAGTTCGGCGTTGCGCTTGGCGTCTTCTCGGTGTTGCTGATGGGCCTCGCTATCGGTCTCGTTGCCGCTGGCCTGTTGGCCGTGTCGATCCTGTTCTACGTGCTCGTCTACACCGTCGGCCTGAAGCGTCGCACGCCGCAGAACATCGTCATCGGTGGCGCCGCCGGCGCGTTTCCGCCACTGATCGGCTGGGTCGCCGCCACGGGGAGCATCTCGACGCTGCCGCTGCTGATGTTCGCGATCATCTTTTTGTGGACGCCGCCGCACAGCTGGGCGCTCGCGCTGTTGATCCGTGATGATTACGCCAAGGGCGGCGTGCCGATGCTCCCGGTTGTGGCGAGTGCCGCGACGACGCGCTGGCAGATGCTGTTCTACGCCGTGCTGATGGCAGCGGCGGCGATTGCACCGTGGCCGGTTGGTCTCGCTGGCATCACCTACGGATTGGTCGCGACATTGACCTCTATCGTGTTCGTCGCGCTCACCGCTTGGGTGGTGGTGCAGCGTGCCGCCATCACGCCTGAAATGAAGGCCGAACGCATTCTGTTCGTCTATTCGATCGGTTATATCCTAGCGATCTTCGCCACCCTTGCTTTCGATCGGCTTACCGCATGATTCCTGATCCGCACGCCGACCTCGTCCGCAAGCGCCAGCGTAGCCGCGCGGTGGTGCTGGGCCTGATCCTTGGGGCCTTCGTGATCCTGGTGTTCGCGATCAGCATCGCCAAGATCAAGGCGGGGATGCCGCACTGATGGCGCGGATCCTGCCCACCGACGGTAAGTTGCGCACCGCGCTGCTCGCGGTGCTCGGCATCTGTTTCATGAGCGGGATCGGCTGGGCGAGCATCCCGCTATACCGCATGTTCTGCCAGGCGACCGGCCTGAACGGGACGACACAGCGCGGCACGGTTGCGCCCGGCGCCACCGATCGGCAAATCCGCATCGATTTCGATACCAATGTCGCGCCGCACATGCCGTGGAAGTTCGCGCCCGAGCATAATTCGGAGACGGTGGCGGTCGGCGCGCGCGACATGGCATTCTTCACCGCGACCAACACGTCGGATCACCCGATCACCGGCACCGCGACCTACAACGTTACCCCGGCGCAGGCGGGCAAATATTTCACCAAAATCCAGTGCTTCTGCTTCACGCAACAGACGCTGAAGCCCGGCGAGACGGCGCGTATGCCGGTGATCTTCTTCGTCGACCCAAAGATCCTGACCGATCCCGACGCCAATGATGTCGAGACGATCACGCTCAGCTACACCTTTTACCCCGTGGATTCCGCAAAGGCCAAAGGCTAGAGCGCAAACCGCAATCAAACTCCGTAGATTCCGCGACGGCCACCGGCTAGAGCGACCTATAACCTGATAGACGCGTACGAAGGACGACCCCAATGGCCGGTGCCAAGAACCACGATTATCATATCCTCCCGCCCAGCATCTGGCCGTTCGCCGGATCGATGGCCGCGCTGGCGATGGCGGCGGGCGGCATTATGTGGATGCACAAGGCGGCGGGCGGCGGCGCGCTGTTCTATGCCGGTCTCGCGGGTGTGCTCGCGGTGATGTACGGCTGGTGGCGTCAGGTCATCGTCGAGGCTCATGCCGGCGATCACACGCCGGTCGTTCAGCTTCACCTACGCTACGGCATGATCCTGTTCATCGCGTCCGAGGTCATGTTCTTCGTCGGCTGGTTCTGGGCCTATTTCGACTTTTCGCTGTTCCCCGCCCACATCGCATACGATTCGGTCAGCAAGACGACCAGCCTGATCACCGATGCAGCAGCCGGTGCGGCGCAATGGCCGCCCAAGGGTCTCGAAGTCATCGACGCGTTCAAGTTTCCGTTGCTCAACACGCTGATCCTGCTGACCAGCGGCACGACGATCACTTGGGCACACCATGCGCTGATCCACAATGATCGTGAGGGCCTGAAGAAGGGTCTGTGGGCGACGATTATCCTGGGCGTAATCTTCAGCACGATCCAGGCCTATGAATATTCGGAGGCACCGTTCCCCTTCAAGGGCCTGAACTATGGCGCGGCCTTCTTCATGTCGACGGGCTTCCACGGCTTCCACGTGATGATCGGCACGATCTTCCTGATCGTCTGCCAAATCCGCGTCTATCAGGGCCACTTCACCCCGAAGCAGCATTTCGGCTTCGAAGCGGCGGCCTGGTACTGGCATTTCGTCGACGTGGTATGGCTGTTCCTGTTCGTCACCATCTATGTCTATGGTGGCTGGGGCGCACCGGTCCACGCCGGGTGATCCGGTGAGCGACGGGCTGGCGGAGTCTACCGCACCCACGCCCGTCGCGGCCGTGCTGAAGGGCCTGTGTCCGCGCTGCGGCGCGACCGGGCTGTTTCGCGGTTGGCTGGATTTCGCCGATCGCTGTGCGGTGTGCGGGCTGGATTACAGCGCGTTCAACGTCGGCGACGGCCCTGCCGCGATCCTGACCCTGGTGCTGGGTGGGCTGATCGTCGGCATCGCAATCACGATCCAGCTGAGGCTCGATCCCCCGATCTGGTTGCAGCTGATCGTCTGGTTGCCGATCACCGTGATCAGCGTTGTCGGCTCGCTGCGAATCGCCAAGGCGGCGCTGCTCGGCTCGGAATTCCGGACTGCGGCGCATGAAGGCCGCCTTGCCCCGCCCGAGACCGAGCATCGTCCATGAAGCGCATCCCCGTCATCCCGACGATCTTGGTCGGCCTCGCCGTACTGGCGATGATCGCGCTTGGCGTGTGGCAGTTGCAGCGGCGCGCGGAGAAGGAAGCACTGCTCGTCCGCTATGCGCGGAACGTCACGCTCCCGCGAATCGTGTTCCCGGCGATCCCGGTCGACGATACGCTGCTGTTCCGCCGCGCCAGCGCCTTCTGCCTCGAACCGGTCAGCTTTGCGATCGAGGGCGGCCGCAACGCGCGCGGTGGCACCGGCTGGCGTCAGATCGCGCAATGCCGCACCGGGGTGGAAGGCCCAGGTTTCGCGGTGCAATTGGGCTTCGGCAAGGATCCGCACGCAAAGCCCGATTGGAAGGGCGGGCCGGTGCGCGGTTATATCAGCCATGCGCCCGATCATGCGCCGATCGTCGCGGCCGCCTTCGGTGGCGGTGGTCCCAAGACACTGATGCTCGTCGCCGATCCGCCGCTTGCGGGACTGGACCCCAATCCCGGCCCCGACCTATCGGCCGTGCCCAACAATCATCTCGCTTACGCGGTGCAATGGTTCGTCTTCGCGACGCTGGCGGTGCTGATCTACGCGCTGGCACTGCGCCGTCGCACGGTTGCCGAGTCGCCCGCGGCCCGCTAACCGAAAGCGCCATGCGCTATATCAGCACGCGCGGCTCTGCGCCGACCCTCGATTTCCGCGATGTCACGCTCGCGGGTCTTGCCTCCGATGGTGGGTTGTACCTGCCGGACAGCTGGCCGAGCTTCTCGCCGGCGCAGATCGCGGCGATGCAGGGCCTGTCTTACGTCGAGACTGCCGTCGCAGTGATGCTGCCGTTCGTCGAAGGCACGCTCAGCGAAGATGAACTGCGCGATCTGTGCACGAAGGCGTACGGCCGCTTTGCCCATGCCGCCGTCGTGCCGCTCGTTCAGCTCGATCCGCAGAACTGGCTGCTGGAGCTGTTCCACGGCCCCACGCTCGCGTTCAAGGACGTCGCGCTGCAATTGCTCGGGCTCTTGTTCGAACGCTTCCTCACCGGCAGCAGTCAGCAGGTGACCGTGATCGGCGCGACCTCGGGCGACACTGGCTCGGCCGCGATCGACGCGTTGGCCGGGCGCGCCGGGGTAGACGTGTTCATGCTCCACCCAAAGGGTCGCGTGTCCGATGTGCAGCGCCGCCAGATGACCACCGTCATCGCGCCCAACATCCACAATATCGCGCTTGAGGATGCGAGCTTCGACGATTGCCAGGCGCTGGTGAAGGCGATGTTCAACGACGCGGCTTTTTCCGGACGCTTCGCCCTGTCGGCGGTGAACTCGATCAACTGGGCGCGGTTGATGGCGCAGATCGTCTATTATTTCTACGCCGCCGTCCGTTTGGGCGCGCCCGATCGGGCGGTCGCTTTCTCGGTGCCTACGGGCAATTTCGGCGACGTGTTCGCGGGCTATGTCGCGGCGAAGATGGGCCTGCCGGTCGCCAAGCTGATCGTCGCGACCAACGTCAACGACATCCTCCACCGCGCGCTGAGCGCGGGCGATTATTCGCAAGGCACGGTCGTCCCGACGCCGAGCCCCTCGATGGACATTCAGGTGTCGAGCAATTTCGAACGCCTCTTGTTCGATCTCGGCGGTCGCGACGGGCAGGCGCTCGCCGCGCAGATGCACGGCTTCGAAGCGACCAAGGCGATGCACCTCACCAATGCGCAACGCGCGGGCGCTGCCACGCTGTTCGGCAGCGATCGCGTCGGCCTCGACGACATGGCGCTGGCGATGCGCTGGGCCTCGGAATCCTGCGGGCAGATCATCGATCCGCACACCGCAATCGGGCTCTCGGCGGCGCGGCGCGCCGATCTCGCGCCGGACGTACCGGTGGTAACGCTCGCCACCGCGCATCCGGCAAAGTTCGGCGATGCGGTCGAGCGCGCAACTGGTCAGCGCCCTGCGCTTCCCGCACGGATCGGCGATCTGTTCGACCGCGAGGAACGCTATGCGTCGCTGCCGGGCACGTTCGCTGACGTAACGGCGTACATCGCCCAGCGGGCCGTCGCGCGGTGAGCCTGCTGACGCTCGTCGCCGAACCATGGGCGGATTACGGCCTGGTCGATTCCGGCCACGGGCGAAAGCTCGAACGCTATGGCCGTTTCCGCTTCATCCGGCCTGAGCCGCAAGCGATGTGGGCACCCGCCTCGGATAGCTGGGAGGCCGATGGCGATTTCATCGGCGCGTCGGACGAGGAAGGCGGTGGTCGCTGGCATCTGTCGCGTGATGTTCCGCGCGGTGGCTGGCATGTCCGCTGGGAGGAAGTGCTCCTGCTCGCGCAGAACACGCCGTTCCGCCACCTCGCTTTCTTCCCCGACATGGCTCCGCAATGGGAATGGATGCGCGGGCACGTGGCAGAGGGCGACTCCGTCCTCAACCTGTTCGGCTATACCGGCGTCGGCACGCTGGCGCTCGCCGCCAAGGGCGCGGCGATGACGCATGTCGATGCCTCGAAGAAATCGGTAGAGGCGGGCAAGGCCAATGCCTTTCTGTCCGACATGGCTGATCGTCCGATCCGCTGGATGGTCGACGATGCAGCCAAATTCGCCGCGCGCGAGGTGCGTCGCGGCAAGCGCTATGACGGGATTTTCCTTGATCCCCCCAAATTCGGTCGCGGGCCGGATGGCGAGGTCTGGCGGCTGGAGGAAGGCTTGCCCGGCCTGATCGCCGACTGCCGCCGTCTGCTTGATCAGGACAGCAAGTTCCTGGTGCTGACGGTCTATGCGGTGCGCATGTCGGCGCTGGCGATCGGCGAAGTGGTACGCCAGGCGCTGGCCGATCTGGGCGGCACGGTCGAGGTCGGCGAAATGGCGGTGCGCGAGGAAGCGCGCGGGCTGCTGTTGCCGACGGCCATTTTTGCGCGGTGGTCGCGGAGCTGAAGGACGCCCGGCGCCGTGGGGTAGAGGGTCCTACTCCATCCCAGCCCGCATCGCCGCGCCCGCCACGAACGGCGCGCCCGCCAGCAGCAACAGGCTGACCGCGCCGAGCAATTTGATCGCGCCCATCCCGCCATCGGCGGCCAGATCGAGCGATCCCGCGCCGAAGATCAGCAGCGGCACGGCGAGCGGCAGCATCACCAGCCCTGCGACCGATCCCGCCCCGCGCAGACCCGCGACCAGCGCCGAAGTCGCCACCGCGAGCGCCGCGAGCCCCGGCGTGCCGATCAACAAGCCCAGTTCGACCGCGCCCAGCGTCCGCGCCTCCAGCCCGAGCAAGCCAGCGGCGATCACCGCGGCGAGCATCAGCGGCGGACCGAACCCGACCCAGTGCGCGACGATCTTTGCCGCCGCGACGCTCGGCATCGAATGCCCGCGCACCGCAAGCTGATCGAGCACGCCGCTGTCCAGATCCGGCCCGATCAGCCGCTCGACCGGCATCAGCGCCGCCAGCAACGCCGCCGCCCAGATCACGCCACCACCGATTCGTGCGAGCAGCGCGCTGTCCGGGCCGACCGCGAAGGGGAACAGGATCGTCACCAGCAGGAAGAAAGCGAGTGCATTGGCAACCCCGCCGCTCGCCCAGGCGATCCGCACGTCGCGCGCGATCAGGGTCAGCATGACGGCGTCCCAAGTGAAACCGCTACCGCATCCGGCAGCGCGATCGGCGTATGCGTCGCGACCAGCACCGCGCCGCCGCCCTTGCGGTGTGCGCCGATCAGCCGTTCCAGCATCGCCACGCTCGCGACATCGAGCCCGTTGGCGGGTTCGTCGAGCAGCCACAGCGGCGCTTTGCTCGCCACCACGCGCGCGAGTGCGGCGCGGCGGCGCTGCCCGGTCGAGAGCAAGCGCACAGGCACTTCCGCGATATGCGCCAAGCCAACCGCCTCCAGCGCGCGCGTCACGCGACCACGCGCATCATCGACTGCATCGAGCCGTGCCCAAAAACCAAGCGCATCCACCAGCCGCAAAGCGGGATCGAGCGCCGCCGCTTCGGCCATCAGCGCGCGGGTCGGTACCCCGGAGACCTCTCCCGTAGCGGGCCGCAGCAACCCGGCGGCGACGCGGATCAAGCTCGACTTGCCTACCCCGTTGGGCCCCGACACCAACGCCGCACCCCCCTGGTCGATCGCGAAGGACAGGTGCTCGAACAACGTCCGCCCGCCGCGCACGCAGGTCACGTCGTCAAAGGCGAGCGCAGCGCTCAACCCTCCACACTCGCTTCCAGCGCGTGCATATCGGCATCCGACAGCCCGAAATGATGGCCGATTTCATGGATCGTCACATGCGCGACCAAGGCGGTCAGCCCGACCCCGGTGTCGATCCATTCGTCGAGGATCGCGCGGCGATACAGATGGATGCGGTCAGGCGGCGTCCCTGAGTCCATCGATGACTTTTCGCCCAGCGGTCGGCCATGATAGACCCCGCTCAATTCGAACGGATCCTCGATGCCGAGCGCGTCGAGCGTCTCGTCATCGGCGAATTCCTCGACGATCAGCACGACATCGCCCAGATGCGCGCGGAATGCGTCCGGCAGGCCCGCGATCGTCGCTCGCGCGATCGCCTCGATCGTCTCGGCAGTCGGCGGGAGTTGATCGGGCGGCACCATCCGCTAAGCCTTACGGCCAAGGCGCAGCGTGCGCCAGCAGGGAGAGCGTGGCCATGACCGTTGAACCGTTGAGCGATGAGGACCGCGCCGACGCGCTCGATACGCTCGACGAATGGGATTATGACGAGGCGCGCGACGCGATCACGCGCACGCTGACCTTCGCCGATTTCAGCGAGGCATTCGGCTTCATGACGCGCGTCGCCTTGCTCGCCGAAAAGGCCGATCATCATCCCGAATGGTCGAACGTGTGGAACCGCGTCGATATCGCGCTGACCACGCATGATGCCGGCGGCCTGTCGCACAAGGACATTGCGCTGGCCGAAGCGATCGACGCTTTACTCGACTGAATTCCCCACGGCGCGGCGCATCATCTTGCGCATGCGGCCGGGCATCCAGCGGGCGGCAAAGGCCATGCGGTCGGCGGTCTTGCCGACATAGGTGTGGACCTTGTCGCCGTGCACCGCATCCCAGGCGGCTTGCGCGACGGCATCGACCGCGGTGAGTTCGAGCCCGGCGTTGGTGACGACCTGCCGAATCGAATAATTGGTGTTGCCGGCCGGTGTCGCGAGCAAAGGCGTATCGATGAAGCTCGGCACCAGATCGCGGACCTTCACGCCCGCGCCATACCATTCGCCGTCGAGCGCCTCGGTCAGCGACCGCACGCCGAACTTGGTCGCGGAATAGACCGACAGGCCGGACGATCCGTAGATCGCCGAGGCGGAAGCGGTGTTGAGCAGGCATGATCCCGGCGTCTTCGCAAGGTAAGCGTACCCGATCTTCGCGCCGTTCAGCACGCCGACCAGGTTGATCGCGACGACGCGGTCGAGATCCTCGAAGCTCATGTCGATCAACGGCCCGCCGGTGCCGATCCCGGCATTGTTGAACAATACGTCAAGGCGGCCGCCGGTCGTGGCGGTGAAGGCATCGAGGTTAGCGACCCACGCCTCGCGGTCGCGCACGTCCATTGTGTAGGTCGTGGCCATCCCGGCGGGCAGCATCGCCGCGGTCTCGCTCAGGCCCCGCGCGTTTACGTCGGCAAGGCCAACGCGCCAACCCTTGGCGGCAAACAGCTTGGCGGTCGCCTGCCCAATACCCGATCCGCCGCCGGTGATGAAAATCGCTTTTTGTTCAGCCATGTCGCTAACCCCTTTGACGCGTGCGGTACCGTGCCCCACTGTCGCCGTCGATGCTACCATCGCACGACATCGGCCCGGCGGTCACCTTCGATCGCGTGACGAAACGCTATGGCGGCGGTACGATTGCCGTCGATGGCGTATCGGTCGAGGTCGTTGGCGGCAGTTTCGTGGCGCTGGTCGGATCGTCGGGCTCGGGCAAATCGACGCTGCTCAAGATGATCAACCGCCTGATCGAGCCGAGCGAGGGCACGGTGCGGATCGGTGATGCGCCAGTCGGCGACGCCGCCCCGCACGCGCTGCGCCGCCGGATCGGCTATGTCTTTCAGAATATCGGCCTGTTCCCGCATATGACCGTCGCCGAGAATATCGCGATCGGCCTGCGCTTGGCGGGCGAGAAGGCGAACGGCACCCGCGTCGCCGACTTGCTCGATCTGGTCGATCTGCCGCGCGAATTCGCCACGCGGATGCCCGATGCGCTGTCGGGCGGGCAGCGCCAGCGGGTCGGCGTCGCCCGCGCGCTTGCCACCGCGCCGGGGCTGCTGCTGCTCGACGAGCCGTTCGGCGCGCTCGATCCGGTGACGCGCGACCAACTCGGCAAGGCGATCCGCGCGCTGCACGATCGGCTCGAGCTTACCACCATCATGGTAACGCACGACATGGCGGAGGCGCTGATCCTCGCCGACCGCATCTTGGTGATGGACCGGGGGCAGATCGTCGCCGATGCGACCCCGCGCGAACTGTTGGCGGGGCAGGGTGGGGCGATCGCCGATGCGCTGGTCGCGGTGCCGCGCGAACAGGCGCGGCGGATGCGCGACCTCGAAGCATGACCAGCGGCCCCTTCCTCGACGCGATGGCGCGCGTGCCCGATTTGCTCGCCGCGCATCTGCTGCTGGCGGCCTCCGCGCTGCTGCTCGGACTGGCGATCAGCGTGCCGCTGGCGATCTGGTCGGCGCGGCGGCCGGGCGTGGCGCGCGTCGCTTTGGGGTTCGCGAGCCTCGTCCAGACGATCCCCAGCCTCGCGCTGCTCGCGCTCTTCTACCCGCTGCTATTGTTTCTGTCGCAGGCGGTCGGCGGCGGCATCCCCGCGCTCGGCTTCCTGCCCTCGCTGCTTGCGTTGACGCTCTATGCGCTGCTGCCGATCCTGCGGAACGGCGTGACCGGCCTGCTCGGCCTCGACCCTGCGGTGATCGAGGCGGCGGACGGCGTTGGCATGACCGCATGGCAGAAATTGCGGCTGGTCGAGGCACCGCTCGTCGCGCCCGTGCTGATGGCGGGCATCCGTACCGCGGCGGTGTGGACGATCGGCGCCGCGACGCTCTCCACCACCGTTGGCCAGCCGAGCCTCGGCGACCTGATCTTCGCGGGGCTCCAGACGCAGAATTGGGCGCTCGTGCTCGCCGGATGCCTCAGCGCGGCGGCGCTGGCGCTCGCGGTCGATGCGTTGCTCGGGCTGATCGAGCACGGCATCGCCGCGCGCAAGCGGGGGCAGATCTGGGTGGCGGGCGGCGTGCTGATCGTCGGGATGCTGCTCGCGCTGACGCCGCTCTGGCCGCGCTCGGGCGATACCATCACGGTCGGCGCAAAGAATTTCGGCGAGCAATACATCCTCGCCCGCGTGATCGGGCACCGGCTGGAAAAAGCAGGCTACCGCGTGCAATATCGCGACGGATTGGGCTCGGCGGTGGTGTTCGGCGCGCTCAAATCGGGCGCGATCGATGTCTATGTCGATTATTCGGGCACGATCTGGACCAACGAAATGAAGCGCCGCGACATCCCGGCGCGCCCGGCTATGGTCTCCGCGATCGGCGACTGGACCGCAAAAACCTCGGGCGTGCGCTTGCTCGGGGCGCTGGGGTTCGAAAACGCCTATGCCTTCGCGATGCGCGGTGCCGATGCGAAGTCGAAGCATATCGCCTCGCTCGACGATCTGGTTGCGGCGGCACCGGGGCTGAAGCTCGGCTCCGACCTCGAATTTCTCGAACGTCCCGAATGGGCTGCGGTGCAGGCCGCCTATCCGCTGAAATTCGCGGCGATGAGCGCCTACAGTCCGACCTTCATGTACCGCGCGCTGGAAAGCGGGCGCGCCGATGTCATTTCGGCTTTCTCGTCCGACGGGCGCATCGCCGCGCAGGGGCTTACGGTGCTGAGCGATCCGCGTGGTGCGATTCCCGGCTATGACGCGATCCTGATGGTCGCGCCGGGGCGGGCCAAGGATGCCAAGCTGATCGCGGCGTTGCAGCCTTTGGTGGGGCGGATTCCGGTCGAAGCGATGCGCGCGGCGAATTACCGGGTGGACCGTGACGAAAAGAAGGAAACCTCAGACGTAGCGGCGCGGTGGTTGGAGAAGAAGGTGGGACTGTAAAGTCGAGCCATACTCTTGTTCCACCCCGGCGAAGGCCGGGGCCCAGCTGCGATGGCCGCGGTGATCTAAAGCCGCGCGCGCCAATCAGGTTAGCGTAACTGGGCCCCGGCCTCCGCCGGGGTGGCAGTAGGGGTTTTACCCCCGCACCGCCGTCACGAAATAATCGAGCTTGGTGTCGTCGCTCAGCACGAAGCCCTTCGCGACCGAGAAGCTCAGCCCGCGCACGTCCACCACGCGCAGCCCCTCCGCCTCGACCAGCGCGGTCAGTGCGTCGGGCGTCAGGAACTTGTCCCAATCGTGCGTGCCGCGCGGGATCTGGCCGAACCCTTCGCCGACCGTGATGAGCGCAAGGCGCGACAGCGCGGTGCGGTTGGGCGTCGAGAGCACGAGCAACCCGTCGTCCGCCAGCGCCCCAGCCAGCCCGGCAATGAACGCCGCCGGATCGATGACATGCTCGATCACCTCCATGCTGGTGACGAGATCGAATTTCTCGTCGCCCAACCCTTCCACGCTGCCGGTGCGATAGTCGATCGCCAACCCCGATTGCGCGGCGTGAACCTGCGCCACCGCAATATTCTCCGCCGCCGCGTCCAGCCCGGTGACGCTCGCGCCCAACCGCGCCAGCGGCTCACACAGCAATCCCGCGCCGCACCCGACATCGAGCACGCGCTTGCCCTGAAGCGGCGTAAAGCCCGCCTCGTCGCCATGCCAATGCGCGTCGATCCGCTCGCGCAGATAGCGCAGCCGCACCGGGTTGAGCCGGTGGAGCATCGCCGAGGACCCCTTCGGGTCCCACCATTCGGCGGCCATCGCGCCGAAATGGGCGGCTTCACCCGCATCGATAGTGGTTGCTTTTGTTACGGTTGCGCTTGCCATGCCTGCTTTCTATCAGGGCCGCCCCAAGACCCCAAGGCCCCTCCCAAGGATTTCCGGCGCGCATGGCCCGTATCGTGATGAAGTTCGGCGGCACCTCGATGGCGGGGATCGAGCGCATTCGCTCGGTCGCGGCGCGGGTCAAGCGTGAGGTGGCGGCGGGCAATCAGGTCGCGGTCGTGGTCTCGGCGATGGCGGGTGAGACCGATCGCCTGGTCGGCTTCTGCCGCGAGGCCTCGTCGCTCTACGACCCGAAGGAATATGACGTCGTCGTCTCGGCGGGGGAACAGATCACCAGCGGCTTGCTCGCGATCGCACTCCAGGCGGCAGGCGTCCCGGCGCGGAGCTGGCTCGGCTGGCAATTGCCGATCGCGACGAGCGACGCCCATGCCTCGGCGCGGATCGAAAACATCGATACGACCGCCCTCGACGCGAGCCTCGCGGCAGGCGAAGTCGCGGTCATCCCCGGATTCCAGGGCGTCGATGACGATGCGCGGGTCAGCACGCTCGGTCGCGGCGGTTCTGACACGAGCGCCGTGGCGATGGCGGCGGCGATGAAGGCCGATCGCTGCGACATCTACACCGATGTCGACGGCGTCTACACGACCGACCCGCGCATCGTCCCGCGCGCGCGGAAGTTGAAGAAAGTCACGTACGAGGAAATGCTCGAACTGGCCTCGGTCGGGGCGAAGGTGTTGCAGACGCGCTCGGTCGGTCTCGCCATGAAGGAAGGCGTGCGCGTGCAAGTGCTGTCGTCCTTCACCGGCGAGGATGCCCCGATGGCGGATACGCTGCCCGGAACGATGATCGTGAGCGAAGAGGAATTAGGCGATATGGAACGACAGCTCATCACCGGCATCGCGCACGACAAGAATGAGGCGAAGATCACGCTGATCGCGGTGCCCGACAAGCCCGGCGCGGTGGCGGCGATCTTCGCGCCGCTCGCGACCGCCAACATCAACGTCGACATGATCATCCAGAACATCGCGCATGCGGCGGGGTCGACCGACGTGACCTTCACCGTGCCAGGCGCCGATCTGGCGCGCTCGATCGAGGTGCTGAACCAGGCGCGCGAGGCGATTGGCTACACCAACCTGGTCCACGACACGCGCGTCGCGAAGATTTCGGTGGTCGGCGTCGGCATGCGCAGCCACGCGGGCGTCGCCAGCACGATGTTCACCACTCTGGGCGCGCGCGGCATCAACATTCAGGCGATCTCGACCTCCGAGATCAAGGTCAGCGTGCTGATCGACGAAGACGAAACCGAACTCGCGGTCCGCGTGCTGCACACGGCTTATGGGCTCGATGCGGAGGACGTCGCGGCCTGAGCGTGTCGCGAAAGAGCGCGCGAACGATGCCAGACCGGGCGCGCTTAGGACAGAACTGCATGTCCGAAGGCGTTGGGTAGCTGCCGTTACTGCTTTGCAGCGCTGCCGTTAATCACATAGCCGTCTTTATCGACCATCGATGGCGTCGGATCGCTTCGATAGTTTTCGATCCGACCATTCCGCGTAATTTTAAACCATGCAGAACCGTAGCCCGAGCCGCGACTTACAGCATTTACATGGTATATCACGCCTGCCTTCAACCGCTTTGCGGCAACATAGCCAACGGCAGCCGAGCGTTTTCCCTTTAAGGGGACGCCGTAAATTATGGGAAAAGGATTGTCGCAGGAGCTAGAGTCCGTAAACTCCCACCAATATACGCTGCCGTTTTGGACCAGGGCTTCATCATCGCCGGGCGCTGGAGTGGCTTTTGGTTCGCCGCGATTGGCGCTCACATCGATGCTTCTTATACAGTCGGGCTGGCTTCTCGAAGCGGGATCAACGACGAAAGCAACATGTCCTTTAATGACGATGACGCTCATGTCATACGCATAAGAACAACTGCCAAGCGTTAGGGCTAACAATGGCGTTCCTAGCCGACGGATTAGAGTGGCCATATCCGAATTATGTTCCATTGTGCCGAAGTTCGCAACTCGGGCGCTTTCTGCCGGTCCTATTCCCCTATAACATGCACCGCCACCGTTCGCCGGTGCGCGGCGCGGCGGTGTTCGAACAGATAAATGCCCTGCCACGTCCCCAACACCGGGCGTCCGTCTGCGACCGGGATCGACAGGCTCGTCGCGGTGATCGCGGCGCGGAGGTGAGCGGGCATGTCGTCGGGGCCTTCGTCGTCATGCTCATAGCCGCGCGATTCGGGCGCGACGCCTGCGAACCACCGCTCGAGATCGCGGCGCGCGGCGGGGGCAGCATTTTCCTGGATCAGCAACGAACACGACGTGTGCCGCACGAACAGCGTGAGCAGCCCGGTGACAATCCCGGTCGCGGCAACCCAGTCGCAAACATCGCGCGTCATTTCGTGGAGCCCCTGGCCGGGCGTGCGAATGTCGAGTTGGCCGATGTCCTGTCGCATGACATGGGCTTGCCCCAATACCCCGCGCGGCGCTAGGCGCGATCGATGACACAAACATCTTCGATCGGCGCCGAGCGCCTCGCCCGCCGTATGCAGCGCGGCACCGCTTTCCTGGGCAGTGAGACTGCGATCATCTGCGGCGCGATGTCGTGGGTCAGCGAGCGGCATCTCGTTGCCGCCATTTCGAACGCGGGCGGTTTCGGCCTGATCGCGTGCGGCGCGATGACGCCCGAATTGCTCGATGCCGAGATCGCCGCGACCAAGACGATGACGGACAAGCCGTTCGGCGTGAACCTCATCACCATGCACCCCGGCCTGTTCGATCTGATCGCGGTGTGCGCGAAGCATCAGGTGACGCACGTCGTGCTCGCGGGCGGCCTGCCCCCGGCGGGCGCGCTCGACGCGATCAAGGCGAGTGGCGCGAAGGTCGTGTGCTTCGCCCCTGCCTTGAGCCTCGCCAAGAAGCTGATCCGCTCGGGCGTCGATGCGCTGGTGGTCGAGGGGATGGAGGCGGGCGGCCATATCGGCCCGGTCTCGACCTCGGTCCTGGCGCAGGAAATCCTGCCCGAAGTCGCCGATAAAGTCCCCGTGTTCGTCGCGGGCGGGATCGGGCGTGGCGAGGCGATCGCGGCCTATCTCGATATGGGAGCGGCCGGCGTCCAGCTCGGCACGCGCTTCGTCTGCGCGACCGAAAGCATCGCGCACGCCAATTTCAAGAAAGCGTTCCTGCGCGCCTCTGCCCGCGATGCGGTGGCGAGCGTGCAGATCGACCCGCGCCTGCCCGTCATCCCGGTGCGCGCGCTGAAGAATGCCGGTGGCGACCTGTTCACCGCCAAGCAGCGCGAAGTCGCGCAATTGCTCGACGAGGGCAAGGTCGCGATGGCCGAGGCGCAATTGCAGATCGAGCATTATTGGGCGGGGGCCTTGCGCCGCGCGGTGATCGACGGCGATGTCGAGCATGGTTCGCTGATGGCCGGGCAGTCGGTCGGCATGGTGACGAAGGAAGAACCCGCCGCCGAGATCATCGCCGCGCTGATGGCGGAAGCCGCCGAGGCGCTGGGGCAGCGCGGGGCGTAACCGCACTCTAAACCACCGTTAACCTTTCTCTGCGATAGCTCCAGCTTCCGATGTGCTGGAGAGTCGCAATGCGGTCGTATCGGGCCAAGGCCTTCCTGCCGTTGCTGTTCGGCGTGGTGCTTGTCGGCGGATGCGCCAGCCGCACAGCGCCGATCACGGTCGCGCCCGTGCCACTCCCGGTTGCGGCCGCGCCGACGATGCCCGCCGGGGCCTATGCCGGTATGCCAATTCCTGCGCGCGGTGCCGATGGCGCCTATATCACCCCCAATCGCGCGCTGAGCCCGGCCGCCACCGTCTGGCATTTCCGCGCCGGGCTGAACGTCGCGGCGCTCGCATGTCGCGGGTCCGACGATGCTACGCTGGTCGCGCACTACAATGCCGTGCTGACGAGCCAGCGCGACGTGCTGCGTGATGCCGAGGCGGCGGTGGCGGCGGAATATCGCGCTGGCGGGGGCGGCGAGTGGCGCGCACGCTATGACGACGCGATGACCTCGCTCTACAATTTCTTCTCGCAAAGCTTTGCGCGGGAGGCGTTCTGCGCCACCGCGGCGCGCACGCTGGCGGATAGCGAAGGCGTTGCGCCAACCGCTTTTGCCGCCTTCGCCGCCGAGCGCTTGCCGCAGCTCGACCAGGCGTTCACCGATTTCTACCGCCGCTATGACGCCTGGCGTTCGCCGCAGACGATCGCCGCAGTGGCATCTCCGCCCCCCCAGGTCGCAACCACGCGGATCGAATTGTACAACGTTTCGGCGCTCCCCGATCCGCGCGGCCAGGAGCTCCGCGCCTCGGTCACGCCGCGCGTGATCGCCTCGGCTCAGCCGATCAGATAGACCGCAAGCGCCGCGCCGCCGCCAAAGACGACGGCGATCAGCAGCGACAGGATTCCCGCGACGAACCCGCCGGAGCGCCGCTTGGCAAAGGTGCTGCGCTGGCCGGGTTTGCCTAGTTTCAGCTCGACAAACCCCGCGGCCGCGCCGCCAAGCCCGGTCATCACCAGCGTGACGGCTGCGCCAACGGGCGTCTGTAGCGCGATCGCAATCGGCAGCAGCACCGCGAACGGGACCGCCATCGCGAAGGCGGCGAGCAATTTTGCGAAATCGATCTCGTCCTTGGCGACCGGCGCGACCGCGAGCAGATCGGGCGAATCCTCCGCCGACACCGCCAGCCACGCGAAGCTGCCAACGAGCTGGCTCGCGATCAGCACGCTGCCAAAGGCAAGTACCGCCGGGATCGGCAGCGTGTTGCCGCGCCCGAACGCGACGAAGAGGAGCGGCGCCATATAGACCAGCCGGAGCACGATCTGGAACGCCAGCGCTGGGTCGCGCGCCAGCAAGCGCCATTCCTTGGCAAAGACCGAGCGGGTGAGGCCCGCATGGAACAGCCGCCCACTCGCCCGCCCGGTCGGCTTGGCGCGCGACAGGCGCGTGCCGCCGTCCTGATAGCCCGACAGGAACAGCCGCTGCAGCGTCGCCCCGACGCCGACGAACAACAGCGTTGCACCGCCGAGCAGGATCAGGATCGCCAGCGGATCGCCGAATGCGGCATGTCCAGGCAACCCGGTCACGCCTTCGGTGCCGAGGCCGTTTGCCCGTAACCGCTCGAATATTTCGATCGGCGCGCTGCGCTTGCGGTCGGCATGGGACAGCAATTGCGAGCCCAGGAAGATCGCGCCGCCCACCAGCGCCGCCATGATCTGCCCGACGGTGCGCGCGGCGCGCGGGCCGACCAGCGTGGCTATGGCCAGCGTCAGCGCCAGACCGATCGCCGCCGCCGCCAGCGCCAGCGCCGCCAGCAAAGCCACCAGCCCGAACAGGCGCGGATGGCCGAGTGCGGCAACGGGCACGATGATCGGCAACAACAAGACAGTATAGGTCAGCGCGACCGTACCCGCGATGCCGAGCAGCTTCGCCAGCAGAACGGTCCGCTCCGGGATCGGGGCGGAGAACAGCAACGCGAGGTCGCCATTTTCGTACAAGGTACGCTGGCTGCCGATCATCGCTTGCGCGGTCATGAAGGTCAGCGCGACGATGCTGATGCCGAGCGCCGCGACGCGCATTTCGGGCAGGATCGGGATTGGCGTATCGCGCAGGCCCCAGGCGATCAGGCAGCCGAGCGCCAGCCACGCGAGCGCAAGCAAGGTGCCAAGGATTTGCGTGACCCCCGCGCGCCCGCTGAGCCACCCGATCAGCCCGCGCCGTCCCCCGCGTCGGCTGGATCGCGTCGCCAGCCGCAATTCATGCAAGGCGAGCCAGGCAAAGCTGCCGGGCCGCATCCGCCGCATCGCCCAGTTCATGCGGCAGGTGCCGCGTG
The DNA here is from genome assembly GCF_044881195.1 of Sphingomonas sp. MMS24-J45. Taxonomy (GTDB): domain Bacteria; phylum Pseudomonadota; class Alphaproteobacteria; order Sphingomonadales; family Sphingomonadaceae; genus Sphingomonas. The sequence goes on along the minus strand of NZ_CP173255.1, from coordinate 1,297,897 downwards.
CGCCGCCGGATCGGTCAGGCGGATGAAGGTGTCCTCCAGCGTCATGCCCGCCGTCCCCGCACTTTCGCGGAGTTCATCGAGCGTGCCCTCGGCAAGCAGCTTGCCGCCGCCGATGATGCCGATCCGGTCGGCCATGCGTTCGGCCACTTCCAGGATATGCGTGGTGACGATCACCGTCTTGCCCGCATCGACCTGAGCCCGAAGCGCGTCTTTCACCGATCGCGCCATGCTCGCGTCGAGCCCGGTCAGCGGCTCATCGAGGATCAGCAATTTGGGATCGTGGATCAACGCGCCGGCCAGCGCGACCTTCTGCTTCATGCCGCGCGAGAAACCCTCGCAGCGCGTATCGCGTTGCTCCCACAGATCGAGCCAGTGCAGCAGCCGGTCGGCTTCGGCGGTGGCGTGCTGCGGGTCCATACGCCACAGCCCGGCGACGAAGGCGAGATATTCCAGCGGCGAAAGCTTGTCGTACAGCATCGCCTCATCGGGCAGCCACGCGGTGATCGCCTTGGCCGCCAGCGGATCGCGCAGCGCGTCGACGCCGAAGATCTGGATCGATCCGGCATCGGGCTTGGCGAGCCCCGCGACCATGCGCAGTGTCGTCGTCTTGCCCGCGCCGTTGGGGCCGAGCAGCGCGTAAAGCTGCCCGGCGGCGATATCGAGGTCGAGCCCGGCGATTACGGGCTTGTCGAACGCCTTCGCCAAACCACGGATCCGTAAGGCGGGCAGGGGGGTGAGATCGGTCATGTGTCCTGTTTAAGCGATACACCCGGGCCGTCCAGCCGGAACAGCGCCTCGACCGGACGATCGAGCGCTGCCGCGAGTTTGAGCGCGAGTATGGTGGAGGGGATGAACACGCCGTTTTCCACGGTGTTGATCGTCTTGCGGCTCACCCCGACGCGCTCGGCGAGCGCCGCCTGCGTCAGGTCGAGCCGCTCGCGTTCCGCTTTCAACGTGTTGTGCAGGATTTCGGCCATTCAGCGCGCGGCCTGAAGCTCGAGCGTCGCGAGACGGACTTGTGCCACCACGATCGCGGCGGTGAAGATCAGTCGCGCCCCGTCCCCAAGCGTCAACGCGGTCGCACCTTCGCTGAGCATCAGCGTCCCTGCAGCTGCGACCAGCGCCGCCCAGAAGCCGCTTTCGCTGCTTACCCGGCGATGCTCGCGCGTCACTTCATCCTCCAGCAATTGCGCGAGCGGACCGCGCTTCAGCCGCGTCGCCAGCGGCGAGAGATAGAGCGTCGAGACGAGCGTAAAGCCCAGCCACATCCCGTGGAAAAAATCCGGCCGCCAGCCTGAAAAGCTCAACACGAGGAACAGCACGGTAAAGCCCGCAAAGACATAGAGACCGAGCGCACGTGCGTGCGCCTTGCGTTCGGCGAGGTCGATCAAATCCACGATGGCAATCCCTTGCTAGTCACCTACAGGTTACATGTAACCTATGAGTTACTCGCGCACAAGCATCGTTTTGCACGCAGGGGTTTTCGCGGGTGCGACCTGCGGTTAGAGGACGAGGCCATGCCGTCACCCGACCTCGATATGCCCGCCGAGGGCCGCATCGTCGCGGGCGAGCACCGCTTCCCGATCCGCGTCTACTTCGAGGACACCGATCTTTCAGGGATCGTCTACCACGCCAATTACCTGCGCTATATGGAGCGCGCGCGTTCCGACATGCTGCGCCTCGCCGGGATCGATCAGCGCGGCCATCAGGAGGCGGGCGGCGGGGCGTATGCCGTGACCGCGCTCGACATCCGCTACCGCGCACCCGCCAAGCTTGATGATGCGTTGCTGGTGCTGACGACGCTGCAACAGATCCGCGCCGCATCGGTTGATATTCAGCAACGAGTCATGCGCGGTGGTGTGGTGTTGACGGAAGCGACGGTGACGGCGGCGTTGGTCGGCGCTTCGGGGCGGCCGCAGCGCCAACCGAAGGAATGGATCGCGGCCTTTGCCCGCGTGATGGAATCAGGGGACGAATTTTCGTGAGCACTCTTGCCCTCAATACCGATGCGACGAGCCTCTCGCCGATCGGCATCTTCCTCCATGCCGATCCGGTGGTGCAAGTGGTGATGGTCGGGCTGTTGCTCGCCAGTATCTGGACCTGGGGAATCATCTTCACCTTCGTCGCGCGCCTCGGTCGCACGCGCCGCCAGACCGCACGCTTCGAGCGCGATTTCTGGAAGGCCGAGGATATCGATGCGTTCCACAAGCAGGAAGGCGAAAGCGATTTGCCGGTCGCCAAGGTGTTTGCCGCAGGCGTCGCCGAGTGGCGCCGTTCAACCGCAGGCGGCCAGGTCGATCGCGGCGGCACGCGCGAACGCCTCGCCACCGCGATGGGCGCTGCCGTCGCGGGCGAGATCGACGCGCTGTCGGACCGGCTCAACATTCTCGCCACGGTCGGATCGGTCGCGCCGTTCGTCGGCCTGTTCGGCACGGTGTGGGGCATCATGCGCAGCTTCACCGGAATCGCGGCGGCACAGAACACGTCGCTTGCGGTCGTCGCGCCGGGCATCGCCGAGGCGTTGTTCGCCACCGCGATCGGCCTGTTCGCGGCGATTCCTGCGGTGATCGCCTACAATCGCTTCAGCCACGGCATCAACCGCATCGAAGCGCGCCTCAACCGCTTCGCCGACGGCTTCCATGCGACCTTGAGCCGCCAGCTCGAGAACGAGGTGCGGCGCTAGCATGGCCGTCAACCTTCCTTCGCAGCGTGGGCGCGGGCGGCGTGCGCCGATGGCGGACATCAACGTCACGCCGCTGGTCGATGTGATGCTGGTGCTTCTGATTATCTTCATGGTCACCGCGCCGCTGCTCACCGCCGGCGTGCCGGTCCAACTCCCCGACAGCCGGGCGAAGGCGGTCGAGCAGGATCAGAAACCGGTCGAAATCTCGATCGACCGCGCGGGCAAACTGTACGTCGACAAGGATGAGGTGAGCGAAGCACTGCTGCCCGATATCCTCTCGCAAATCGCCGCCAAGGCCGATCCGGCCACGCCGCCGCAAGTGTTCCTGCGCGCCGATAAGGGCCTCGATTACGGCCGCGTGATGCGCGTGATGGGCGAGCTCAACCGCGCCGGCCTCAACCGCGTCGCGCTGGTCACGGTCGAACAGGGCGGCAAATGACGCGAGTCTTTAATGACTAAGGGGGAGCGCGTCGGACTTGCCGTGGCCGCGATCGGCCATGTCGCGCTGTTCGCGATCCTCTCGGTCGTGTGGTCGGCGAAACCCGTGCCGCTGCCCACCCCCAAGCCGGTCGAGGTATCGCTGGTCGACGATGTCGCGCTCGATCAGACTGCGCCACCCGCGCCCGAACCGCCGTCGCAATCGACCGCGCCCGATCCCGGCCCGCCCGAGGATGCGCCGCCCGCCGCCGAACCTGAGCCAGAACCCGCGCCAGAACCGAAGCCCGCGCCGCCGAAACCTGCGCCCGCCAAGCCCGCGCCGATCAAGCCGCAGGCGCAGCCCAAACCCGACGCCGTGCCCCCACCCAAGCCTGCGCCAAAACCCGCGCCGGTGAAGAAGCCGGTCGCCGAGAAAGCGCCCCAGCCCGAAAAGGCTAAGCCTTCCCCGGCGAAGGCAAACACGCTGCCCGCGAAGACTGCGGTCGCGGCCACCAAGACCGCGGGCAGCAATCCCAGGGCGACCAAGGCCCGCCCCAGCGGCTCGCTGCTCGACGACGATTTCCGCAAGGGCCTGTCGCAAACGCCGTCCAAGGCGAAGGCGACCGAGGCCGCCCCCGGCGCGACGATGGATGCCAAGGCCGCCGCCGACATCGGCTCGGCGATCCGGCGGCAGGTGCAACCGTGCGCGGATCGCCAGGTCAATCCCGGGCCGGGCGCATCGCGGATCGTGGTGACGATCGCGCTGTCGCTCAATCGTGACGGCTCGCTGGCGGCACGGCCGACCGTGGCCGACGATCATGGCGGGGTCGATGACGAGAATCGGCGTTATGTCGATGCGGTCGACCGCGCTGCGATTGCCGCCTTCATGGGGTGCGCGCCGTTGCGCGGTTTGCCAGCCGATCTTTACGATGTGCCGCGCGGCTGGAAGTCCTTTAAACTGCGCTACAAGCTTCCGGACTGAGGAATGACGACGATGCTCCACAAGACACTCTTCGCGGCGGCCTTGCTCGTCAGCAGCACGGCACAAGCGCAGACCGTGCCTGCGCCCGCACCGACGCCCGCCCCGGCGGGCCAGGCCGATCCGCAGCAGCAAGGGGAATTGGTAGTCGATGTTGTCGGCGGCGTCTCCGCCCCGCTCGGCATCGCGATTCCCGTCATGCCGACCGCCGAAGTCGCCAACACGCCCGCCGGGCGCACCGACGAACTGGGCCGGCAACTCGCGCAGATCGTAACCAACGACTTGCGCAATTCCGGCCTGTTCAAGCCGCTCGAATCCGGTCTGAAACCGGTGCCATACCCGGAGGTAACGGCGCCGACCTTCGACTATTGGGGTCCCGCAGGAGCCTCGGCCTTGGTCCAGGGTTTCATCCGCGCGAATGGCGACGGAACCCTGACGGTTGGCTGCTATCTCTACGACGTGTCCTCTCGCGCCGAGCTCGCGCGGCAGGGCTTTGTCGTCGCCCCCGGCGACTGGCGCCGGGCGGGGCACAAATGCGCCGACATGATCTATTCGAAGCTGACCGGCGAAGGTCCCTATTTCGACAGCCGTGTCGTCTATGTTTCGGAAACCGGCCCGAAGGGCAAACGCATCAAGCGGCTCGCCTTGATGGATCAGGACGGCGGAAACCACAGCTTCCTTACCAACGGCCAGGCGATCGCGCTGACGCCGCGCTTCTCGCCGGATCAGCGCTCGATCGTCTATATGAGCTATCTCGACGATCGCCCGGCAATTTACGTCTATGATCTGGCCTCGAAGCGGCAGCGCTTGCTCGTCCCCAACACCAACCTCACCTTCGCGCCACGCGTCTCGCCCGATGGACGTTGGGTGCTGTTCTCGATGGCGGTCGCGGGCAATACCGATGTTTACCGCGTGCCGCTCGCCGGCGGAACGCCGCAGCGCCTCACCGATTCGCCCGGCATCGACACCGGCGGCACCTATTCGCCCGATGGCAGCCGGATCGTGTTCGAAAGCGATCGTTCGGGCACGCAGCAGCTCTACGTGATGAATGCCGACGGATCGCAGCAGCAGCGCATCAGCTTCGGCAGCGGCCGTTACGCGACGCCGGTGTGGAGCCCGCGCGGCGACCTGATTGCCTTCACCAAATTGGCCGGCAGTTTCCGCATCGGCGTGATGAGCCCGAGCGGTGCGAACGAGAAATTGCTGACCGACGGCGCGCAGGATGAAGGTCCGAGCTGGTCGCCCAACGGCCGCGTGCTGATGTTCTTCCGCTCCACCGGCGGCGGCAGCGGACGGGCCGATTTGTGGTCGGTCGATCTGACCGGCGTTAACGTCCGTCGCGTTCCAACCCTGCTCGATGGATCCGATCCTGCGTGGGGACCGTTACGCCCCTGAGTCACAGTCCGATCAACCCTGGGAGACCCCGAAATGGCCAAGACAACCACCGCCCTGCTGCTCGCGACCACGCTGTTCGTCGCCGCCTGCGCCAAGAAGCCGCCAGCCTATATCCCCCCCGCACCCGGCAACGTGCCGACCGATCAGGGCACTGGGGCAGGGGGCTTTGCACCCGGTTCGCGCGGGGATTTCGAACGCTCGGTCACCAGCAATACTGTCAATTTCGCGCTCGATAGCTTCAGTCTCGATGACCGCGCGCGCGCGATCCTCGACAGCCAGGCGGCCTGGCTGTCGCGCTACCCCAACGTGCCGGTCAGCCTTGAGGGGCATTGCGACGAACGCGGGACGCGCGAATACAACCTCGCGCTGGGCGATCGCCGCGCGCTTGCCGCGAAGAACTATCTGGCCGCCCGCGGCATCGCGCCGGGTCGCATTTCCACGATCAGCTACGGCAAGGAACGCCCGATCGCGCTGGGTTCGGACGAAGCAAGCCTCGCGCAGAACCGTCGCGCGGTGACGATCGTCCTCAACTAAGCGGGGTTTTCGAACCCTCAAGGGGCGGTGTTGCTGTGGCAGCGCCGCCCTTTGTCGTTTCTCCTCCCCTCCCTGGAAGGGAGGGGTAGGGGGTGGGTTGGTATGGGGCGGGAGCGGCCTTTGACAACGGGCCGACCCACCCCCGGCCCCTCCCTTCCAGGGAGGGGAGAACCATGCCGAAACCGCTTGCACCCGTAATAATCCCGATATAAATGTGATATCACATTAACGGGAGGTTTTGATGGTCGAGTCGGGTACACGCAACACAGCGCTGACGCTGTCGCGCGAGCATAGCGCGTCCACGTCGAGCGGCTACGCCATGCTGATGGTGATGCTGGTGTCGCTCGCCGTTGGCGGGGGCGGCGTCGCGCTGTTGCCGGGCAACCCGGCCGTCGGCGCGCTCATCCTGACGCTTGCAACGCTAGTGTTCGTGTTCGTCTCCTGCGGCTTCTACATGCAGCAGCCCAATCAGGCGACGGCGATCACGCTGTTCGGCGCGTATAAGGGGACGGATCGCAACACCGGCCTGCGCTGGCTGTTGCCGTGGCTGGGGCGCAAGAAGGTGTCGCTGCGCGCCAACAACATGATTTCCGAGCGGTTGAAGGTCAACGACCTGCGCGGCAACCCGATCGAGATCGCGGCGCAAGTCGTGTGGCGCGTCACCGACACGGCGCAGGCGCTGTTCGACGTCGATGATTACAAGGCCTTCGTGATCGTCCAGATCGAGGCGGCGGTGCGGGCCATTGGCGCGCGCTATCCCTATGACGATTACGAACATCAGGAAGTGACGCTGCGCGGCAATCACGATCAGGTCGGCGGCGAACTGCGCGCCGAATTGATCGAACGGCTGGCGACGGCGGGCATCACTGTCGACGAATGCGGCTTCACGCACCTGGCCTATGCGCCGGAAATCGCGGGTGCGATGCTGCGGCGGCAACAGGCGCAAGCGGTCGTCGCGGCGCGCGCGACCCTGGTCGAGGGCGCGGTCGGAATGGTCGAAATGGCGCTCGACCTGCTGTCGGCGAAAAACGTCGTCGAGCTGGACGACGAACGCCGCGCGGCGATGGTGTCGAACCTGATGGTCGTGCTGTGCGGCGAACGCGATACACAGCCGGTCGTGAACGCCGGTACGCTCTACTGACGGGCCGGGGCGTTGGCGGCTCCTCCCAAGAAGGCCTTTCCGCTCCGTCTCGACCCGGCGCTCTATGCGGCGGTCGAGCGGGTGGCGGCGGCTGACCTCAGGAGCGTCAACGCCCAGTTCGAATGCCTGCTGCGCGAGGCGCTGGCGAAGCGGGGGGTGAAGGTGGCGCACAGCGAGGCTCCCAAGCGTGGGCGGCCTCCCAAGGAGACTTCCGATGACGAAGGATGATGTGATCGACCATTTCCGCGTCGAACCGGGCTATTGGTTCGTTCCCAAGCTGTACGGCTTCGGCGCGACGCCGGTGACGTGGCAGGGCTGGGCGCTGACGCTGGGTTGCGTTGCGCTGGTGATGCTTGAGGTGCGCTTGGTGCCGGCGCTGGCCGCTAAGATCGTCATCGCGCTCGCGCTTACCGCCGCGTTCATCACCATCGCCGTTCGCAAGACGCAGGGCGGCTGGCGCTGGCAGTGGGGGGTGGGCAAGTGATCCGCGCGCTCCTGCTGGCGGCGTTGGTCGCCGCGACCCCCGCAACCGCCGTCCCCACGCCGGTCGAGCTCACCGCGACGGGTCCGCAAGGGCCGCTTGCCGGAACGCTGCTCGATCCCGATCCCAAGGGGCCGCTGGTCCTGATCATCCCGGGCTCCGGCCCGACCGATCGCGACGGCAACAGCCCAATGGGCGTCGCGGGCGGACCCTACCGCCAGCTTGCCGAGGCGCTCGCCGCGAAGGGGATCGCGACGCTGCGCATCGACAAGCGCGGCATGTTCGGCAGCCGTGCGGCGGTCGCCGACCCTAACGCCGCGACGACCGGCGGTTATGCCGATGATGTGCAGGCGTGGAGCAAGGTCGCGCGCGCCAAGACGGGGCGCAAGTGCGTCTGGCTGCTGGGGCATAGCGAGGGCGGGATGGTCGCCCTGGTTGCGGCGCAACGGCCCGAGGGGCTGTGCGGTATCATCCTGGCGAGCGCGATCGGCCGCCCGATGGGAACAGTGCTGCGCGAGCAACTCAACGCCAACCCGATGAATGCGCCGATCCTCGCCCCCGCTCTCGGCGCGATCGACGCACTGGAGGCGGGCACGCGCGTGCCGCAGGCCACACTCCCCGCACCGATCCAGCCGCTCTTTGCTGACAAGCTCCAGGGCTATTGGATCGATCTGATGTCGCACGATCCGGCGAAACTGATCGCAAATGTGAAGCTGCCGGTGCTGATCCTGCAAGGCACGCGCGATATTCAGGTGAGCGTGGCCGATGCCGAGGCGCTGAAGCGCGCGCAGCCCAAGGCTACTCTAACGCTGCTGCCCGACGTCAACCACGTGCTGCGCCCGGTAGCGAGCGACGATCGCACCGCTAACATCGCGACCTATGCCGATGCGACGCTACCGATCGCGCCCGATGTCGCGGCGGCAGTGGCGGGGTTCGCGAAACGCTGAACGCAGCTTGGTCGCCGTCCGTTCGCCCGGAGCCTGTCAAAGGGCGCGTCTCCGCACGGACGGAGGGGCCTTTACCCCAGCGCCTCATCCAGCAGCTTCGCCAGCCGCAACCCGCCGCGCTCGACCTCCAGCCGGGCGACCGGAACCAGCTTCGCGATCGTCGCATCGTCGAGCTTCAGGCGTGCAGGCGTCGGCGCGCAGGGGTCGGATTGCACGCTGCCATAAGCGGCATCATGCGCGATCTGCCAGCTCTCGCGGCTCCAATCGTTGACCGTCCCCGCGCCCAGCGTTGCGCGAACGCTCGCCGGATAGCGCCGCACCAATGGCGGCGGCGACGAGATCGCGCGCTCGGCCAGATAGCCGTCCCAGATGCTGTGCAAATTGAGCCGCGCCGGGCCGTACGCGCCGTAATCGGCCTTGGCGTCGTTGCCGCCCTTGTCATCCTTGTCCCCGGCATGGAGCGGCTGGTGCAGATCGCCGACGAAATGGATCAGGAAGGCCAGCGCCTGTACCCGGTCCTTCAGCGGCGTGCGCTTGTCCTTGAGCAAAGCGACGTCACGCGTGATCTGTGCCGACACGCAATTGCCGTCCTTGCACGGCGCGGTCAGGTCGAACGGGCGGCAAACGCTGACGTTCTGATAGTGCCACGAATAGGCAAAGCCGAAGCGCGATTTGCCGTCGGCGTCCTTCAGCGGCTTGACGCAATCCGCCCATACGCTCGCGTCGGTCATCGTCGATGCCTTGCATTCCGGCGTGTCGAGCAAATCGGAATGCGCGAGCAACGCGCGGATCGCGATCCGCGTCTTCGGCCGGACATTGGCCTCGGCGATCTGCGCGATCGTCTGATGGCCATATTCCCAATAGGCAGCGGCAGGGGAAGCGGTCGCGACGAGCGCAACGGCGAGCAAAGCGGGGAGGGGGCGAGTCATGCCGCCTCCCTACTCCCGCCAAAATAGCGGCGATAGCGGCAACATGTCGCTATTTGTCGCTGAATACCGCGATCTCCCTGGCCCCGTCCGCGGTCAGCCGCGCACGGTACATGCCCGGTGTGGTGAAATGCCACACCGCCTCGCCCTGCGGTCCGGTCGCGATGATGCCGCCTGATCCGCCAAGCGCTGTCACCTCCGCGATCACGCCCGCCACCGCCGTATCGAGCGATTCGCCCGCGAGACGCACCCGCGCGCAAATCTCGTGCGCCACGCCCGCGCGGATGAAGAACTCGCCCGAGCCGGTGCAGGAGACCGCCGCAGCCCGGTCGTCGGCATAGGTGCCGGCACCGATCAGCGGCGAATCGCCGATCCGGCCCCAGCGCTTGCCCGTCACCCCGCCGGTCGACGTCGCGGCGGCGACATGGCCGTGCGCATCGCAGGCCACCGCACCGACCGTGCCGTACTTCATATCGACGTCGAACGACCCGCCGCCCGCGATCATCTCGGCCAGTTGCGCGCGGCGTTCGGGCAAGGCGAGCCAGTCCTGCGTCGCTTGCTCGCACCCTTGCGCTTCGGAAAAGGCATCGGCCCCGGCACCGCTCAGCAGGACATGCGGGCTGTGCGCCATCACCGCGCGCGCGAGGCTCACCGGATGCCGAGTTGCGCGCACGCCCGCCACCGCACCGGCATTGCGGTCGCGCCCGTCCATGATCGCGGCGTCCAGCTCGGCGATCCCGTCATAGGTCAGCGCGGCACCCCGCCCCGAATTGAAATGCGGGTCATCCTCCAGCACGCGCACCGCCGCCTCGACCGCGTCGAGCGCCGCCCCTTCGGCCTGCAGGATCGCAGCCGCCGCATCGAGCGCACGACCCAGCGCCTCGCGCGCGCCTGCGGCCTGTTCCGGCGTCACGGTCGCGCGCGTCATCTGACCCGCGCCGCCGTGGAGTACGATCGTCCAGCTCATGCACTCCGCTCCCGTCGATCGCGCGGGCGCAGGCCGATCAGCGGGCGCAGCCAGCCGATCTCGCGCCCGATCGCGTAAAAGGCCCAGCATCCGGCGACCGTCGTCGTCAGCAGGATCAGGAATTCCACTACCCCCGGAAGCCCGAGCGGCAGCAAAGCGCCCTCGACCCCGACGATGATCGTCTGGTGGATAATATAGAAAGGAAACACCGCCTCGGTCAGCACGCGCCGCCACGGGTGATCGCGGTTGAGATAGGTATCGGCGAGGCCGATCAGCGCGACGATGATGCTCCACCCCTGCACTGCGCGCGCGGCCGCGAACAGGATGCCCCACGGCCAGCTCGGCGTCGTGCTGCCGGGCCAGTGGATCTCGATTGCGACGACCACGCCGTAGCACAGCAGTCCGACCCCCAGCGCCCACGGCCACCACCGCCGCATCGCGGCGAGGGCATCGGGCGATCCGGCCAGCGCGAAGCCGAACAGGAATCCCGGCAGATATTGCGCGTGCGATACAGAATCGTTGACCAGGGTATTGGTCGGCCCGATCCCGGGAAACAGCCACGCGCTCACCACGATCAGCCACGCGGCGGGGATCAACCACACCAGGATCGTGCCGAACACGCGGTCGAACAGCGCTTGCAGGCGCGACCGCCCGAACACAGCGACCAGCATTACCAGCAACATGGTGTAGAACCACAGATAAGCGACGAACCACAGATGCTGCCATGTCGGCAGGATCACCCCGCCGACGTTTCCGAAGCGGAAGTAATCGTGCAGCAGGAAATAGCCGAAACCATGGGTATAGCCACGCTGCGTGGTCAGCTCGATCCACGGCTGCACCGGCACCACCACCAGCATCCCGAACAGCAATGGCACGATCAGCCGCGCGGTCCGATTCGCCGCAAACCCCGCCGTGCCCGAGCCCTTCCCCAGCAGCGCACGGCTGGCGTAGCCCGACACGACGAACAGCAGCAGCAAGCGCCACGAATTCAGCGCCAGCATCGGCAGCGCGACCCAATCCTGTGGCTGCGCGGTTTTGACATGGTATCCCCACGGGACGAACACCATGCCGATGTGATACAGGATCAGCAGGCCGAACGCGCCGATGCGTAACCAGTCGAGACCGAAGTGCCGTTCCATCGCGCGGCCTTAGACGACCCGTCGCGTTCGTCCAATCGCAAGCTATTTCGGTTGGAGGCCAACGGCGCTATATGGCCCCCGCAACCAGAGGAAATTCGATCATGTCCCTCCGCCCGTGGCGCGACATCAACCGCCGTCAGAGCCGCCAGATCATGGTCGGCAATGTCCCCGTCGGCGGCGACGCCCCGGTCAGCGTGCAGACCATGACCAACACGCCGACCGAAGACGTGAAGGCGACGATCGACCAGATCCGCCGCTGCGAGGATGCCGGCGTCGACATCATCCGCGTCTCCTGCCCCGATGTGGAGAGCACCACCGCGTTGAAGCAGATCGTCCGCGCCAGCCGCGTGCCGATCGTCGCGGATATCCATTTCCACTATAAGCGCGCGCTCGAAGCCGCCGATGCGGGTGCCGCGTGCCTGCGCATCAACCCCGGCAACATCGGCTCGGCCGCGCGGGTCAAGGAAGTGGTCGATGCCGCCAAGGCGAATGGCTGCGCGATCCGCATCGGCGTCAATGGCGGGTCGCTCGAAAAGCATCTGCTCGAAAAATATGGCGAGCCGTGTCCCGATGCCTTGGTCGAATCCGCGATGGATCACATCAAGCTGCTGCAGGACCACGATTTCCACGAATTCAAGGTGGCGGTGAAGGCCTCCGACTTCTTCCTAGCGGTCGCCGCTTATCAGCAGCTCGCCGAAATGGTCGATTGTCCGCTGCACCTCGGCATTACCGAGGCGGGCGGCTTCGTCGGCGGTACGGTCAAATCGTCGATCGGGATCGGTTCGCTCTTGTGGTTCGGCATCGGCGACACGATCCGCGTCTCGCTTTCGGCCGAGCCGGAGGACGAAGTGCGCGTCGGCTTCGAGATTTTGAAAGCGCTCGGAATCCGCAACCGCGGCGTCCGCGTCGTCTCCTGCCCGAGCTGCGCGCGCCAGGGCTTCGACGTGATCCGCACCGTGCAGGCGCTCGAAGAACGGCTCCAGCACATTCGCACGCCGATGAGCCTCTCGGTGCTCGGCTGCGTCGTCAACGGCCCTGGCGAAGCGCGCGAAACCGACATTGGCCTGACCGGCGGCGGTAATGGCAAGCACATGGTCTATCTGTCGGGCGTGACCGATCACACCGTCAACTCCGAGGACATGCTCGAACACATCGTCAAGCTGGTCGAGGAAAAGGCCGCCGCGATCGAGGCGCATGACGCGGCGGCGGCATTGGCGGCACCGCAGGCAGTGGCGGCGGAATAGGTCTTGCGCTATGGCGCGGGTCTCGGAGATGCCGATCCTGACGGCAGACCGACGCATGGCTGAGGCCGATGTGGGTTTGGACATCCGGCTGATCCGATGACCGCCTTTACCGCGCGTTATCCCTAAACCTTAGCCCTACCCTAAAGCGCGTCGCGCTACGCCGACGGCCATGAAACTCGCGCTTGGCTCCGTCATTATCGTCGGGATCGGCATCGGGCTGGCCTTGCCCGCCGCCAAGCGTCCGGTCGCGCCCGTTGCTGCCGCCGCGCCGGCCTATGCCGAGGTGTCGCGCGACGTGCCCAAACCCACGCATATCGAGCGCAGCAACAGCGGCCATTTCCTTACCGTTGCGGAGGTGAACAAGGAACCGATCCGTTTCCTGGTCGATACCGGGGCCGACACCGTCGCGCTGACGATGGAGGACGCGCGGCGCGCGCATGTCGATTTCGATCCCAGCCAGTTCCAGATCGTCGGCAAGGGCGCGGCGGGTTACGTCCGTGGGCAGGAAGTGCGCATCGCCGACATCGTGCTCGACGGCAAACGCGTGTCCGATGTCCGCGGCGTGGTACTGGAGGACAGCGAGATGTCGCTCTTGGGGCAAACCTACCTGCGCCACATCGACACGGTGAAGATCAGCGCTGATACGATGACGCTGGAATAGCGCGCTGTCCTACACGGCCGCGCTGTGTCATCTTGGACGAGGCTCTTTGAACCTGTCGATCGTCGAAGCTGCGGCACGAACCGATCCCGCGATCGCACCCCATGCTCTGCTGAAAACCCCGTCGATGGTGCGACTCGTGCGACTTTAGCGCGTCCGGGCCGCACGATCTTTTCCCTGACACCGCCCGTCCGGGGCGCTATCGACCCGCACATGAAACCCGTTTCCGCCAATCTCGCCTTCGGCGTCGCTGCTGTCGGCATCGCCAGCTATTCGGTGATGGATACGGTGATGAAGGACCTGTCGATCCTGCACGGCGCATATAGCGCGGTGCTGTGGCGTTCGCTCGCGGGCGTGGCCCTGCTCGGTCCGGTGTTCGTCGCGCGGCGCAAGCCTTGGCCGGGGCGTGCGGCGCTGACGCTGCATGTCGCGCGTGGCGCAGTGGCGGGGGCGTCAGTGCTCCTGTTCTTCTGGGGCCTGGTGCGCGTGCCGATGGCGCAGGGCGTGGCGCTTACCTTCCTCGCGCCGCTGATCGCGCTCTTTCTTGCCGCGGCCACCCTCGGCGAGACCATCCGCCGCGCCGCGATCGGGGGATCGGTCGTCGCCAGTCTCGGCGTGCTGGTGATCGCCGCCGGGCAAGTCCAGGCGCATGCCTCGACGCAAGTGGTGCTCGGCTCGATCGCGGTGGTGCTGGCGTCGATCCTCTATGCCGGCAGCCTGATCCTTCTGCGCAAGCAAGCGCAAGTCGCTGATCCGCTGGAGGTCGCGCTTTTTACCTCGATCGTGCTGAGCGGGATGCTGCTCGTCGGGTCTCCGTGGTTCTCGGCCATTCCCCCGCTCGATACCGTGCCGCACATCTTTGGCGCCGCCGTGCTCGGCTCGCTCTCGTCCATGGCGCTGGCCTGGGCCTATGGCCATGCCGAGGCGCAAGTGCTCGCACCGGTCGAATATACCGCCTTCGTCTGGGCCGCCCTGCTCGGCTGGCGGGTGTTCGGCGAAAGCGTCTCGCTCTACACGGTCGCCGGTGCGGCGCTGATCATCGCCGGGTGCGTGGTCGCGATGCGCGGATCGACCACCGCTCCCGCTCCCCAAACCGAGGCTGCCGCATGACCATCCACATTCGCCCCGCCACATCGGCCGACGTGCCGCTGATCCTGCAGTTCGTCCGCGATCTGGCCGATTTCGAACGCGAGGCGGACAAGGTAATCGCGACTGAACCAATGCTGTTCGAAGCGCTGTTCGGCCCGCATCCCGCCGCCGAGGCGGTGGTTGCGGAGCTCGACGGCGCGCCTGTCGGCATGGCGCTGTTCTTCCACAATTTCTCGACCTGGACCGGCTGGCGCGGGCTGTATCTGGAGGATTTGTACGTAACGCCCGAGGCACGCGGTGCAGGCGTCGGCAAGGCGCTGCTGCAGCATCTGGCGGCACTCGCGGTGGAGCGCGGGTGCACCCGCTTCGAATGGTCGGTGCTCGACTGGAACGAGAAGGCGATCCGCTTCTACAAGGCGATGGGCGCCGAGCCGATGGAGGAATGGACCGTCTACCGCGTTACCGGCGACGCGCTGACGGCCTTGGCGGGGCGGGACTGAGCCCGCCCCCCAGCTTTATTCGGCGACCGTTTCGGCTACCGCGGCGGTGTCGCTCTTCTTCGCGGCATTGTAGCGGTCGATCGCCTCAAGCGTGATGCGCGCGGCTTCGGCCGCGTCTCCCCAGGTGCCGATGCGCACCCACTTCTTCTTCTCCAGATCCTTGTAATGCGTGAAGAAGTGCTCGATCTGCTCGAACACGATCTCCGGCATGTCGTCGCGCTCATTGACGTTCGAATAGTAAGGGAAGGTCGAATCGACCGGCACGCAGACGAGCTTCTCGTCGCCGCCGGCTTCATCTTCCAGGTTGAGCACCGCGATCGGCCGCGCCCGCACGACGCAGCCCGGAATGAACGGCGAACGCGCGATCACCAGCGCGTCAAGCGGATCGCCATCGGGCGACAGCGTGTGCGGGATAAAGCCGTAATTCGCCGGATAGCGCATCGGCGTGTGCAGGATGCGATCGACGAACAGCGCGCCGCTCGCCTTGTCGAACTCATACTTCACCGGCTCGCCGCCGGTCGGGACTTCGATGATGACGTTCAGGTCTTCGGGCGGGTTCTTGCCGACCGGGATCATGTCGATACGCATGGATAATCCTTGATGTGGAACGCTTTGCCGTCGTGCCCCTGTTATCGGGGCATCAACAACCGATCGAGGCCACCCTCTCCGGTGCCGATCTTCTGCAGGTGCGGATAGCGCAGGCCGCCGTGATAGTCGATGCTGACCGGCGTGATCAGGTCATTGGCCTTGATCAGCAGCACGATCGGCTGCTTGCGCGTCTTGGCGGCTGTCAGCGCCGCCTTCATCGCCTCATTGGAGAAGGCCGCCCCATCGACCGCGACGATCGTATCGCCAATCGTCAGACCTGCCTTGAACGCCGGCCCATCCCAGCTCACGCCAGTGAGGCCCCCGTCCTTGTTGATCGTCATGCCGAGCGAATAGCTGAGGTCGGTGCTCTTGCGCGCGGCCTCGGCATTCTTGAAGGCGAGCGTCGGCGTCTCGTCATAGACGAGCTTGTAGCCGTTCGCCTCGAACCCCTTCAGCGGGGCGGGGGCGCCGGTCTCGGTCAGCCGCTGCTTGAGCAGGCCGGCCCAGTCATAGGGCTGTATCCCGTTCAGCGTCGATACGACGTCGTCGAACGTATAGGTCACTTCGCCATAATCGCCGTCGGTCAGGCCGAAGAAGGCGCGCGCGAAATCGTCGATCGACTTGGTCCCGCCCGATTGCTTGCGCAGGATCGAATCGACCTCCATCCACACCAGCAGGCCTTCGTTGTAATAATCCTCGGAGCGCTGATAGCTGACCCAGCCGCGCGGGCGGCGCTGCGACATGGTGGGATCGTTGGTGGTGTCGAGCAGCGGTTTCCAGTTGCGCCCCGGACGATTATCGAGCTGCGCCAGGATCGCGGCATAGCCGTCGAGCGTATCCTGCTTCGACACGATCCCGGAGCGCGCCTGGAGGACATAGCCCCAGAATTGCGTCTGCCCCTCATACACCCACAGCAGCGAATCGCGCATCGGGGTGCGGTAATCGGGGGTCCACAGATCGGCCCCGCGGCGGAACTTGCCATCCCAGCTATGGACATATTCATGCGGCAACAGGTTGCGCGATCCGGGGCCGTCCTTCCACTTGGTGAAGTATCCCGGCCGCACGCCGTCTTCCGAACTGCGATGATGCTCCAGTCCCTGCCCGCCGATCTGCTCGGAGAAGGACAGCAGGAACGTATAGTTGTCGTAATGCTGCGTACCGAACAGCTTCACGGCTTGCGTGACAAGGTTCTTGTGCGCGTCAATTTGTTCGGGCGTGGCGGCGAGTTCCTCGGGCTTGTCGGCATAGACGTCGAGGTTGACGCGCGGCGACAGTTCCCAGCGCTTGAAATAACGCCCGGCGAGCACGGGGGAGTCGACCAGCACTTCGTAATTGGTCGGCTCGTACGTGTAGACCGATCCGGTCGCCTTGGACGGCAGGCCAGACGATGCGGTCCACCCGGCGGGATAGGTGACGGTCGCGCGCACCGGAATCTGCCGCGTGAAATATCCGGCCGGATACAGGCTCATCGAATTCCACTGCAGCCGCAGCATGTCCGGCCCCATAACGATACCGCCCTGGTCGGACGCGGTGGCGGACAAGAATTGCAGGTCGATGTCGAGCGCCTTGGCGCCCGCGGGGACCTCGATGTGAAACGCCGTCACGTCGACCGGGTCGCGGGTCCAGGCGATTTCCTTCCCTCCGGCACGAATGTGGAGCCCAGCGAGCTTGTCGATCTGCCCCGTCGGGGAATGGTTGCCCGGCAGCCATTTCGGGAAGAGCAGCACCATCGGCCCCGCCGACACGCCGGTGATCCGCTCCTTGGTGGTGAAGATCGCGCGCTTGGTATCGGTCGCATCGATGTCGAGTTCGATCCGGCCGGGGAAGGGGATGTCGCGCGCCGCCGGGATCGTGTCGACATAGGGGACCGGCTGCGGTTTCGAATTCTCGGCAAGCGCCGGGGCAGCGCAGGAGGCAAGCAGCATGACGGTGAACGCGGCACGACGAATCATATGGTTAGGCCCCTGAGGTATAAGGTTGCGGTGGTGTAAGCGGGCGATACGCGTGGCGTCCAGTCTAGGATCCGCTGCTGCTGCCCAGCACGTTGATCGTGAAGGCCAGCACGCCGATGTTGAAAACGAACGCCGCCAGGCATTGCCCGAGCACGACCCGGCGCACGGCGCGGGAGGAAATCTCCACGTCGGAAGTCTGGAACGTCATGCCCAGCGTGAAGCTGAAATAGAGGAAGTCCCAATAATCGGGCTCGTCGCATTTGGGAAAATCGATGCCCCCGGCGTCTTTCCCGTCGCCGTCGCAATCCGAATAGAACAGATGCGCATAGTGCAGGGCGTAGATCACGTTGGAAAACAGCCACGCCAGCACCAGCGTCGCCAGCACCAGCGCGATTGCCAGCATATTCGATTTGCCCTGCATTTCCTTGGCGACCGAGGTCAGGATCACCAGCATGGTCAGCCCGGTGAGGACGAGCAGCCCGGCGCGGTTGGCATCGTTGGCTTCCGCCGCCTTGCGCATCTGTGCCGCCTCGCCGCGACCTAGCAGGGTGGAGACGGCAATCAGGAACACCGCCGCCGCCACATCGAACGCCGCCATCGTGCCGCGGCCCCAACCGAGCAGCGGAATCGCCACGAACAGCCCGCCCACGAACAGAAGCGTGAACAGGATGAAGCGCGGCGGCGCGATTTTCTGACCGAGTTTGAGCGTCATGCCACAGTGCTACCGTGCCCGGCGCTCAATGCAACGCGCGTTGCAACAACACCGCGGCGATGAACAGCAGATAGAGGCCGAACACGCGCTTCAGCGGCTCGGCCGGGAGCGCATGCGCGGCGGCAACCCCGAGCGGAGCCGTCAGGATCGACATCGACGTGATGACGGCGGCGCCCAGCAGATTGACGTACCCGACCGATCCGACCGGCAGGCCGGGCTTGCCAAGTCCGATCAGCATCCAGCCGATCGTGCCCGGTACCGCGATGATGAAGCCGAACCCGGCGGCAGTCGCAATCGCCTTGTGGATCGTGCGGCCGCACAGCGTCATCACGATCACCGCCACCGTCCCGCCGCCAATGCCGAGCAGCGAGGAGAACAGCCCGAGCCCGCCCGCGATGCCCGCACGCGCTGCGCCGGTCGGCATCGTGTCGCGGATCTGGCGTCGGCCAAGTTTCGGGATCATAAAATTGACCGCCATCGCCGCGATGCCGCTGGCGAAGATGACCGTCAGCGTCGTTCCGCTGAGCCGACTGGCGAGCACCACCCCGATCCCGACGCCAAGCACGATCCACGGCGCCCAACTCCTCAGGATCGCGAAATCCACCGCCCCGCGCCTGGCATGGCTGAGCGTCGAGCGCAGCGACGTGATCACGATCGTGGCGAAGGACGTGCCGATCGCGACATGGGTATATTCCGCTTTGTCCCCGCCCAGCAGCGGCAATAGCGCGACCATCGACGGCACCACGACGAACCCGCCACCGATGCCGAACAGCCCGGCGGCGAACCCTGCGAACAAACCGGCGACGAGGAGCGCAAGGATCGCCGGACCCCATTCGATCAGCAAGGTCATCGGCGATGGGGAGTAAGTGAGCGCATGGAGACCTTTTCCGAAACGAGCCGGGGGAATCCTGCGGATGCTGCAAGGGGCTGTCGTCGCCCCAATTTCACCAAGGCTGCGGTGCGGGGCGGCGAGTGTCAAGCTTTTCTCCCCTCCCTGGCAGGGAGGGGCAGGGGGTGGGTTGCTCTCAATAGGAACGCCGTCCGCACCCCGTACCCACCCCCAACCCCTCCCTTCCAGGGAGGGGAGAGGCCAAACGACCTATCTAGCGTTTGGCACCGCCATCGCTTAGATACCCCGCTTTCATGGCACGTATTGAAACCCCCAAGAGAATCCGTGGTACGCAGGACATCTTCGGTGATGACCAGCGCCGCTTTGCCCGCGTCGTCGATACGTTCGACCGCATCCGCCGCCTCTATTGCTTCCAGCGCGTCGAGCTGCCCGTGTTCGAGGCGACCGCCGTGTTCGCGCGCTCGCTCGGCGAGACGACCGACGTCGTGTCGAAGGAGATGTACACCTTCGAGGATCGCGGTGGCGATTCGCTGACGCTGCGCCCCGAATTCACTGCCGGCATCGCGCGCGCTTATTTGACCGAGGGGTGGCAGCAATATGCGCCGCTGAAGCTCGCGACGCACGGCCCGGTGTTCCGCTACGAACGCCCGCAAAAGGGCCGCTTCCGCCAATTCCACCAGATCGACGCCGAGGTGATCGGCGCGGCCGAACCGGCGGCCGATGTCGAACTGCTGGTGCTGGCGGATCAATTGCTCCACGAACTCGGCATCGCCGACGGCGTGACGCTCCAGCTCAACACGCTGGGCGATGCCGAGACACGCGACGCTTGGCGCGCGGCGCTGATCGCGCATTTCGAGGCGCATCGCGACGTGCTGAGCGAGGACAGCCTCGCGCGGCTGGACAAGAACCCGCTGCGCATCCTCGATTCGAAGGACCCGCGCGATCGGCCGGTGGCGGACAGCGCGCCCGATATCGACGCATACCTGACCCCCGAAGCGCGCGCGTTTTTCGATGCGGTGACGGCGGGACTGGATGCGGCGGGCGTGGCGTGGACGCGCAATGCGCGGCTGGTGCGCGGGTTGGATTATTACCGGCATACCGCGTTTGAGTTCGTCACCGACCGGTTGGGCGCGCAAGGCACCGTGCTGGCGGGCGGGCGCTATGATGGGCTGATCGGCTCGCTTGGCGGGCCGGAGACGGCGGGTGTCGGCTGGGCGGCAGGGATCGAGCGGTTGGCGATGTTGTTGGACGAGCCAAGCGTCGACGCGCTTGATGTCGCCGTAGTTGCTGAAAGCGTTGAGTTGGAGGGTGCCGCAATCGCGATCTCCACCCAGCTCCGTCGTAGTGGTGTCAGCACCGAGCTGTTCATTTCGGGCAGCCCGCGTAAGCGTTACGACAAGGCCTTGAGTCGGAACCCCGCGCAAACGTTGTCCCTATCTAAGCGCGACGGCGTTGCGGACGCGGCTTGGCGCGTCCTATCCGAGAGTAACGCAATGGTCGCACACGCCCAACAGATTGTCGATCCGATGATCCTCAATCTCGAAGACCTGTCGAAGTAATGACCTCCATCTCCCCCGAACGCATCCTGCAGATCGAGGCGCGGCGTGACGAGCTTTCGGCGTTGATGGCGTCGGGGGATTTGCCGTCGGAGCGCTTCGTCGCCGTCTCCAAGGAATATGCCGAGCTCGAACCCGTCGCGCGCGCGGCGGGCGAGGTGCGGCGGCTGCGCGCGGAACTTGGTGTGCTTGCCGGGATGGAGGGCGACGACGACCCCGAAATCAAGGTGATGGCGCGCGAGGAGATCGAGTCGATCCGCGGCCGCCTGCCCGAGGCCGAACGCGCGCTCGCGCTGTCGCTGCTGCCGCGCGATGCGGCGGATGAGCGCGCCGCGATGCTCGAAATCCGCGCCGGCACCGGCGGCGACGAAGCCGCGCTCTTTGCCGCCGACCTGTTCCGCATGTACCAGCGTTATGCCGAAGGGCAGGGCTGGAAGGTCGAACTGATCTCCGCGTCCTCCTCCGAAAGCGGCGGCTTCAAGGAAGCGATCGCCTCGGTCGAGGGCAAGGGCGTATTCGCCAAGTTGAAGTTCGAAAGCGGCGTCCACCGCGTCCAGCGCGTCCCCGCGACCGAGGCGCAAGGGCGTATCCACACCTCGGCGGCAACCGTCGCGGTGCTGCCCGAGGCCGAGGAAGTCGACGTCAAGATCGAGGACAAGGATCTCCGCATCGACATCTACCGCTCGTCCGGGCCGGGCGGGCAATCGGTCAACACAACCGATTCGGCGGTGCGCATCGTCCACATTCCCTCCGGGCTGGTGGTGATCCAGCAGGACGAGAAATCACAGCACAAGAACAAGGCCAAGGCGTTGAAAGTTCTGCGCACGCGCTTATACGAGGCGGAGCGCGAGCGGCTCCACGCCGAACGCGCGGGCGCGCGCAAATCAATGGTCGGATCGGGCGACCGGTCGGAGCGCATCCGCACCTACAATTTCCCGCAAGGCCGCGTGACCGACCACCGCATCAATTTGACGCTCCACCGTCTGCCGGAGATTTTGCAGGGCGAGATGGACGACCTCATCGGCGCGCTGATCGCGCAGGACGAGGCGGAGCGGCTGGCGTCGCTTGACTCGTAGGGCGGCTTGCTGCGTGCGGCAGCATGACTCGCACAAGAGCGGCCGAGGCGGCCATGCCGCGTTCGACGGCGCGGCTGTGCCGCGGCGCTGGGCGTGATAGCCCCTCCCGCAAGCGGGAAGGGAGTTAGAAGCGCGCTGATTGAAGCAGCGCGCGTCTTCACCGCCGTCAGCGACACTCCCCGTTTGGATGCCGAACTCCTGATGGCGCACGCCCTCGGTATCTCGCGCGAGGCGCTCCTCCTCGCGCACCTCGACGCGCCCGAACCTCCAGGCTTTGCCCCGCTGCTCGCCCGCCGTCTCGCGCACGAGCCGATCGCTTACATCACCGGTACCCGCGCCTTCTGGACGATCGAGCTGGCGGTCGGCCCCGGCGTCCTGGTTCCACGCGCAGATAGCGAGACGTTGATCGAGGCGGCGATCGAACATTTCGGTGATCCCGGCGCGGCGCTGCGCATTCTCGATCTCGGCACCGGGCCGGGCACGTTGCTGTTGGCGGCGCTCGATCAATGGCCGGACGCGCACGGGCTGGGGATCGACGCTTCGGATGAAGCGCTCGGTTATGCCAGGCGCAATGCCGCCGCGCTGGGGTCGGCGTCGCGCGCCGTTTTTCGGGCAGGCAATTGGGCGGACGGTCTCAGCGGAGAGTTCGACCTGATCCTCGCCAACCCACCCTATATCGGCACCGCCGAAAACCTCCCCGAGGAAGTGCGCGCACACGAACCCGACGTCGCCCTGTTCGCCGGCCCCGATGGCCTTGCCGACTACCGCATCATCGCCCCGCAACTCCCCGCCTTGCTCGCCCCCGGCGGTGCGGCGATCCTCGAAATCGGGTCGACTCAAGCCGTTGCCGTCACCGCCCTGCTAGATCCTGCAGGCTTCGCTGTCGCACTGCGCCACGATCTCGGCGGCAACCCACGCGCCCTCATCGCCACACACCGGACATGATTTGTCACCGCGTCGTCACAACATTCCGCTTGGAGATTGTCGGCGAAGCGGCTATTGCAACCCGCAGGGGCACGCATTTTCACCATAACATGTTGAAAATGGGCTGTTGTCCGCTCCTTTAGTCATGGAGACGCTGTCGTCCGGCGACCGTGGCACGCACGCTCCGCCGTTGATCGGTCGGTCCGGGCAGGGGCATTTGCATCCATATTTGGAGCACGGCCAGTTTGGTTTCTGAAGACAGGACAACAAGAACTTGATCAATAATCGTCAGGCCGGTCGCCGTCGTGGCCGTGGCGGGCAGCAGCAGCGCTCGTCGGGTGGCAATTCGGGACGCCAGGATAGCGGCAATCGCATCGACAACCGCGCACGCGGCAACGCCGCCCAATTGCTCGAGAAATACAAGACGCTCGCGCGCGACGCGCAGATGCAGGGCGACCGCGTCAACGTCGAATATTACTTGCAATTCGCTGACCATTATTTTCGGGTGCTTGCCGAAACGCGCGCTCGCTTCGAGGAAAACGGCGGGGCGGTCTCGACCCGGCGTATTCAGGGCGCGACGCTCGACGAAGACGAACCCGATTATGAGGATGAGGGCGAGCGCGCCGAACAACCGCAGGGCGAGCAGAATCGCGGCGACCAGAATCGGGGCCAGCGCGATGGGCAGAACCGTGGCCAGCAAAATGGCTATCGTCAGGACGGGCGTCAGGACGGCAATCGCGGCTATAATCAGAACGGCAATGCCCAACGTGACCTGAATGGCGCGTCGGAAGGACGCGGTGATCAGCAGCGCGGCAACGGTCAGGACTATGACAACCGCGCCCGCGTGAACGGTAACGCTAATGGCAATGTGGCCGAGGGCGGCGCCGAGCGGCAGGCCGAGGGCAATCGCGACGAGCAGGGCGAACGCCCGCAGCGCCGCGAGCGTTACGAGCGCGGTGCGCGCCCGCTACCGGAACCGGTAGAGCAGGAAGCGCCCGCTCCCTTGGATGCTGTCACGCCCGATGCCGCCGAAGCGCCGCGCCGCGGCCGTGGCCGCCCGCGCCGCGAAGCCGCGCCGGTCGACTCCGACGGTCCGGGCCTTGAAAATGTCGGTTTCCTGGCTGGGCGTGTCGCGCCATCGGCGGAGGCACCGAGCGATGCCCAAGCGAAGCCGCAAGGCGACGATGCCGAGGTCGCCGAAAAGCCCCGCCGCCGTCGTGGTCGTCCGCCCGCAAGCGCGGTCACGACCGCAGAATAAAGTCGGCCACCCCCGCCGACGGACATCCAATCAGCGGGCTGCAAGCGATTGCAGCCCGTTTGATTTTCCGGGCGGCCGGGCCGCATTATCCGCCGGGGATCATCATCCGAACCTAGTCGATGTCCTTGACCGCTTCGTCATGACCCGTCCCGGAACTGAGGAAGATTAGCCCCATCAGCACGGCGGTCAGCATGATCGATCCGCCTGCTCCGCCGATCACGGCAAGGATCGCGACCCAGCCCATCGGGCCATAGACATGCTGCAGCACCAGAATGGCCGCCACGATGAAGATGGCCGCGATGATGGCCATCCATCCCAGGATGCGGCGAAACCGGCGCCAGGCGAACGCGGCATAATCGGGATCGGAAAGGCCTGAAACCGGGGTGGGGGGAGTCGTCATGCTTCCCATATGGCCGTAAACGTGAAATCCTCAAGCGCCTCGAGACTCGGAACAGAGCGGCAGAGGAGAGAGACGATGACGATCGCGGCAATCCTGAGCAATAAGGGGCGTGAAGTGATTTCGGTCACCGCCGACCAAAGCGTCGGTGATGCGGTTGCGGTGCTGGCAACGCGGCGTGTCGGCGCGGTGCCGGTGATGGATGGAGCGAGCGTCGTCGGCATTTTTTCCGAACGCGATGTGATCCACGCGATCGCCGAACACGGCGCCGACGCGATGGCGCGCAAGGTCGGCGATACGATGACCGCCCCCGCCATTACGGTGGGGCCAAGCGATGCCGTGATGGCGGCGCTGTCGCTGATGTCGCGGCGGCGCATTCGGCATTTGCCAGTGATGGAGGATGATCGGGTTATCGGATTCGTTTCGATCGGCGACCTGGTCAAATATCGTATCGATCGGATCGAGGCCGATGCCGAGGCGATGCGGAGTTATATTCAGGCCGTTTAGCCGCACGCGATTAGCGTGGCTGATCGCGAGACGGCGACGGCCGGACGGCCTCGCACCGCGAGGACCGACGACGCGGCTTCGCCGCGGCGCCCTTACGTCAAATCGATGCGAGTGGCTGCTTGCGCACCACCGCGATCAACTCGCGCAGCACCGGCCGCGAGAAGGCCGCCAGCCAGCAGCCGTAAACGCCCGTGCCGATACCGACCAGAATCAGCAAGCGGACAATAGAAGGAAGCACCGGCAGCGCGCCATCGACCAGCGTCACCACCAGCGCCATAGCCAGCGCGGCGAGCAAAGCGGGCGCGACCGCATCGGCGATGGCCCGCAGCGACGTGCCGATTACCGGCAGAGCGCGCCACAGACTGAAGCCGAGATAGAGCGGGTAGCCGCAGATCCACGCAGCCGCGAGCCCGGTCGCGCCCCATTGCACGCCAACCAGGAAGCCGACTGCCAGGATCGCCGCCCCCGCCGCGCCAT